>JAWOIO010000006.1:0-26140 GCA_046484625.1 Acidimicrobiia bacterium
TACTTTATCTTACGCGGTCAGGTCGAGCGATCCGTCGGCGGCGTCGGCGACGACCTCGTCTCCGGCCACGATGATGCTCACGACCTCGGTGCTGAAGTCGTCCCGGCGTTCGCTCGGAGTCGCCGACTGGCGGGTGGCGACGAACCTCGACGACAGCTCGGTGATGGTCACCGATCCCGCCACCGCGGCCCTGACGTCGGGCTCGGCAGTCCCGATAACGACCGAGCAGGTCGCCGACAGGATCGTGATGACCATCTGTCCGCCGCCGAGCTCCTGGTCGAGCGGCACGGTCACCCCGCCCACCGTGATCGTCCCGGTGATCCGGGCGATGACGTTCTCGATGATCGGTTCGTCGGCAGGACCGGTGATGGTGCCCGATGCGCTCAGCGTCCCCTCGCCGCTGCCGCCGGGACCGAGCGACGATGCGAAGCTGCCGGCAGCGCTCGCTTCGTAGCTGCCCGCAGTGATGGTGCCGCCGTCGACGCTCAGCGAGAACACGCCGCTCCCGTCGCTCCCGCCGGCGGTGCCGTCGAACGCGAATCCGAAGCCCGCGACCATGTCGCCGATCCACTCGCCGTCGGCGAAACCCGGCCGTCGATCGTCGCTCCCGCCCTGGCGACTCGTTCCCGCACCCGCGACCACGGATGGGAGCCCGGCCAGTGCAACCGTCGTGCACAGCGCGACGGCGACCTTCGCGGCGCGACGCACCCGTGCGGATCGGCGCGGAGTCGATGGGGACATCTAGGGGATACCCTACGCGACCACCGGGATCGACGCGCTGGCGGCGCCGTGGGGCCGCTCAGCCCTCGTCCAGGTAGTCGCGCAGGCGCTGGGACCGCGTCGGGTGACGCAGCTTCGCGAGGGTCTTCGACTCGATCTGACGGATGCGCTCGCGTGTGACGCCGAACTCACGCCCGACCTGTTCGAGTGTGCGCACCTGCCCATCGTCGAGTCCGAAGCGCAGCCGCATGACCTGCTGCTCGCGCTCGTTGAGCTCCAGCAACGCGAGCTCGATCTCGTCCTTGAGCCGCTCGCGCTCGGCGGCGGAGTCGGGCGACACCGCGCTCTCGTCGGGCACGAAGTCGCCGAGGGAGGAGTCGTCCTCCTCGCCGACCGGCGTCTCGAGCGACAGCGGCTCCTGGGAGATCCGCTGGATCTCACGTACCTTCTCCGGGGTGAGGTCGACCTTCGCGGCGACTTCCTCGACCGTGGGCTCGCGCTCGAGCTCCTGGAGCATCTGACGCTGGGTGCGGAGCACCTTGTTCATCGTCTCGACCATGTGGACCGGGATGCGGATCGTGCGCGCCTGGTCGGCGATCGCCCGGGTGATCGCCTGGCGGATCCACCAGGTTGCGTAGGTCGAGAACTTGAAGCCCTTCGTGTAGTCGAACTTCTCGACGGCACGGATCAGGCCGAGGTTGCCCTCCTGGACGAGGTCGAGCAGCGCCATCCCGCGGCCCACGTAGCGCTTCGCGATCGACACGACCAGGCGAAGGTTGGCGTTGGTGAGCTCCTGCTTGGCGAGCTCGCCGTCGATGAGCGCGGCGATCTCGACGGCACGGGCGTGCGCTTCGCTCTCGGGATCGAGCGTCGCCGCCAGCTTCTCGGCCATCTGGATCAGCATGCGGTAGTTCTCGTCGGTGAGCGCGGCGACCTGCTGGATGTTCGCCGCGGGCCCCACCGGCATGGGGAGGAGCTTGGTCAGCTCGGTCTCGAGCGTTGCGGTGATCGTGGCGAGCTGGTCGCCGGTCTCTCCGGGACCACAGGTGGTTCTCATCACGACGGCGAGCTCCAGTGCCCGCTGCAGGGCACTTCGGGTCGACTGGCGCTTCGTGAAGTCGGTCGGGTCGACGATCTCGGCCTCGACCTCCGCCTCCTCGGGAGGCGTGGTGGCCGCGAAGGCATCCGCTCCGGCCTCGATGCGCCGCGCCTTCGCCTTCTCGTCGTCACCGGTGAGGAGCCGGTAGCGACCGATCTCCTTGAGGTACATGCGCACCGGATCGAAGCTGCCCCCGTCGCCCCGGTCGCTGCCCGACTGGAGCGCACCGTCGAGACGCTCGGCAGCGGTCAGCTTCCGCGGCCGGTGTCCGGGCGCCACAGCGCCATCGGATGCGGCCACAGGACCGCGCGCCGCGTCCTCGGCGCGCAGCTCCGCGATCACCTCGTCGACGACCTCGACGCCCCGGGTACGCAGCCGGTCGTAGACCGCTTGCACTTCGGCCGGCTCCGGATCGAGCAAGTGGTAGTGCGCGAACACCTCTTCCTCGGTGACCGAGCCGTGCTCCTTCGCGCGGGCGATGAGCGCCTCGAGGGCGGCATCGTTCGCCGGGTCGTCGGTCACGACGTTCGGCTTGGTCACGACTCCTGCTCCACCTGTTCCGGGCGTTCCACGTTCTCCGGTACTTCCGACTTCGAGGTCGGCGCATCCGGCTCCACGGACGCGACTCGTCGGGCATCGGCGACGATCCACACTACCAACTGACTTGCCGCCTCCAGTGCCCGCGGCCAGTCGCCGATCTCGCGTTCGTGCGCGATCGTGTCGAGCAGTCGATTGACCTCGCCGCCGCGCTCGTCGCCGTCGCGCAGCAGCCGCGCGAGCACTCGTTTGGCGACGGGTACGACAGTGTTCACCATGAGACGTGCTCGGATCGTCGCGGGCTCGTCGTCGGCGAGCGGTTCCTCGACCGCAAGCTGCTCGAGCAGGAGCCGCGTCGGGCCTGCCGCGCCGTCGATCGCTTCGTGGAGGTCGTGACGAGAGACGAGGAGGTCGTACGCGCCGCGCGCGACCGGGTCGAGCAGCAACGACTCGTCGAGCCAGTCGGCCACCAGCTCGGGCTCGTGGATCGCCCACCGCAGCACGTCGAGCTCGCGACGGTCGACGCGCAACGGCTCGGCCGGTGGTGGCTCGTCGTCGCGCTCCGGCTCGGAACCACGGCCGCGACGGACCACCGGGCGCTCCGGCCGCATCGGCTCACGGGTCGCGCGATCGACTTGACCGCGCAAGCTGTCGTCGTCGAGGTCGAGGCGTCCCGAGAGCTGCACCGCGTACTGGTCGCGCACGAGGGGACTCGGATGTTGGGCGACCATCCGCGCTGCCGCCTCCGCCGCGCGGGCGCGACCTTCGATCGTCGACAGGTCGGCGGCGTCGAGCACCCGGTCGACCCGGAACTGGAGGAACGGCACCGCCTCCTCGATCGACGTGAGGAGGCGACCGCGGTCGTCGCGCCACAGGTCGCCCGGGTCGTTCCCCGGCGGCAGTGCCGCCACCTTCACCTCGAGCTCGAGCTCGGACTCCCACTTGTACCAACGCTCGGCCGCTCCGGCACCGGCGGCGTCGGCGTCGTACGCGAGGACCACCTTGCGGGCCAGGTTCTTCAACGCCTTGGCGTGGTCGTCGGCGAGCGCGGTCCCGCACGTCGCCACGGCGTTGGGCGCCCCGGCCAGGGTATAGGCCATCACGTCCGTGTAGCCCTCACAGATGATCGCCTCGCCTCTCGCCACGATGTCGGCCTTGGCCCAGTTGAGGCCGTAGAGCAGGCGGCTCTTCTGGTAGATCGGCGTCTCCGGCGAGTTCTTGTACTTCGGTCCCTCGTCGTCGAGCGCGCGCCCCCCGAACCCGGCGGCGTCCCCCCGGGCGTCGTAGATGGGGAACATCAGGCGGCCACGGAACTGGTCCTGGAGCCGGTTCGCCTTGTTCACGAAGGCGAGCCCAGCCGCGACGATGTCGTCGCGGGAGAACTTCTTCTCCTGCTGGAGGAAGCGGCTCAACGCATCCCATCCGTCGGGCGAGTACCCCAGTACGAACCGACGCGCCGCGTCGCCGTCGAACCCGCGCCCCCGCAGGTACTTGCGCGCCTTGCCGCCGGCCGGGTCCTCGATGAGGAGACGGTGGTAGAAGTCGACCGCCGCGGCAACCGCCTCGATCAGCCGTGACCGCCGGGACCGGTCGCGCTGGACGTTCTTGTCGTCGTAGCGGAGGGTGATCCCCGCGCGCTGCGCCAGACGTTCGACGGTCTCGACGAAGTCGAGGTGCTCGAGCTCACGGAGGAAGGTGATCGAGTCGCCACTCGCCTGGCACCCGAAGCAGTGGTACAGGCCGAGCTCCTGGTTCACCGAGAACGACGGCGACTTCTCCTGGTGGAACGGGCACAGCCCCGAGTACCGCTGCCCGACCCGCTTCAGCGCGACGAACTCACTGACGAGCGCGACGATGTCGGTGGCGTCCCGGACCCGGGTGATGTCCTCGTCGACGATTCCCATTGCTCCGGCGAGGTTAGGCCCGGAGCGGGACACCCTGGACGGAGGCGACCTTCGAGACGACCGCTCGGGGGATCCGGCTGCGGCGGCCGCCGGAGTGTCAGTTGGAGGCCGGGCTCGAGGAGGGCGAGACGACGAACCACACGCCGCCGATCCCCTGCCCGTTGGTGTCGCCCTTGGCCGAGTCGCCGCCGTAGCGGTACAGCAGTTGGTTGTTGTACGCGACCTGGCCGGAGCCGTTGACGGTGACGAGCGAGGCGTCGAGTCCCTTGCCGACCCGCGCCTTCTTGGCGGTCAGCGGCGGCCAGGCCGACGCGCAGCCACCGGTGCACTGGCTCTCGTCGATGTTGTTGCCGTCGGGTGTGTAGAGGTAGAGCGTCATCCCCTTGCTGTCGACGAGGATGTCGCCGAGATCCGACGAGGCGACCTTGAGCGTCGGCTTCTTCTTCTTGGCCAGCGCAGACGCAGGGTGGCGGGACGACGAGTCGGCGAACGCGGTCGCCTCGGTGGCGACGGCGAGCCCTGTGATCAGCAGCGTGACGAGCAGGACTCGACGAGGTGTGCTCCGGTGCATCGGATCCCCCTGGGTACGATGGGTCGGTAGCGAACGGCCCGAGACTAGGCCCCGAGCAGCCGTCAGACGCCGCGAGGCAGGTCGTCGGGCCGCCAGCCGAGCAGCTCGACCCCGAGGCCCAACGCGAAGCGATCGGTCATCCCGCTGACGTAGTGGACCGCGGCGGCGGTGGCCTCTGGCGACCCGGCGACGAGGGCGGGGGCTTCGGGTAGGCGCCCCGGGGCGTCGGCGAAGTGGTCGACGAGCCCCCGGAGGAGGCGGATCACCCGCTCGGCCTGGCGCCGCGCCGCCGGCCGGAGGTAGATGCGCTCGAAGTTGAAGTCGCGGAAGGCCTGGAGCGCGCTCGCCTCGGGCTCGGTCATCCCCACGTGGCCGGTGCGCTCGATCGCGTGCAGCACCGCGTGGAGGAACCCGCCGATCTGCTGCGAGCGGCGGTCGCCCACGGTGTCGCGTACCTCCTCGGGCAGGTCGGCCGGGACGAGGATCCCGGCGCGGACCGCGTCCTCGAAGTCGTGGCACACGTAGGCGATGCGGTCGGCCCAGGCCACGACCTCGCCCTCCGGGGTGGACGGCGGCGGGCGCCGCCACGAGTGGTTCCGCACGCCGTCGAGCGTCTCGAGGCACAGGTTGAGCTCCGCCAGGGTGACGTCGGCGCCGTAGACCGCATGGTCGTATCCAGTGTCGGGCAGGTACGGCGAGAACGCCTCCTCGGACGCGTGGCCGGCCGGACCGTGCCCACAGTCGTGCGCGAGGGCGATCGCCTCGGTGAGCGGCACGCACAGGTTCGCAGCCCGGGCGACGCCGACGGCGACCTGGGCGACCTCGACCGCGTGGGTGAGTCGGGTGCGGAGGTGATCGTCCTCGGGGGCGACGAACACCTGGCACTTCCCCGCGAGACGCCGCCACGGGCGGGAGTGCTTGATGCGGTCGAGGTCGCGCTCGAAGCAGAGCCGGTACGGGTCGGGTTCCTCGTCGCGTGCCCGCCTGCCCGCGCCCACCGGGCGGGTCGCGCCGGGCGCGAGGAGCGCGTGGAGCGCGTCCTCACGCTCCACGCGGGTGTGGAGGCGACCGCCGACATACGCGTTCGCGCCGAGGTGGGCCGACGCGACGAGCGGGATCGGTGCGTCGGGTTCCCCAGCTTCGGGTTCTTGGTTCGGTACGACAGCGAGCTCGGTCATGAGGTGAGGGTACCGGTGGGGTGTGACATCGCCGGGAAGAACCCTGCGCTCGCGCTCGGGTCGAAGAAGAGACCCTCTCGAATCTCGCGGATCGCTGTCACACCGCTGTGCCATCCTCGTCTCCATGGACATGAACGAACATACGTTCGATTCCCGAGAAGACGAGAAGCGCCCGGCGGCGCCGGCCGAGGTCGAGGACGCGGTCCGCAGCCTGCGTGCCGTGCTGGGCCGCCTCGACGCCACGCTGCTCACCGGACGCGACGCGGCCCGGCTCACCCGCACCACCGCCCTCGGCGAGCGGCTCTGTGCCGCGGCGAAGGCCCGGTTGGCGGCGCGCGCCGATGCCACCGGCGCATGGCGCGGCGGGCGGTCCATGCGCGTCGAGCAGTGGCTCGCCGAGACCTCCGGGTGCTCCGAGGGCGCAGCCCGCGAAGCACTCGTCACCGCGCAGCGGCTCGAGCACCTCCCGGCCACCGCCGAACGCGTCCGGGACGGTTCGCTGTCGATCGCCCAGGCCGCCCAGATCTCCGCCGGCGCCGCCGCGGATCCGAACGCCGAGCAGCGACTGCTCAGCGCAGCCGACCGGTCCGGCATGCGGGGTCTGCGCGCCGAGAAGGAGCGCGTCATCCACGCGGCCACCGACGAGGACGCCGCCGCCCGCCACGCCCACCGTGGACGCCACCTCCGCACCTGGAACCGCGGTGCCGCGATCCACGGCACGTTCTCGGGACCGACCGCCGCGGTCGCCGACCTGCTCGAAGCGCTCGAGCCGCTCACGCAGCGGCGCTTCGATGCCGCCCGACGCGCCGGTCAGCGCGAGTCGCTCGACGCCTACCGTTTCGACGCCCTCATCGACCTCGGACGCTCCGGTCCGAGCGACGCGACCACGCGGCCGAAGAAGCACGTCGCCCGAATCCGCGTCGACCTCCCCGCCCTGCTGCGCGGCCACACGGAGCCGGGCGAGACCTGCGAGATTCCCGGCGTCGGGCCGGTCCCGGTCGCTCACGCCCGCGAGGTCCTCTCCCACGGGCTGCTCCAGCTCGTCATCACCGACGGCGTCGACGTCCAGACCGTGGTCTCCACCACTCGCCACGTGCCGGCGCCGTTGAAGATCGCGATCGCCGAACGCGACCGCACGTGTCGGATCCGAGGCTGCGACCACGACCGCTACCTGCACCGACACCACACGGAAGCGTTCGCGCGATCGCGCCGCACCACCTATCCCGAGCTCGGGAACCTCTGCCCCCGCCACCACCGTCTCGTCCACGACGAGGGCCACGAGATCGTGGTCGACGCCGACGGCACGTGGGACCTCTGCGCCCTCGGGTCCCGCGAGGGCCGAGCCCCGCCGGATCAGGCGGCGGCCTGACGCGGTGGACCTACGCGGTGGTGCCGGGACCGTCGGAGCCCAGCGCGGCGTGCGCCGCGGCCAGACGAGCAAGCGGCACGCGGTACGGCGAGCACGACACGTAGTCGAGGCCGACCTCATGGCAGAACGCAACCGACGCCGGGTCGCCACCGTGCTCGCCGCAGATCCCGAGCTTGAGGTCCGGGCGCACGGCACGGCCCCGCTCGACGGCGAGCTTCACGAGCTGACCGACGCCCGTGGCGTCGATCGTCTCGAACGGGTTCGCGTCGATCAGCTTGAGCTCGAGGTAGCGCGGCAGGAACCGGCCTTCGATGTCGTCGCGGGAGAACCCGAACGTCATCTGGGTGAGATCGTTCGTGCCGAACGAGAAGAACTCGGCAACCCCGGCGATCTCGTCGGCGACCAGGGCGGCCCGGGGCGTCTCGATCATCGTGCCGACGAGATAGTCGACCCCCTCGAGGCCGTGACCCTCGGTCGCGAGCTCCTCGGCCACCTCGCGCACCAAGTCGATCGCGTGGGCGAGCTCGGGCTCGGTGACCGCCAACGGGATCATGATCTCGACCTTGGGATTGCCGCCCTTCAGCTTGCACAGCCCCGCGGCCACGAGGATCGCCCGCACCTGGGCCCGGTACAGATCGGGCTTCAGGACGCCGAGGCGCACACCGCGCGTCCCGAGCATCGGGTTCGACTCGTGCAGCTGGCGAGCCGCGTGGAGCAGCGTCTTGCCGGCATCATCGAGGTCGCCCGTGGCGTCGCGCACCGCGAGCTCCTCGATGTCCGGGAGGAACTCGTGGAGCGGAGGGTCGAGCAGTCGGACGGTGACCGGCTTGCCGTCCATCGCCGTGAAGATGTCGACGAAGTCGGCGCGCTGGAGCTCCGCCAGCTCAGTGAGCGCGGCGTGCTCCTCGACCCCGTCCTCGGCGAGGATGAAGCGCTGCACCAGCGGCAGGCGGTCGCCGAGGAACATGTGCTCGGTGCGGCACAGGCCGATGCCCTCGGCCCCGAATCCCAACGCCACGTTCGCGTCGTGGGGCAGGTCGGCGTTGGCGCGGATGCCCAGCGTGCGGAACTCGTCGGCCCACGCAAGGATCGTGTCGAACGGACCCGACGGCTCGGGCGTGACCACCGCCACCGGCCCGATGACCACCTCGCCGGATGTGCCGTTGATCGAGATGACCTCGCCCTCGCGCACGACCGTGTCGCCGACCGTGAACTGCTTGCCCTTCACGTCGATGTCGATCGACTGCGCGCCGCACACCGCCGGGGTGCCCATGCCGCGGGCAACCACGGCTGCGTGGCTCACGAGCCCACCGCGCGAGGTGAGGATCCCCGCGGCCGCGATCATCCCGTGGAGGTCGTCGGGCGACGTCTCCGGTCGGACGAGGATCACGGTCTCGCCCGCTGCCTGATGCGCCTCCGCGGCGTCGGCCGTGAAGTACACGTTGCCGACCGCGGCACCGGGCGACGCGTTGAGACCCTTTGCCAGCGCGGTGTACTCCGCCTCGGGATCGAACTGCGGGTGGAGCAGCTGGTCGAGCTGCTCGGGCTGGACCCGCAGGACGGCCTCACGCGTGTCGATGAGCCCCTCGGACTCCATCTCGACCGCCATGCGCAGTGCCGCGAGCGCGGTGCGCTTGCCGACGCGGGTCTGGAGGATGAAGAGGCGGCCCTGCTCGATCGTGAACTCGATGTCGCACATGTCGCGGTAGTGCGTCTGCAGGCGGTCCATCACCTCGAGCAGCTGGGTGTGGCACTCGCCGAAGTCGTTCGCCATCGCGTCGAGCGGCTCGGTCGTGCGGATCCCGGCCACGACGTCCTCGCCCTGGGCGTTGGCGAGGAAGTCGCCGTAGGCCTTGTTCTCGCCGGTCGCAGGGTCGCGGGTGAACGCCACGCCCGTGCCGGAGTCGTCGCCCTTGTTGCCGAACACCATGGTCTGGACGTTGACCGCGGTGCCGAGGTCGTCGGCGATCTTCTCCATCTTCCGGTAGATCCGAGCCCGCTCCCCGTCCCACGAGCGGAACACCGCCTCGATCGCGTGGCCGAGCTGCTCACGTGGGTCCTGCGGGAATGCGATCCCGGCGTGGGTCTGCACGATCCCCTTGAACGTCTCCACCAGCCCGCGCAGCGCGTCGGCGTCGAGCTCGGGGTCGGTCTTCACACCCTTCGACTCACGCAGCGCCTCGAGGGCCTCCTCGAAGTCGTCGCCGGGGACGTCGAGGACGATCTTGCCGAACATCTGCACGAAGCGCCGGTACGAGTCGAACGCGAAGCGCTCGTTGTCGGTCTGGGCCGCGAGACCGTTCACCGACTCGTCGTTGAGCCCCAGGTTGAGGACCGTGTCCATCATCCCGGGCATCGAGAACGGAGCACCCGAGCGCACCGACACAAGGAGCGGGTCGGTGGCGTCGCCGAGGCGCTTCCCCATCTTCGACTCGAGCGCTTCGAGCGCCGCGTCGACCTCGTCCATGAGGCCTCCGGGCAGCGTGTGACGTCCGGTCATGTAGGCGTTGCACGCCTCGGTGGTGATCGTGAACCCCGGCGGGACCGGGAGGCCGAGGTTGGTCATCTCGGCGAGGTTCGCCCCCTTGCCCCCGAGCAGGTACTTCTGCTCCTTGGAGCCCTCCTCGAAGGCGTACACGTACTTCACGTCAGTTCCTCTCCCCATTGGACTGCAACGATCAGCCGTCGACGACGATCGTCTTGGCGAGCCGGTCCTGGAGGCCCTGCAGGTTCGGGTTCCTCGGCCAGGTCAGGACGCCGAAGAGCACCATCATGTAGCCGAGCGGGCCGAAGATGTTCGCCAGCATCCACCCGAGGATCATCGGCGTCCCGTAGCGGCGGAGCGCGCCCCGTAGCGTCAGCGGGCTCCCGTCGACCATCACCGCGCGGATCTGCAGGAACCGTTTCCCGACGGTCCGCCCGGTACGGACGCTGACCGGGACCAGGTACAGCAACGACAGCACGACGCCCGCGAGGCTGAAGCCCAGGGTGATGGGCAGGACCTCGTTGCGGAGGTCGGTCTGCTCGTCCTCGAGCGTGCTGATCCTCTTGTCGAGGCGCTTCACGTCGGCCTTCGCCGCGGCCCTGGTCTCGGCGTTGTCGGAGTCCGTCTTGGCGTTGGCGGCGTCCCGCTGTTCGTTCAACCCACTGTTCCCATCCTCGCCATCGAGCACGAGGGAGATCTCGTCGAGACGGTCGGCCTGCTCGGGCTTCATCTGGTCGATGACGATCGGCGTGATGATGAACGTGGCCAGGACGATGAACACGAGGACGAGCATGTCGATCCCGAGCGCCATGGTGCGCGCCCGTGGGGGCGGCGGGCGGACACCGGGCGGCCAGCTCGCGGGGGTCGGGGGGATCTCCACCGAGAACATCCCCGGAGGACGGTCGGCCATGCGCTGCGCCCGCGCCTCGCGCGCCGCGGCGCGCCGGTCGACCGGCTCGGGCGTGTAATCGACGTCGTCGTCGCTCAGCTCCTCGTCGAGGTCGACCCCGGTGTTGTCGATACCGTTGCTCTCGTCGTAGCGCTGACGCTGGATCGGGTCACTGAGGGTCTGCCAGGCCGCGCGCACTCGCGCCTCGGACTGGCGCGCGGTGGCGATCGCATCGTCGCTCGGACGCTTCGCGGTCTCCTCACGCGTCACGTCGGCCTGGGCCTCGGCGAGCTGTTCGCGATACGCAGCGCGGATCGTCTCCTTGGTCGCGCCGGGACTCACCCCGAGCACCTCGTAGTGGGTGTCGCCTTCGTTCACCAACCCAATCGCTCCTGGAGGTAGCCGAGGAGCGCATCGATGCCGATGCGCTCCTGTTGCATCGTGTCCCTGTCGCGGACGGTGACCGCCGCGTCATCGATCGTGTCGAAATCGACCGTGACGCACAGCGGGGTCCCGACCTCGTCCTGACGACGGTAGCGCCGACCGATCGAACCAGCGGTGTCGACGTCGATCATGTAGCTGCCGCGCAGCGCCGCCGCGACCTTCTCGGCCACCGGGGTGAGCGCCTCATTGCGCGACAGCGGGAGCACCGCGACCGTGGTCGGCGCGAGGCGCGCGTCCAGCCGCAGCACCGTCCGCTTCTCGGTCCCGCCCTTCCCGTTCGGGACCTCCTCTTCGGCGTACGCCGCGAGGAGGAACGCTAGCGTCGCCCGGTCGGTACCGAGCGCCGGTTCGATGACGTACGGGACGTAGCGGGCGTCGTGCTCCTGGTCGAAGAACGACAGGTCCTGGCCCGAGTGCTCCGCGTGCGCCTTGAGGTCGAAGTCGGTGCGGTTCGCGATGCCCTCGAGCTCACCCCAGCCCCACGGGAACTCGAACTCGATGTCGGACGTGCCCGCCGAGTAGTGCGACAGCTCGTCGGTCTCGTGGGGCCGAAGCCGGAGCATGGACTCGGGGACGCCGAGGTCGACGAACCAGCGGAAGCGCTCCTGGCACCAGTACTCGTACCACTGCTCGGCGTCGGCCGGCGGGACGAAGAACTCCATCTCCATCTGCTCGAACTCGCGGGTGCGGAAGATGAAGTTCCCCGGCGTGATCTCGTTCCGGAACGACTTCCCGATCTGGGCGATCCCGAACGGCGGCTTCTTCCGCGACGTCGTCTGGACGTTGGCGAAGTTCACGAAGATGCCCTGGGCGGTCTCCGGACGCAGGTACGCGACCGACGCGTCGTCCTCCACCGGGCCCACGAACGTCTTGAACATGAGGTTGAAGTGGCGGGCCTCGGTGAACGTGTCCTTGTTCCCGCAGTTCGGGCATGCACCGGAGTCGGGGAGGTGGTCGGCGCGGAAGCGCTCCTTGCAGGAGCGGCAGTCGACGAGCGGGTCGCTGAACGTGGCGAGGTGGCCGCTGGCCTCCCAGACCTTCGGCGCCATGAGGATCGCCGCATCGAGGCCGACGACGTCATCGCGCATCTGGACCATCGAACGCCACCAGGCGTCCTTGACGTTGCGCTTCAGGAGCACGCCCAGCGGCCCGTAGTCCCACGTCGATCGGAAGCCGCCGTAGATCTCGCTCGACGGGAACACCAACCCGCGCCGCTTGCAGAGGTTGACGACGCGATCCATCGTGTCCGGAGCACCCATAGGTAGGCGTCGATGGTACCCGGGGGCCTTCGAGGGGCTGCTCTCGTGGGGCGTGCAGACCCCGGCTAGAGGAGCGCGGCTAGAGGAGCGCGGCTAGAGGAGCGCGGCGCTGCGGAGCCGACGCTCCGAATGGTGCTCGATGGCCGCCACGGCGAGGCGCTCGACCTCCCGCAGGACCTCGGGGGGCGGCGGGGCATCCAGGACGCCCCGCAGCCGGCCACCGACCATCCGGGCCACCACCGCCAGCGCCGCGGTGGAGGTCCGCCGGCCGCCGGCGCCGCCGCACGAGGCACAGAGCGTGCCGCCGTCGTGCAGGTCGAACACCGCCGTCGTGTCGGCCGCGTCGAGCGCCAGGTCGCGTCCGCATCGTGCGCAGTCCTCGAGCATCGGGTGGAACCCCTCGAGCGAGAGCAGCTTCCAGAAGAACGCGGTGCTGACGACCGGCGACGGCTCACGCGCGAGCGTCCGGAGGGCCTGCTCGAGCATTCGATAGAGCGCGTGGTTGGGCTCGCGCTCCAACGCGACCTGATCGACGGCCTCGAGCATCGAGACCGCGTGCGTCAGACAGCCGTAGTGCTCACGCAGGGCGCGGTTCGCGTCGATCGTCTCGACCTGGGTGATCACGTCGAGCTCGCGGCCGCGGTAGCACTGGAACGCGAGGTGCGTCGTCGGTTCCAGCCGGGCGCCGAACCGGCTGCCCGGCTTGCGGACCCCTTTGGCCACGGCCCGGACCTTCCCATTGCCGCGCGTCATCATCGAGACGATGCGGTCGGTCTCCCCCAGCTTGATCGTGCGCAGGACCACGCCCTGGTCCCGGTACAGCGCCACGCGGCAAAGTGTACTGCCACGCGTGTGATTCGCGGCCCGGTCTGCGATCGGCCCGGTCCGCAATCAGGCGGGATGTCTCAGTCCTCCCGCTCGGTGAGATCGATCGCGCCGAAGCGGCGATCCCGGCCCTGGAACTCGGCGATCGCGGCGAACAGGTCCGCTCGCCGGAAGTCGGGCCACAGCACCTCGGTGAACACCAGCTCGCTGTACGCGGCCTCCCAGAGCAGGTAGTTCGACGTGCGGTACTCCCCGGATGTCCGTACGAGGATGTCCGGGTCCGGCATGTCGGGGGCGTAGAGGTTGCGACGGATCGTCCGCTCGTCGATCTTCCCCGGGTCGAGCTTCCGGGCCCGGGCCTGGGTCGCGATCTCCCGCACGGCGTCGACGAGCTCGGCCCGTCCGCCGTAGTTGAACGCGAAGGTGAGGGTCATCCGCCGGTTCTTCGCGGTGAGCGCCTCGGTGTCCTCGATGTGGCGCAGCACGCGACGCGGGACACGACCGCCCCGCCGTCCGATGAACCGGACCCGCACCCCCCGCTCGTTCAGGTCGTCCCGACGGCGCAGGAGCAACGACTCGTTGAACCGCATCAGGAACCGGACCTCGTCGAGCGGCCGCCGCCAGTTCTCGGTGGAGAACGCGTACACGGTCATCCACTGCAGGCCGACGTCGAGCGCGCCCTCGACGGTGTCGAACAGGGCTTCCTCGCCCGCCGCATGGCCGTCGGTCCGCTTCAGCCCGCGGCGCTGGGCCCAACGGCCGTTGCCGTCCATGACGATCGCCACGTGACGCGGCACCCGACTCCGGTCGATCCCCGCGATCTCTTCGGTGCCCTGGCCCATCGGGAGTGACGCTACCGCCCGGCGTCGCCAAGGGCGCCGACGGGGACGTCGGCCTACGCTCCCCGGCCATGGGCTGGACCGCGATCGTGAACCCGCGGGCCGGTCGCAGTCGCGGCCGGCGCCTCCTGCCCCGACTGCGCGCCGCGCTCGACGAGGCCGGGGTCGCCACGCATCTCACGCGCGACGCCGACGAGGCCGGCGTCCTCGCCGGGGCGGCGTTCGACCGGGGTGAGGGTCTGGTGGCCTGCGGGGGTGACGGCACGGTCGCCGCGCTCGCCGGGGTCGCCGCCGAGGCCGACGGCCCGCTCGCGATCGTGCCGACCGGTGCCGGCAACGACTTCGCGCGTCACCTGGGCATCGACCACCGCCGTCCCCTCGACGCCGTCGCGCTGCTCGACGACGGCGCCGGCGTCCTGACCCGGGTGGACCTCGGCCGTGCCACAGCAGCCGACGGAACGCACCGGTGGTTCACCACCGTGGCGAACACCGGCTTCGACGCCGACGCGAACCGCTGGGCCAACGACGTGCGCTGGGCGACCGGCACCCCGCTGTACGTGCTTGCGATGCTCCGGACGATCGTCGCCTACCGCGCGCAGACGATCCGCGTACGCGCCGACGACACGGAGTGGCACGGCCCCGCGTGGCTCGTTGCCGTCGGCAACACCAGTCGCTATGCCGGCGGGATGCGGATCGCGCCCGATGCGCAGGTCGACGACGGACTCCTGGACGTCTGCGTCGTGGGCCGGACGTCACGTCTGGAGCTGATGGCCCGCTTCCCTTCGGTGTTCCGGGGCACGCACACCCGGGCCGACGCGGTCGAGCTGCTCCGCGGCGCGCGGGTCGAGGTCGCGCCAGGCGACGATCGAGCCGACGCGAGCGGCCTGGAGCTCTGGGCCTCGGGTGAGCGGGTCGGACCGCTGCCCGCGACCGTGGAGGTCGTGCCCGGGGCCGTCCGAGTGCTCGTGCCGGAGACGACGGCCGCCGGAACTACTCGACGGTGAGCGTCGCTTCCATCCCGGCGGCCCGGTGCCCCGGGACGTCGCAGAAGATCGTGTACGTGCCGGCGGGCAGGTCGATCTTGCCGGCGTCGTCCGGGGGCACCTCGAGCCTGAACCCGGCGAACTCCGGTTCGTCGAAGAGGAGCGTGTGGAACCCGCCCTTGTCGAGGTACTTGATCTCGTTGATCCCGGCCTGGGTGGTGAACTCGTCGGACTGGAACTTCAAAGAGGGGAGGGCGTCGACCTCGAGCGTGGCCACTGCCGGGCCCGAGGGCTCCACGTAGCCGCTCGCCTCGCCCTCACCCTCGCCCTCGCTGGGGCCGAGCGAGACGAACCCGGCCGACACGATCAGCACGACCGCGGCCGACACGATCAACACCAGCGTCGACGACTGGAGCCGCGGCGCGGCCGAGGCGATCGCGGCCCCCGCCATGATCGCCACGGTCACGATCAGGGCGATGACGAGCGCGCCGGTCTTGCCACCGGCGATGAACGCACGCGAGATGTTCAGGACCCAGAGCGCGACCGCGATCGAGGAGAGCACCGGGAGGGCGAACGGCAGCACCCCGCGCGTCGAGATCGCCTCGCGTCGCGGGTCGGTCGCTTCCTCGAGTGCCGGCGCGTCGCTCACGTCAGGGCCTCCCGGTTCTGGGTCAAGGCGAGCTCAGCTGGGCGAGCTCGCGGTCGAGATGCTTACGGTTGGTCGGCCGCTGGTGCCGCTCTTCGTCGGCGGCCCACCGGAAGAAGAATACGGTGATGAGCGCCCAGAGCAGCATCCCGGCACCGATCTTCATGATCAGCCCGGCGACCTGCTGGTCCTCGAGCGTCGAGAGCCCCCAGAGGTGCGGCACGCCCTCGTAGAAGCGGTACAGCGGCGCCGCCCCGAACGTCAGGAACGACGCCGGCACGGTCGGCACGACCGACTGCGAGAACAGGTAGATGCCCCGCATGGGCGTCGACAGGCGCGGGATCTCGGGCAGGGGCGAGAGCACCGGCATCCACACGATCAGCGAGGACACGAACAGCAACGCGTGCAGCGAGAAGTGGACCAGCCCCGACTGGAGGCTCTCGTTCACGAGCGCGGGCCAGTGGGTCACCACCAGCACGACGTTGAAGACCACCAGGGCCGGCACGAACCGCGACAGCGACCGGACGATGCGGAACGTCGTCGAGGTGGGCCGCACGATCCAGCGGGCGAGCCACGCCGGTGTCCCCAGGAGCAGCAGGGGCGCGGCGACCATCGCGAACGTGAGGTGCTGCACCATGTGGACGCTGTAATTCATCTGCTCGGCGACCACGTGCACGGGCCAGTCGGCGACGAGCCAGGTCGCGAACACCCCGAGGGACCAGCACGTCACCTGGAGGCGGGTGACCACCGGCTGGCCGGGGACGGCGAAGCGTGGCCCGAGGCGGACGACTGCGATCCAATAGCCCGCGGCGAGTGCCGCGATGAGCAGCCACACGTCGGGCTGCGGCTCCCAGGAAGGAATCGCGGCGGAACCGAACACGAGCCCGACCCTTACGCGAACACGTTGAACGTGGCGAGCACGATCGTGTACAGGATCACCGCGGCAACGATCCCGAGCACGAAGAACCGACGGAAGATCGGCTTGTCGGTCTGGAGGTGCATGTACCAGGCCGCGACCGTCCAGAACTTCATGATCGCCATGATCATCAGCAGCGTGATGATGAGCCCGTCGGGGATGTCGCCCTCGAGGTAGGAGACGGCAACCTCGGCGGCGGTCACCACGCACAGCACCACCGCGATGACGACGTACTTGAACGGCGACGGGTGCGGGCGGAGCTCGCCGGGCAACAGCCCGGGTGCCGGCTCCATCGCGTGGCCGAGCGCGTCGTGCTCGACGGCGCGGAGGTCTTCCTCGGCTCGTTCGAGCGTGCCTTCGCTCATCGCTTCCGCTCCATTGGTCGTGTCAGCGCCCGGGCTGGGGGACGAGATAGATGATCGTGAAGATCACGATCCACACCACATCGACGAAGTGCCAGTAGAGGCCGGCGATCTCCACGCTCTCGGCCTTGGACTGCGGCAACCGGCCCCGGGCCGACATCCCCCACAGCGAGAGCAGCCAGATGATGCCGATGGTGACGTGGGCACCGTGGAAGCCAGTGAGGAGGTAGAACGTCGAGCCGAAGAGGCTCGTGTCGACGTGCAGCCCCTCACGGGTGAACTCGGTGAACTCGAAGACCTGGCCGCCGATGAAGGTCGCGCCGAGCAACACCGTCGCGAGCAGCCAGATGCGCACCCGGCGGTGGTCGCCGCGCTGGATCGCCGCGAGCGCGAGCACCATCGTGAGCGAGCTCATGAGGAGGATGAACGACGTCGCCGAGGTGAACGGGATGTCGAACAGGTCGAGCTGGGTCGGCCCGGACCCGACGTTGCGACCCCGGTAGAGCATGTAGGCGGAGATGAACGCGCCGAAGAACAGGCAGTCGGAGGCGAGGAAGATCCACATCGCCAGCTTGGTGTTCGTGACCCCGGTCGTGGTCGCGTGTGGGTCGTGCGCGCCCGGGGCGTGGTCGCCCCCGGTGGTCGCCGGGGTCGCCCCGGCCGTCGTCTGCTCGATCGTCGCCATCGACTCGCCTACCCGTCTTCCGTAGGGGGCTCGATGCCCCAGGCGTACATGCCGAAGAGCAGCACGACGAGGCCGATGAGCAGCGGGATGATGCTCTGGTACACCGCGGCATAGCCGATGGGGAGCAGGCCGAACGCCATCACGAGCGGGTAGATCGACGGCGACGGCAGGTGGATGCCGTGGCCGTCGTGCGCCGGTTGCTCGGCGCCGTACGCGCCGCCCTTGGGCAGGGCGAGCAGCCGACCCTCGTCGTCCTCGGTGTACTTGCGGTGCCAGAAGTCGTCGCGGGCCTCGACCTCGGGGACCTCGGCGAAGTTGTACTCGGGAGGCGGCGACGAGATCGACCACTCGAGCGAGCGGCCGTCCCACGGGTCGTCGCCCGCGACCGCGCCCCGCTTCATGGTGATCGACACGATGACGTTCACCACGAAGATCAGCGTCGAGATGGCGATCACGAAGCCACCGATGGTCACCGCCTGGTTCAGGCCGTCCCAACCGAGGCCGGTGTCGTAGCGGTAGGTGCGGCGCGGCTGGCCGTAGAGGCCGAGGAGGTGCATCGGGAAGAACGTGAGGTTGAACCCGACGAGCATCGTCCAGAAGTTGATCTTGCCGAGCCGCTCGTCGAGCATGCGGCCGAACACCTTCGGGAGCCAGTAGTACATGCCGCCGAACACCGCGAGCATCAGCCCGCCGAAGAGCACGTAGTGGAAGTGGGCCACGACGAAGTAGGTGTCGGTCTGCTGGCTGTCGGCCGGCACGATCGAGTGCATGACACCGCTGAGGCCGCCGATGGTGAACATCGCGATGAACCCGAGTGAGAACAGCATCGCGGTGGTGAGTCGCACGGACCCGCGGAAGACCGTCCCGAGCCAGTTGAAGATCTTCACGCCGGTCGGCACCGCGATGAGCATGGTCGAGAGCCCGAACGCCGAGATCGCCACCGGGCCGAGGCCGGTGGTGAACATGTGGTGCGCCCACACGCCCCAGCCGAGGAAGCCGATCGCGATCCCGGAGAACACCACCACCGCGTAGCCGAAGAGCGGCTTGCGCGACGCGACCGGCAGGATCTCCGAGACGATGCCCATGCCGGGCAGGATCAGGATGTACACCTCGGGGTGCCCGAAGAGCCAGAAGAGGTGCTGGTACAGCAGCGGATCACCGCCCGCGGCGGGCGCGAAGAACAGCGTCCCGAAGTTGCGGTCGGTGAACACCATGATCAGTGCGACCGTGATGATCGGCATCGCGAACACGGTGAGGAACGCGACGACCAGCATCATCCACACGAACACCGGCATGCGCATGAGGGTCATCCCCGGCGCACGCATGTTGAGGATCGTCACGATGAAGTTGATCGCGGAGGTCGTCGACCCGATGCCGAGCATGATGATGCCGACCGACCAGAAGTCGGGCCCGTGGCCGGGGAGGAAGCCCTGGCTGATCGGCGTGCTGGTGAGCGGCGTGTACCCGAACCACCCGCCGTTCGGGACCCCGTTGATCCCGGGGATGAAGCTCGAGTAGAGGAAGATCGCGCCCGCGCACACGACCCAGAACCCGAACGCGTTGAGGCGCGGGAACGCCACGTCGCGAGCACCGATCATGAGCGGGACGAAGTAGTTCCCGAACGCGACCGCCATCGGCATGCCGACGAGGAACACCATCGTCGTGCCGTGCATCGTGAACAGCTCGTTGTACTGCGAGGCCGTGAGCACCGAGCCGTTCGGCTGGAACAGCTGGAGGCGGATCAGGAGCGCCTCGATGCCACCGACGACGAAGAAGAGCAGCGCGGCGGCGCCGTACATGATCCCGATCTTCTTGTGGTCGACCGTCGTGAACCAGCTCCACGCCCCGGTCGTTGCCTTGGGGCGTCGCAGCACGATCGGTCGGTCGACCGTCGTACGCAGCGCATCCGAAACGGTGGTCATGAGGTGCTCACTTCAGCTCGAGGAGCCAGTCGGCGATGGTGGCTGCCTCCTGGCGGGTCATGACCGGCAGGCCGGGTGGAGTGTCGCGGGAGAACGAGGGCATGCCGACGCAGATGCCCTTGCCCGGCGGGAGCCGACAGCCCTCGGACTGCATGGGGACGAGGGCCGGGGCATCGTGGATCCAGTCGATCAGGCGTGCACGCGTCAGCTCGAAGTAGCCACTCGCGAACCTCTGGCGACTCGCGAAGTGGGTGAGGTTCGGGCCGTAGACACTGAGGCTGGAGTCCTCGGTGGTGTGGCAGTTCGTGCACTGGAACTTCGTCGTGAACAGCTCGCCGGCCTCGCCCGCGTCGTCGACCGACACGGCCGGCCCTTCCTGCTCCGACGCGATCCACGCGGCGAAGTCGGCCGGGGACTCCGCGATGACCCGGAATCGCATGTTGGCGTGCGACAGCCCGCAGTACTCGGCGCACTGCCCGAGATAGGTGCCGGGCTCGTCGGCCCGCAGCCTCAGCGTGTTGCTCCGCCCCGGCACGACGTCCTTCTTGCCCGCGAGCTCGGGGACCCAGAAGGAGTGGATCACGTTGCAGCCCGGGCCGCCCTCGAAGCCCCCGCCGAGCGAGGGGTCGCAGGCCTGGAGGTTCAGGAGCACGTCGCGACCGGTCGGGATGTGGAGGTCGTTGGCGGTGACGACCTTCTTGTCGATCCCCTCTTGCTTCGTGTAGTCGAACTGCCACCACCACTGCTTGCCGACCACGGTGATCTCGATCGGGTCCTTGGGCTCCGACGCGAGGTCGAAGATCGTGCTGACCGTCGGCACGGCGATGACCGCGAGGACCAGCGCGGGGACGATCGTCCAGCCGATCTCGAACGGAGTGGATCCGTGGATCTGCTTCGGCCGGTCGTCGCTGCCCTTGCGGGCCCGGAACTTGATCGCGAAGACGATCGTCGCGCCGACAACCAGCACGCCGATGACGACCGCGACCCAGAACACGGGAGTGAAGAGGTTGTCGATCTTGACCGCGTCGCGCCCGACCGGCCGGAGCGAGTTCTGCCCGTTCTCGGGGCCCGACTCGGTGGAGCAGCCGGCGACCACGATCGCGCTCAGCGCGAGGAGCGGGATCGACCAGCGCCGCAGCCGTCCGCTCCGGCTCCGGGACAGCCGGCGCCTCATCGTGCCTGCATCGATTGCGTCGGCTGACATGTCCCCCGGTCTTCCCGAATCGCGAGGTCCGAACCCAAGCGTCGGCACTCTATCCCCCGAACCTTTCGCCGCAGCAACTTGTGCACGACCTCAGAATCCGAGCCGATCCAGGGACTCGGGGCGGCGCTGCCAGTCGCGCTCCACCCGGACCCGGGTCTCGAGGTACACCCGCGTCCCGAGCAGCTTCTCGAGCCCTCGACGGGCCTGGGTGACGGCATCCTTCAGCATCGCACCTCCGCGGCCGATGACGATGCCTTTCTGCGACTCACGCTCGACCCGCACGGTCACGAGGAGCCGGAGCACGTCGGCGGGATGGGTGCGGCCGTCCTCCTCGTCGTCGAGGACCTCGCACGACACCGAGATCGAGTGCGGGAGCTCGTCGTGGGTCGAGCGCAGGAGCTGCTCGCGCACCAGCTCGGCGGCGACGAAGGTCTCGGGCTGGTCCGTGACGACGCCGTCCGGGTAGTACTGCGGGCCCTCCGGGAGCCGGGCCACCACCTCGGCGACGAGCGCGTCGAGCCCCTCCCCCGTCTGGGCCGAGCAGGGGACATAGGCGTCGAACGCGCCGAGCCGTTCGGCCGCCTCGCCCAGGCGCTGGCCGACCACCTCCTTGGAGGCCGCGTCGACCTTGTTGAGCACGAGGATGCGCGGCGTGGGGACCGCCCGCACGAGGTCGGCGATGTAGCGGTCCCCGGTCCCGATCGACGCGTTCGCCTCGACGAGGAGGCACACGACGTCGACCTCTCCGAGGGTGGCGAGCGCCCGGTCGTTCGTCCGCTTCCCGAGCGCGGTCCGAGGCTTGTGCAGCCCGGGGGTGTCGAGCAGGACGACCTGGTGCTCGGGTGCCGTCAGGACGCCGCGGACGGTCGTGCGGGTCGTCTGGGGACGTGACGACGTGATCGCGACCTTGGATCCGACGATCCGGTTCACCATGGTCGACTTGCCGACGTTCGGTCGCCCGACGAGCGTCACGAACCCGGAGCGGAAGCTCACTTCGGCTGCGACTGCTCCGCGTCGGCCGCCTTCGTGTCGGCGTTCGCGGGCGTTCGCCGGATCGCGACCGTGGCGATCCTGCGTCCCTGCACCCGCTCGGCCGCGAACTCCAGTCCCTGGAACCCGACGGTCTCGCCCTCCTCGGGGACGTGCCCGAGGAGGTTGAAGACCAGGCCGGCGACGGTGTCCCACTCGGTGTCGGGGATCTCCATCCCGAGCTCCTCGCTGAGGTCGCTGACCGGGAGCCGCCCGGGGACCCGCAGGGAGCCGTCGGCGAGTCGCTCGACGCCCGGGCCCTCGACGTCGTACTCGTCGGTGATCTCACCGACGATCTCCTCGAGCAGGTCTTCGAGCGTCACCAGGCCCGCGGTCCCCCCGTGCTCGTCGACGACGATCGCCATGTGGAACTGCTGGCTCTGCATCTCGCGGAGCAGCTCGGCGACGTGCTTCTGCTCGGGGACGAACACGGCCTTCCTCAGCGAGGCGCGCACCGGCTCGCGCTCTGCGCCGGCGCGGGCGCGGCGCACGAGGTCCTTGAGGTAGACGAGCCCGACGATGTTGTCGGTGGTCTCCTCGTAGGCCGGGATCCGAGAGAAGCCTCCTTCGATCGCCCGTTCGACGGCTTCCTCGACGGTGGCGTCGGCCTCGATTGCGATCATGTCGGGGCGTGGCAGCATCACCTCGCGCACGAGCGTGTCACCGAACTCGAAGATCGAGTGGATGAGCTGACGCTCCTCCCGCTCGATCGACTCCTCGCTGGCCGCGACGTCGGCCATCGTGCGGAGATCCTCCTCGGTGACGAACGGACCGGCCTTGATGCCCTTCCCGGGCAACAGGATGTTCGCGAGTCCGATGAGCGCACGTGAGAGCGCAAGAAGCGGCGGGAAGTTGGTGATTGCAGACAGGAACCCGGAGAGCGCGAGGGCTGCCCGGTCGGTGTGCTGGATCGCGTAGGTCTTGGGCGCGACCTCCCCGATCACGAAGAACAGCACGATCTGCAGCAACAGACCGATCACCACGCCCGAGGCCCCGGCCTGGCGTTCGAGGAGGACCCCGAGGAGGCTCGCCGTGGTGAGCTGCGACACGAGCACGAGCAGCAGGAGGGTGTTGATCGTCCGTTCCGGCTGCTCGAGGAGGCGTGCAAGCCGAGCGGCGCCCTTGCGACCCTCTTCCTCGAGCGCGAGCGCACGGATCCTGCTCATCCGGGCGAACGCCATCTCCGCGACCGCGAGGACGATCGAGAAGAGGAACAGGACGACCACCAGGAGGAGGATCAGCCAGTCACTCGTCGCCATCGTCGCCCTCCTCGGCGCCCTGCGCCCGCTCCGTCGGCGAACCGGCGCCCTCGGACACCCGGAACCTGCCGAGCAGCTCCTGCTCCCTGCGCTGCATCACGGCAGTCTCGTCGGGATCATGGTGGTCGTAGTCGAGCAGATGGAGCAGGCCGTGCACGACCAGGAGCGCGAGCTCGTCGTCGAGGTCCCGCCCCCCGTCGCGTGCCTGGTCCCGAGCCACCTCCGGGCAGACGACGACGTCACCGAGCACGACGGGCAGCTCGTCGGGGCTCGCCGGGGTGCCCGGGCCGCGACCTCCGGCATCAGGCGAGCGGCCCGCCGTCGAGAGATCGTCGCCGAGTGGGAAGGCGAGCACATCGGTGGGGCCGTCGCCGTCGAGGAACCGCTGGTTGAGGTCGGCGATCGTCTCGCGGTCGATGAACACGACCGAGACCTCCGCGTCGGGCGGCACTCGCTCCTCGTGGAGCACGAGCTGCGCGAGCCGCAGCCAGCGCAGGACGTCCACGTCGACGACGTCCTGCTCGTCCGAGCCGAACACCTGGATGGCCGTCGCCCGCGTGATGGGGCCCGGGACGGTCACGGTCGCGCGTCTCGCTCGTCGGCCCGCTCGTACGCATGCACGATGTCCTGGACGATCTTGTGCCGCACGACGTCGCCTCGTCCCAGCTCGACGAAGGCCAGGCCTTCGACGTCGTCGAGGATCTCGCGAACCGCGAGCAGGCCCGACCGTCCGCGACCTTCGGGGAGGTCGATCTGGGTGACGTCGCCGGTCACGACCACCTTGGAACCGAACCCGAGGCGCGTCAGGAACATCTTCATCTGCTCGGGTGTCGTGTTCTGCGCCTCGTCGAGGATGATGAACGAGTCGTTGAGCGTGCGACCCCGCATGAACGCGAGCGGCGCGACCTCGATGGTGCCCCGCTCCATCAGCCGGGCCACGACCTCGGTGTCGAGCATGTCGTAGAGCGCGTCGTAGAGCGGTCGGAGGTAGGGGTCGACCTTGGCCAGGATGTCACCGGGGAGGAACCCGAGGCGCTCGCCGGCTTCGACGGCGGGGCGGGTGAGGATGATCCGGTTGATCTCCTTCGCCTGGAGCGCCTGCACAGCCAACGCGACCGCGAGGTAGCTCTTGCCGGTCCCGGCGGGCCCGATGGCGAACGTGACGGTGTGGTCGCGGACCGCGTCGATGTAGTGCTTCTGCCCCGCCGTCTTCGGTCGCACCGGCTTCCGGCCGCGCAGGACCTCGGTTCCGAGCACGACCGAGGGCAGCTCGTCGGCGTTCAGCATGTCGATCGACCGACCCAGGCCTTCGGCGTCGAGTGCGTGTCCGCCGTCGAGGAGCACCACGAGCTCCTCGAAGAGGCGACCGACCCGCTGCACGTCGTCGTCGTCACCGGCGATGGTGATCTCGTTGCCGCGCACGTGGATCGAGACGGGGAACGAGGATTCGATGATCTTGAGCAGCTGATCGCGATGCCCGAGCAGCTCCACCATCAGGTGGTTGCCCGGGACGAGCACTTTCAGCTGGGTCGGCGACGGTACGGACACGTCGCCCGCAGCGTAGCCGGGATCGATCAGGTGGCGACTCGGAGACCGAGCTCGTCGAGGCGAACCGCGAGGTCCACCGGCTTGCGTCCGAGCGCCGCGGCCAAGACACGCACGTCGTCGGAGCGGATCGTGAGCATGCGGCCGTTGAAGTCCTGGCGTTGGAGCTGGATCGTCGCCGCGTAGCGGGAGAGCACCTGGGCGTCGGCGTCGTCGAGCTGGTTCAAGCGCACGAGATCGATCGTGAACCCCGGTACCGGATCGCCCGCTGGTCGCTTCGTGAGGTCGATGTCGACGGCGTCCTCGCGCGGCAGGAGCTGATCGGCAGGGACGTCGTAGAGCTCCGCCAGGCGCAACAGCCTCCCCACGGAGAGCGCGCGCTCGCCCCGTTCATAGGCACCGAGGACCGACGCCTTGAACTCCTTCTGCGAGCGGGCTTCCACGTCGTGCAAGGACAAGCCCTGCTGGCGTCGGATCGCGCGCAGGCGCTCCCCGATCTCAGCCGCAGCGACAGCGCTCAACGAACCTCTCCCAGCCAGAGCAACCGGCTCACCGTAGCATCATTCGCAGGGTCGATCCCACGCTCCGTGGCCAGTTTCCTCGCTCCTCCGAGCCTGACGCGAGGTCACCAGTACCGCCGCCCCGGCCACGGCCGCCGTCTCGGCCCGCAGGACATGGGCTCCGAGCCCCAATCGGGCCACCGGCCCCAGGCCGTCCCGCTCCTCGGGGTCGAGGCCTCCCTCCGGGCCCACGAGCAGGGTCCAGCCCTCGGGCCCCGGGTCGGCGAGCAGCCGCGCCGTCGGAGCCCCCAGCTCGGCTACCACCAGTCCCGGGCGTCCGGCCAGACCCAGGAGCGGCGCCGGCCCGTCGACCACCGGCAGCCAGGCCCGCCGGGACTGCATGGTCGCCTCGCGCGCCACCCGCCGCATCCGGTGGGTGAAGGCCTCCGCGCGTGCCCCCGCGGGCCGCGCGACGGAGCGCGCCGCGACCACGGGCGCGATCCGGTCGACACCGAGCTCGGTGAGCTGACGAACGACGACCTCGGGCTTCGATGCCTTGGTGAGGGCGAAGGCCACGGTGATCTCGGGCTCCTCCTTCTGGATCGTATGGACCGGTCCCGTCGCGCGGAGCTCGAGCCCCTGACCGCTCACGGCCGTCACCTCGTACTCGCGCCACTCCCCCGCGCCGTCTGTCGCGGTCACGTGCTCGCCGGATCGGAGGCGCCGCACGCGCGCGAGGTGATGGCCGTCGGGTCCGTCGACTCGGACCTCGTCGTTGAGCCGATCGGTGAGGACGTGCGCGATCGCGCCTGAGGTCGCCGGCCCTGCGTCCACCCCGCGCTACTTCAACGCGGACCGGAGGCGCGAGAGCACGCCCTTCTCCGGTGGCGAGACGCTGTCGCCACGGAGCTCCGCGATCCGGTGCCAGAGCGCGGCTTCCTCCTCGCCCAGCCGACTGGGAACCTCGACG
>JAWOIO010000091.1:0-47993 GCA_046484625.1 Acidimicrobiia bacterium
GGCGTGGCGTTCACCGGCGGAGCGACACGAGGGGGGTGGTGATCCATGGGAGCGGACCCCGACGGCTGGCGCATCGACGACCTCGCCCGCACGGCCGACCTGACCGTGGACACGATCCGCTACTACCGCCGCGAGGGCCTCCTCCCGGCCCCCGAACGCTGCGGGCGGACGAACCGGTACGGGCCCGAGCACCTCGAGCGGCTCGAGCGGATCAAGGACCTGCAGGCCCGGAAGTTCTCGCTCGCCGCGATCAAGGCCTTGCTCACCGAGGAGCGCGGCGAGCTCGTGGACGGGATCTTCGGCGGTGGCGACGACCGCGAGTACACGCTGACGGACCTGGTCGAGCGATCCGGGATCGACCCGTCACTCGCCGAGCAGCTCCGGGAGTCCGGGATCCTGCGTGATCCGGCTGAGTTCGGACGGGACGCGTACGACGGCAGCGACCTCGACCTGCTCCGCACGCTCGCCGAGCTCCACACCCTCGGGTTCCCCGCCCCGGCGATCGTCGAGGTGGGGAGGATCTACGCCGAGGGGATCGAGGCCACCCAGCGGCGGGTCGTGGACCTCTTCGCGACCGGGGGCGAGCTCGACTGGGATCCCGACGACCTCCACGCGTTCCAGGAGATCGCAGCCCAGCACGCGTCCTCCGTCCTCGGCCGCGCCCGCCTCATCGTCGACTACACCCACCACCGCACGATCCAGCGGCTCACGCTCGGCGCGATCGAGCGCGGCACTGTCCCACCGCCCGCCTGACCGCGATCGACGCGCTCGCGTCGGGTCTCAATCGTCGAGATGCCAGATGCGCGCGGCGTTGCCGCCGACGATCTTCGCCTTCTCGGCCTCGTCGATGTGCCCCATCGTCTCGTCGATGACCTTGCGCGAGTAGGGCCAGTCGTTGCCGTGGTGCGGGTAGTCGCTCGACCACATCATGTTCTCGACGCCGACCGCGTGGCGCAGCGTGATCCCCGACCGGTCGCTGATGAACGACGCGGCGTTGTTCGTGTGCCAGTAGTGCGACGGTGGGTGCTTCATCGACAGCTCACCCCACGACCGGTTCCGCCAATACCGGTCGTCGATCGCGTCGAGCATGTGCGGCAGCCACCCGACGCCCGTCTCGATCCAGCAGAACTGCAGCTCGGGGAAGCGGTCGAACACGCCGCTGAAGAGCATCTGGGTCATCGATCCCGCGGTCGCCGAGAACACATGGCTCATCGAGCCGATCGCCTTGGCGCGTGCCGCCTCGCTGCTCATGTCGTAGAGGACGTTCCCACTCTTCGCCGCAGCCTTGCGTCCGGCTGCGCGCTGGGCCCGACTGATGATGTTGATGTGGGCCGACACCGGGATGCCTTCGTCCACCGCAGCCTCCCAGAACGGGTCGTCGGCCGGCGAGAGGCTGTCCCCACCGGAAGGCCAGTTCGAGATGATCACGCCCTTGGCACCCCGGGCCTTGGCCTTGCGGAGCGCGTCGACCGCGGTGTCGATGCCGATCGACGGCATCTGGGCGAGCCCGATCAGGCGCTTCGGGTCGGGCGCGCAGAACTCCTCGAACAAGAAGTTGTTGTACGCCTCCACCCCGGCGAGCACGAACTCCTCGTCGTCGTCGCCGAGAAAGTGGCTCATGGTGCGCTGCGGCGGGAACAGGATCTCGGCGTGCACGCCGTCGATGTCCATGTCCGCGAGGCGGGCCTCGCCGTTGTAACAGCCGGTACGCGCCTCCTCGTAGGTGACGCCGAACCACCGGAACTGGTCGAAGGGCATCCCGGGCGTCGACACGAGGCCGATCGGGTCGGGATCGCCGCCGACCGCGGTGAGCCAGGCGTCACCGCCCGCCGGGTCCTTCACGAGCTTCGGGGCCTTCTCCTGGTACTTCTCGGGCAGCCAGTTCTCCCAGATGTCGGGGGGCTCGAGGATGTGGCAGTCGGCGTCGACGATGCGGTGCTGGGCCATGGCGGTCCTCCCCAAGGATGCTCGTTGATCGCCAGAGTACGCTGACGCCGGCGTCAGGTACAGCTCCGGCCCAGTGAGTCCGGGGTCGTGGCGCCGGGTCGTGTCCGCGGCCACGCGGATGGAGGGAGATCCAAGGTGACGAGCCGCCTGCTGGACGGGGTCCGTGTCCTCGACCTCGCGGGTGAGCCGGGCGCGATGGCCGGCCGCGCGCTCGCCGACCTCGGGGCCGACGTCGTCGTCGCCGAGCCACCCGGGGGCCATCCCCTGCGGGAGCAGCCCAACCGCTGGCGGGCCTGGGCGGCCGGAAAGACCGCCATCGAGATCGACGGAGCCGACGATCCCGCGCTCGAGCACCTGCTCGCCGCCGCCGATGTCGTGCTCGACACCCCGGGGTTCCCCGGCACGCTCGCGATCGACCCGTCTCGCGCGCCGGGCGCGGCGTGGGTGAGCATCACTCCGTTCGGGCTCACCGGGCCGCACGCCGCCTGGCGCGCCTCGGACCTCGGCGTCCTCGCCGCGAGCGGCAACATGTTCTCGACCGGTGACTCCGATCGGCCGCCGGTGCGCTGCTCCGAACCGTCCGGGTACGCGCACACGGGCGGCGAGGCTGCCTTCGCCGCGCTCACCGCACTCTGGACCGGCGAACCCCAGCGCGTCGACCTCTCGATGGCCGAGTGCGTGAACGTCGCGAACATGGCCGCACCCGCTCGCTACGCCCGAGAGCAGTTCCGGGGCCGCCGTGCGGGCGCGCACATCGGCAAGACCCAGGAGATCTGGCAGACCAAGGACGGCTGGGTGAGCTTCGGCCTGCGCGGCGGCAAGGCGAGGATCCCGAGCCTCGAGATCATCACCAAGGCGGTGGTTGCCGACGGCATCGACGCCGCGGCGCTGCTCGCGCAGGACTGGTCGACGTGGTCACCGAACCAGGTCCCCGACGAGACACTTCGCGCCGTTGAGGATCCGATCGGCGAGTACTTCGCGCGCCACACGATGCAGGAGCTCTACGACCTCGCCTGCGAGACGAACCTCATGCTCGCCCCCGCGAACTCGCCGAGGGAGATCCTGGCGAGCGCCCAGCTCGCCAGCCGCGACTTCTTCGCCCCTCTCGGCGACATCGAGCAGTTCCCCGCACGGTTCGTCCACGTCTCCTCGACCGACGGCCACGCCGCGCCCGCCGGCCCGACGACCCCGGCGCCGGCCCAGCCGGGAGGTGGCGACGCACCCACCTGGGCCGTGCGGGTGGAGCAGCCGAGCGACCCGAAGGGCGGCACCGGGTACCCCGGTGCCGAGCGAGCGCGACCAGGAAGCTGGGCCGGCGTCAACATCATCGAGTTCGGATCGGGGGCGGCGGGGCCGATCGCGACCCGCTACTTCGTCGAGCACGGCGCGACCGTGCTGCGCATCGAGTCGCGCACCCGCCCCGACTTCCTGCGCACGATGGCGCTCGGCCCCGACAACCCGCACGGCCTCGAAGGCGCGGGGATGTACGACGGCCTCAACGTCGGGAAGCGCCACCTCACGCTGAACCTCAAGCATCCCGACTCGGTGGCGCTCGTGCACCGTCTCGTCGTCGAGTGGGCCGACGCGGTCGCGGAGAACTACGCGCCCCGTGCCATGAAGGGGTTCGGGCTCGACTACGAGTCGCTGGCGGCTGTCGATCCCGGGCTCGTCATGATCAGCGCCTGCCTCAACGGCCAGACCGGCCCGCACAAGGACTACCCGGGCTTCGGTGGCCAGGGCTCGGCGCTCGCCGGGTACAACTCGCTCACGGGATGGCCGGACCGCGCGCCGCTCGGTCCGTTCGGCACGATCACCGACTCGCTGGCGCCGCGCTACGTGGCGACCGCACTCGCGGCCGGGCTCCACTACCGGCGGCGCACCGGGCGAGGCGTCTACCTCGACGTGTCGCAGGTGGAGTCGGGGACATGGACGCTCGCGCCGTGGCTCCTCGACGCCGAGGTCGACGGGGTCTTCCGCGCGCGCACCGGCAACCGCTCCGACCGCGCGGTTCCCCACGGCGCGTTCCCGTGCGCCGACGAGACCGACGACACCGATCGCCAGCTCTCCGATCGTTGGGTGGCGATCGCGTGCTGGACCGACGAGGAGTGGGCCCGCCTCGCCGGGATCATCGGCATCGACGACCCCGGGCTCGTGACGCTCCCTCAGCGGATCGACCGCATCGACGAGGTCGAGGCCGCCGTGGGTGCGTGGACGTCCTCACGCACCCGACTCGACGTCGCCGAGCAGCTCCAGGCCGCGGGCATCGAGGCCGTCCCGGTGCAGGACTTCGCCGACGTCCACGGTGATCCGCAGCTGGCGGCACGGGGCCACTTCGTCGAGCTCGAGCACCCGTTCCTCGGCGAAGGGCTCTACGAGCACAACGGCTTCCGGCTCTCGAACGCGACGTGCGGCTACGACCGCGCCGGCCCGACGCTCGGCCAGGACAACGGCTGGGTGCTCGGCGAGCTGTTGGGCCTCGACGCAACGGAGCAGGCTCGCCTCCACGACGAGGGCGCCGTCGAGTAACCGTCCGTTCCACTGTTCTTGCGTCAGAATTTGCTGCATTTCGGCATCAAGTGACGCAAGAACGTTGGCGCGGGGACTCAGGCGGGCATCGCGAGGCCGCCGTCGATCACCAGCGTCTGACCGGTGCAGAACCTGGCGTCGTCGCTGGCGAAGAACACCGCCGCGCCCGCGAGGTCCTCGGGCTCCAGGGTCTGCTTCATCGCCGTCATCGCGGTCATCCCGCCGATGAACATCTCCGGGACCACCTTCTTCGTGGCCTCGGTCATGGTGACGCCGGGGGCGATGCAGTTCACGGTGATGTTGTACTGACCGAGCTGCGCGGCCATGAACTTGGTGAGGCCGACGATCCCCCACTTCGTGATGCTGTAGCTGAAGTTGCCGAGGCCGTGGAACTCGTCCATCGGCGGGAACATGTACGAGTACGCGGCACCCGACGACTGGTTGATGATCCGACCGCGCCGCTGCTCCACCATGTAGGGCGCGACGGCACGGGCCATCAGCCAGGTGCCGTGCTGGTTCACGCTGACGATCTTCTGGAGGTACTCGTAGCTCGAGTCGGCGTTGTCGATGTCGTGGTAGATCGCCGCGTTGTTCACGAGGACGTCGACCGACCCGAACGTGTCCTTGGCCGCCTTCGCGCAGGCCTCGGCCGAGTCCGGGTCAGCGATGTCGGTCTGCACCAGGATCGCCTCACCGCGGCCCTCGAGCGCAGCCATCCCCGCGGCGGCACGCTCCTCGTCGATCTCCGCGACGACCACCTTGGCACCTTCGTCGAGGAACCGCTGCGCGTACGCGAGCCCGATCCCCTGCCCGGCACCGGTGATGATCGCCACGCGGTCCTGGAGTCGGCCACCGCTCATCGCTCCGCTCCCGTTCCGCTGCTTCGGGCCCTACTTCTTCAGACGGTGGATGAGGTTGAACTTCTCGGTGACGACCGGCTCGTTCGTCGCCTCGTCGCGCCAGACGGTCTCGAGCACGATGAACGTCATGGTGGCCGTGTCGCTGTCCTTCTCGTAGAGGTCGACGACGGTCCCCGCACCGACGAGCACATCGCCGACGACGATCGGGCGGTGGTAGCGGAACTCCTCCTCGCCGTGGAGGACCAGTCCGCCCTTGGCGTACAGACCGCTCATGACGGTGTGCATCGGGTTCACCCCTCCGGTCGGGTCCGCCGGCTGCTCCTCGGCCCAGCGGCCCATGTGCTGCATCGCGAACGAGAACGTCGGAGGTGCGGGGATCGCGTCGAACCCGGCAGCCTTCGCGGCGGAAGCGTCGTGGTAGATCGGATTGTCGTCCTTGCACGCGGTCGCGAAGAACTCGACCGGGCCTCGCTCGACGCGCACCCTGTAGGCACCGGTCGACTTCCCGATGACGCTGGTGTCCACGGCCATCCGTTCCCCCTGCTCCGTGGTCTTGACGCCCGGCGCGTACCCCGCGGTACCGTGACGCCGACGTCAGGTATCTCCCCGAGTCTGGGGCCTCCTCGGAAGGACGCGCAAATGGGCATGCTCGACGGCAAGGTGGCGATCGTCACCGGAGCGGGCAACGGAGTTGGCCGGGGCGAGGCGGTCATGCTCGCCGATCACGGGGCCAAGGTCGTCGTGAACGACCTCGGGGGCTCGGTCACCGGCGAGGGCGCCGACGCAAAGGTCGCGGATCAGGTCGTCGACGTCATCAAGGGCCGCGGCGGCGAGGCGGTGGCGAACTACGACAGCGTCGCCGACTTCGAGGGCGCGGCGAACATCGTCAAGACCGCCATCGACGCATTCGGCCATCTCGACGTCCTGGTGAACAATGCCGGCGTCCTGCGCGACCGGATGATGTTCTCGATGGCACCCGAGGACTTCGACACCGTCGTGAAGGTCCACATGTACGGCGCGTTCCACACGATGCACCACGCGTCGGCGTACTGGCGCAGCGAGTCCAAGGCGGGTCACCAGCCGAGTGCGTCGATCATCAACACGGTCTCGAGCGCCGGGCTCCAGGGCCAGGCCAGCCAGATCAACTACGGCGCCGCGAAGGCGGGGGTGGCCGCGATGACGATCATCGCCAGCCTCGAGCTGAGCCGCTACGGCGTCCGTGCCAACTGCATCGGCCCGGGTGGCTTCACCCGCATGGTCGGCCAGGCCATGAAGGACATAGAGGTCAAGCACCCCGAGGACTACGCCGAGTTCGACCGGATGAACCCGGGCAACTCGGCCCCGGCGGTGGTGTGGCTCGCGTCCGACGACTCCAAGCCGGTGTCGGGCCAGGTGCTGCGCATGGTCGGCAACTCCCTGTGCGTGTACCAGCCGTGGCAGATGGGCGAGGAGTTCTTCGCGACCGACAAGGAGGGGAACGCGACGCAGTGGGACCCCGCCCAGGTCGGCCACATCCTCAACCGCTACGCGTTCCGCACCACGAACCCCGGCATCGACGCCCAGCGGCGGGGCTGAGCGGCCCGTGGGCGCCTTCCCCGAGTTCGAGACGCTCCAGTACGAGGAGCGCAACGGCGTCGCGTGGGTCACGCTCAACCGGCCCGATCGCCTGAACGCGTTCAACTCACTGATGCAGCGCGAGCTGCACGAGTGCTGGCGGGCGCTGCGCCGACGCGACGAGGTCCGGTGCGTGGTGCTCACCGGCGCCGGCGAGAAGGCGTTCTGCACCGGCATCGACCGCATGGAGCAGATGGATGGCGCCACTGACGCGACCACGGACGCCGACGTCGTCGGGAGCGGCTCGACGCCGTTCCACTTCAACGACCCCGGCGACAACATCGGCCCCAAGAGCTCGGACCTGTGGAAGCCGGTGATCGCGGCCGTGAACGGGATGGCGTGCGGCGGGGCCTTCTACATGCTCGGCGAAGTCGAGTTCATCATCGCGGCGGAGCACGCGACCTTCTTCGACCCGCACGTCACCTACGGGATGACCGCGTCGTTCGAGCCGATCCACATGGCCGACCGGATGCCGTTCGGCGAGATCATGCGCCTCTCCCTGCTCGGGAACTACGAGCGGCTCTCGGCCGCACGCGCCCACGAGGTGGGCCTGGTGTCGGAGGTCGTGCCCAAGGAGCAGCTCGTCGAGTCGGCAACGTGGGCCGCGGAGGCGATCGCGTCCCAGCCTCAGCTCGCGATCCAGGGCACCGTGCGCGCGCTGTGGACCGCCCGCGAGCTGTCGCACCGGCAGGCCGTCGCGCTCGGCTACGCGTTCGTGGGGCTCGGCACCGACCAGGAATCGATCGCCGAGGGCCAGGCGATGTTCGAGTCGGGCAAGCGGATCGACTGGAAGCTGCGGTAGTGACGACGCGGCCACGGGTCGCGATCGTCGGCGCGGCCCTGTCGGACTGCGGCCGCGTCGACACCAAGACCGCGTTCGAGCTGCACTTCCGACGATGAGCGAGTGGCGTGACTTCACCGAGTCGCCGGCCGGCCGCTCCGGCGCCGCGGTGTTCGCTCGCGCCGGGGTCACCCCGGCCGACATCGACTGCGCGCAGATCTACGACGCGTTCACGCCGATGGTGCTGCTCTCGCTGGAGGCGCTCGGGTTCTGCGGGAAGGGCGACGGTGGGGCGTTCGTCGAGACCGGTGCACTCCGGCGCGGCGGTGCGCTGCCCACGAACACCGATGGAGGCGGACTCTCGGCCTGCCACCCCGGGATGCGTGGCATGTTCCTGCTCGTGGAGGCCGTCCGCCAGCTCCGGGGCGAGGCCGAGGGGCGCCAGGTCCCCGATGCCGAGGTGTGCTGCGTGAACGGGACGGGGGGCTGGTTCTCCTCCGCCTCGACCACCATCTTGGGGATCGGCTGACCGGGGCACCCTGGGGGTCGACAGATCGGGCACTCTGGGACCGTCTGATCACGCGCACCCCGAGGAGCTTCGGTCATCCGGGTCGGCACCCGGCCCCGTAGACCGGCGAACCCCCTCGCGAGCCAGGAGAACCCATGGCCACCTCCGTCGACGAGCAGCCCGGCGCCGACCCCGGAAGGCCCGGACGCAACGGGTCCCGGCCCGGCCGGCGCACGAGCGCGCCACCGAAGTGGATCGAGGCGATCCCCCTCGTCGTGCTCGCCGTGTCGTTCGGGATCATGGCGGCGATCCGGCCCAACGCAGTGCGCGACATCTTCTCCGGCACCCAGGCGATCGTCGTCACCCTCGGCATCGTCGTCGGCTGGCTCGTGCTCTCACGCCTCGTGCTCCCGCGCCTGATCCGGAACGGCTGGCTGCGCACCGGGATCCTGAGCGCCCTGGCCGTGGCCCTCGTGCTCGTGCTCATCCTCCCCAACCTCCGGAGCAAGAAGGTCGTGGAGACCTTCCCCGGCACCGACGCCGCGCAGCCGGCCGCGCCGACTCCGAGCGTCGCCCCGACCGACGCCGCCCCCACCGAGGCACCCGCTGCGACCGAGCCGGTCGTGCTCGGAACCGGCGCGCTGCAGGGCATCGATCACGACGCGAGCGGGACGGTCAACCTCTATCAGCAGCCCGACGGGAGATTCGTCGTCGGCCTCGAGGGGATCGACGTCGAGCCCGGCCCCGACTACAAGCTCTACGTCGTCCGTGGCTCGGGCCAGGAGCGCCCGGGCGACGGCGCCGTGGACCTCGGCGACCTCAAGGGCAACCAGGGGACGCAGTTCTACGACGTGCCTGCCGGCACCGACGTCGCGAGCGGCGAGTGGACGGTGCTCATCTGGTGCCGTGCGTTCGCGGTCCCGATCGCGGGCGCGACGCCGAGCTGAGCGACCCTACGGCCCGCCGAAGAACCCGCGGTGCACGATGGTCGCCATCGTGTCGAGCAGGGTGTCGTCGTCCTCGACCAGGCGACGTGACGCGACGCCGTAGCAGACCCGCTCGAGCATCGCCATCAGCGCGCCGACCGCAGCCGCCTCGTTGGCGGCCACCGGCACCTGCGCGTCATGCATGCGCCGGCCGAGTTGATCACCGATCGCGGTGAACGCCTTGACGCCGAGGCGGTCGACCTCACGGTCGCCGACCTGGTCCTCCATCCAGGCCCGGATCACGGGCCCGTACCGTCGGTAGGTCGTGAGGAACCGCTCGAGGAACGAGCGCAGCTCCGCCCGACCGGCGTCGTCAGGGGTGATCGGCCCGATGGTGTCGGCGAGGTCCGTGAGCTCGTGCGCGCAGTCCACCGCCAGCGCGCGGAGGAGGTCCTCCTTGTTGGTGAAGTACAGGTAGAAGGTCCCGTGCGACGTCCGCGCCGCGCGGACGATGTCGTCGACCCGCGCCGCGTGGTACCCGCGCCGCGCGAACACGCGCAGCCCGGCGTCGAGGAGCCGCTGCATGGTGCGTCGACCCTGGGCGCGGAGCTCTCGTCCCTGGGCGGGCGTCCCGGCGCTCGCCGCACGCCGCTCCCGAGCCTCGTCCCGGTCGGAGGCCTCGTCCCGGTCGGAGGCCTCGTCGCGGTCGGAGGGTGGACGCCCCGAAGGCGCGCGGCCGGAGCGCTCGCGATCCGACTTGTACGATTCCGCCACGACCCCCCGCTGACACTCGTGCTCGACACGGGCCCGGAGAGGCACCCCATGCTCGGTGCAACCCTACGCGAGGCCGCCCGGCGGTTCCGCGACCAGCCTGCGTACGTGGCGCCGGACGGGTGGCCGCTCTCGTACACCTTCCTCGATCGGGCCAGCGACGAGGTGGCGACCGGGCTCACCCGACGCGGGGTTGGGCTCGGCGACGTCGTCGCCCTGCTCGTCCCCCCGGGACCCGAGTACCTCGTCGCGTACCTGGCCGCGGCGAAGCTCGGGGCCATCACCACAGGAGTCAACGACCGCCTCACCGACGCCGAGCGGGCGACGGTGCTCGACCTCGCCGGCCCCCGGCTCGTCATCGGTCCCGAAGGTGCCGCCTCGACCTCCCACGAGACGGGGCACGAGACCGTCGAGGCACGCCGCGCCGGCACCCCCGACGACGTCCTGCGCGAGCTCCGCCTCGAAGGCGCTCCCGTCCCGCTCGAACCGGACCCCGAGCGCCCGGTCGCCATCATCTTCACCTCGGGGACGACGGGCATCCCGAAGGGCGCGCTCTACTGCAACCGGCAGCTGTCGTTCATCACCAATGTCGACGTCGGCACGACGTGGGGCGCCGGTGGCCGGGGCCTCACCGGGACCTCCTTCGCGCACCTCGGCTTCATGACCAAGCTCCCGGGCAACCTCCAACGCGGCGGGACGAGCTTCATCATGGAGCGCTGGCGCGCCCACGACGCCCTCGCGCTCCTCGAGCGCGAGGGGATGCAGACGGTGGCTGGTGTGCCCACGCAGCTGGCGCTCATGCTGCGCGATCCCGACTTCGACGAGTTCGACCTCTCCAGCATCGGGTTCATCGTCGTCGGCGGCGGACCGGTCACGCCCGGACTCGCGCAGGAGGCACGGACACGCTTCGACGCCAAGCTCGCCACGCGCTACTCCTGCACGGAGGCCGGCATCGGACTCGGCACCGGCTTCGACGACCCCGAGGAGGACGCGATCATCAGCGTCGGACGCCCGCACGCCGCGGTCGAGCTCGGCGTGCTCGACGACGATGATCACCCCGTGGCCCCGGGTGACATCGGCGCGGTGTGCCTGCGGTCCCCCGCAGTGATGTCGGGGTACTGGCGCGCCCCCGACGCCACGCGTGACGCGTTCACCGCCGGCGGCTTCGTCCGGACCGGCGACGTCGGATGGGTCGATGACCAGGGTCGGCTCCGGCTCGTGGGCCGGAGCAAGGAGATGTACGTCCGCGGCGGGTACAACGTGTACCCGGTCGAGGTCGAGGCGGTGCTCTCGACGCATCCCGAGGTCGCGCATGTCGCGGTCGTCCCCGCACCCGATCCCGTCATGGGCGAGGTGGGGGTCGCGTTCGTGGTCGCCCGCGACCCGTCGACGGTGCCAACCATCGACGGGCTCCGGGAGTTCGGACGCGATCGGCTCGCGGCGCACAAGCTGCCCGAGGATCTTCAGATCCTCGACGCGCTCCCGCTCACCGCGGGAGAGAAGGTCGACCGCCGGGTGCTCCGAGGAATGCTCGACGCGGAGCACCCTCGGCGACTGGGCTGACGCGCACGTCAGGTAGGTTGCCCGTCGATGGAGCTCGAGTTCACGGCCGACCAGGACGACCTGCGCGACGGGGTGCGCGCGATGCTCTCGCGTGAGTGTCCGCCCGAGCTCGTGCGGACGGTCGTCGAGGACGCCTTCCGCGACGGCGCCGAGGGACGCGCGGCCACCGCAGGTCTCTGGCGCCAGATGGTCGATCTCGGCTGGCCGGCGCTGACCGTGCCGGAAGCCCACGGCGGACTCGGGCTGGGCACGGTCGAGCTCTCGGTGGTCCTCGAGGAGATGGGGCGCGTCGTCGCGCCGGGGCCGTTCGTCCCCACCACGACCCAGCTCGTCCCGGCGATCGCGGAAGCCGGTGACGACACCCAGCGGGAGCGGTTCCTGGGCGCGGTCGCGGCAGGGTCGTGCACCGGGGCCCTGGCCGTCGCCGAGCCCGAGACCGGCCTCGACCCGGCGTCGGTCCGCACGACCGCGAGCCAGGGCGGCGATGGCGCCTGGGTGCTCTCCGGCGAGAAGTCGGCGGTGCTCGGCGCACCGGAGGTCGAAGAGATCGTGGTCGTGGCGCGCACGCCCGGATCGGTCGGCGACGACGGTGTCGGCGCGTTCGTGGTCCCGTCGTCCGACCTCATGATCGAGCCGATGGCGGCGCTCGATCCCACCCGCGGGCTCGGCACGCTCCGACTCGACGGCGTGACCGTCGCCGCCGATCGGTGCCTCGGTGTCCCCGGCCCGGAGACTGCGGCCGCACTGCGACGCGCGATCGACGTCGCGGTGATGGGACTCGCGCTCGAGGCGCTCGGCACGTGCCAGACCATCTTCGACGTGACGCTCGAGTACGCGAAGCAGCGAGAGCAGTTCGGGGTCCCGATCGGCTCGTTCCAGGCGATCAAGCACAAGCTCGCCAACATGCTTGTCGCACTCGAGCGTGCCCGCTCCACCGGCTACTTCGCCGCGCTCACGATCGCCGAGGACGATCCCGAGCGCTGGCTCGCGACGTCGACGGCCAAGGCCGCGGCGAACGACTGCCAACGCCTCCTGGCGTCAGAGGGCATCCAGATCCACGGCGGCATCGGCTACACGTGGGAGCACGACATGCACATGTACGTGCGCCGCGTGAAGACCAACGCTGCGTTGTTCGGCACGACCGCCGAGCACCACGCGCGGATCGCCGACCTGCTCGGGGTCTAGAAGATCAGCTCCCAGAGCGCGTACCAGACCACGGTGAGGGCGAGACCGGTGCCGATGGCCCGCGTGTGGTTCTCGTAGACCCAGTTCGTGAGGTTCGAGCCCTTCCCACCGATGATCCCGAGCGCGCTCAGCTCGAAGGCGAGGAAGATCACGCCCGTGATCGCCCAGTAGATCGCGCGGTCACTGCCCGTCTCGAAGCCCCCGCCGGCGAAGAAGTGCGAGGTGCCGATCATGAACATCAGCATCGAGAACGAGAAGATGGTGTTCTGACGCGAGGCCAGGAGGGCGGCCCGACCCGCCGCTGGCGCGTCCGGGTCGGCTTCCCCGCCGGCCAGGACGTTGCGGGCGTTGGCGATCACGATCCGCTGCTTGGGCCAGATCACGAGCCACACGTTGAGGAACATCGTGATCCCGAGCAGCATCCCGGTGGCGATGGCGATACCGGCCGGCGTCTTGAAGTAGTCGTCGGTGAGGAAGCTGCCGTCGCCGCCGCTGCTCTGGGGGATGAGCCCGAGGAGCAGGCCGAAGCCCAACGTCGCTGCCGCAGCCCACCGGAACCACCACAGGGCACGGGACGCGAGCTTGTCGATCGTCTGGTTGCGGGCGCCGGCGTCGAGCTCGGCGAACGCGGGGACCTGCACGAAGTTGAAGTAGTAGAGCAGGCCGATCCAGGCGATGCCCACCAGGACGTGCGCCCACCGGGCTGCGAAGTTGAGGCCGTAGTTGTCGAAGATCTCGATGCCGAGCATGGTCAGTGGACTCTCCCCCGTGGTGGCTGATCTGGCGGCAAGGTAGCACCGACCGGCGTTCGGCCGCAGGATCTCCCGGGCCGTCGGTCATTCCCCTCCCCCGGCACGGGGCATCGGGACGTCGGACTCGGCGCCCAGGGCGACGAGTCGCAGCGCGCCGTCGTCGACGGCCAGCTCGGTCACCGAGGCGTGCGCGGGCGCGAAGCACATCACGCGCTCGTCGCCCGTCGCTGCGCCGACCGCGGTGTTGATCGCGACGAAGTGGGAGAACACGACGCTGTCCTGCTCGATCGTCGTCAGGGCGTCGAGCAAGGTCGCGCGCCAGGACGCGAGCCGGTCGTCGACCTCGGACCAGGTGCCCGCGAGCACTCCTCGCAGCCAGCCGACCCGAGCGTCGGGATCGACGTGCGGAGCGGTGATCTCACCGACGGCCGGGACGACGTGCGTTCCCGTCCCCCAGTGCGCGGCGAGTGGGGCCGCGGTCTCCCGAGCGCGCCGCAAGGGCGAGGTGAGCACCGGACGCGACGGGTGGTCGCCGAGCACGTCGACGAGGCGCGCCGCCTGCTCGCGGCCCAGTGGGTCGAGCCCCGCGTCGGGAGCAGCATCCCAATTCTCGGTGGGTCGCGCGTGACGCACGAGGAGGAGGCGGGTCATCGGCCAGGCACCGTACCCCTTGCCCGCGCTCCCCCGGCCGTCATCGACCCACCTCCAGGAGGTACCCCATGCGACGTCCCCTCGTCCTCGCGACCACGCTCGCCGCCGAGCTCGCGGCCGGCACCCTCGCCCTCGCACCGCCCGCCGCGGCCCAGACCGTGCCCGACGCCCCCGTCGATGCCCACGCCGTCGCGTCCGACGCCCTCGATCCCGGTCCGGGCGAGCCGGGTCCGAGCGATCCCGGTCCGGGCGATCCCGGTCCGGTCGCCGAGCCGCCGTCCGACGACCCCGGCGACCCCGGCGACCCCGGCGACCCCGGCGACCCGGGTCCGGCGCCGGTGCGCACCGGCCGGGTCGACCCCACACCCGACGATGCTCCGGTCGAGCAGCCCGATCTCGCTCCCGCGGTCCCGACCACGGTTCGTACCGGGCGACTCGACGACGCTGCGGTTGCGGCCGCCGCCCAGACCCGGGGCGGCCGGCCGACCCGGGGCGATGCGGCCGACGAGACCGTACCGTCCACCGCTCCCCGCGGCCCGCGTCGGACCGGACCGACCAACCCGAGCTCGACCGGCCCGGCCGCCGAGGCGGTCGCGCCACCCGCGGCGTCGCCGACGGCTGCACCCAGCGTCTCCCAGACGAGCCACGTCGTGGTGCCAGGTGACCACCTCTGGGCGATCGCCGCGCAGCAGGTCGCGTCGGCAGCAGGTCGTTCGCCGAGCGACCTCGCGGCCGCCGATGTCGTCACCTACTGGGTGCAGCTCTGCATGCACAACCGCCCGCAGCTGCAGACTGGGAACCCGAGCCTGATCTATCCGGGCGAGGTCATCGACCTCCCCCCGGTCGGGTAGTCGAGGCGACGACGCATAGCTCCGGGCCGCGGGGAAGGGCCGGGACAGGCTCGCCGCCGACGCCGAGGTACCGGCCGGCCCAGCGCTACCCCGCGGTGAGGCGGCCGACGACCAGCCGCATGGCCGCGAGCTCGGGATCGAGGATGTAGGTCTGGAGCTCGTCGCCCTCCCACTCGATGTTGGTGACCTCGGCCTGGAGCACGACATCATCGACGACGACGATCAGCTCGTTGCCATCGGTGAAGAAGGCCCGGTCGCCGAGACCCTCCACGGTCTCGGCGTCCAGGTCGGCCTCGAGCTCATCGAGCACCATGGCCGTCGCTTGGGTGAGCGGCTGCGTCGTGATGTTGAGCTTGAACGGCGCGTCGAGACTCTTCAGGCGCGGCGCCCAGTACTTCTTCGTGCGGTAGCTGCACTGCTCCACCCCACTCGACGTCTCCGACTCGGTCTTGACCACCTTGAAGCCGAGCACCTTGGATGCCTGCTTCTTGGTGAGCAGATCGCAGGTGTCGGACGAGGCCATGGCCGTGTGCGGGAGCAGGACCACACCGGTCAGGGCCAGCAGGGTGGCGAGCACGGCGCGCCTCACAGGGAGACCTCCTGGTCAGTCGAGCTGGATTCCGTAGCGGGACGGTACTCGGAGAGCTCCTCCGCCGGCGCAGGGCAGCACCACCTGGCCTCACCTCCCCCTTGCTACGGGTCGCGCGGAAGGCCAAGGACGCGCTCGCCGATGATGTTGCGCTGGATCTCGCTCGTGCCGCCGGCGATGGTCAGGTTGCGGTTGAACAGGAAGCCCCGACTCCACGTCTGACCCTCGCCGTCGGCGATCGCCCCGTCGACGCCGACGATGCCGAGGCCGACCTCCTGGACGTGCTGGTCGTGCTCGACACCCAACAGCTTGCGGACCGAGGCCTCGGAGCCACTCGGGTCGGCACCGGCGAGCGCGGCCAGGGTCAGGCGGTACCCGAGGCAGGCCAGCGCGTGGGCGCGGGCCACGAGACCGCCCACCTCGTCGAGCACCAGCGGGTCGTCGGCGAGCCCGCGCGCCCCGATCACCTTGAGGATCTGCTCGAGGCCGTGCCCGAAGCTCATCCCGCTGCCCATGAACACGCGCTCGTTCGCCAACGTCGTGCGCGCCGCGCGCCATCCGTCGTGCTCGGCGCCGACGAGGCAGTCGTCGGGGATGAACGCGTCGTCGAAGAACACCTCGTTGAACATCGACTCGCCGGTGAGCTCGCGCAAGGGGCGGATCGACAGACCCTCCGTGCGCTTCATGTCGACCATGAAGCACGAGATCCCGTCGTGCTTGGGCACATCGGGGTTCGTGCGCGCGAGGAGGATGCCCCAGTCGGCGAAGTGCGCCATCGAGGTCCACACCTTCTGGCCGCTGACGAGCCAGCCGCCCTCGACTCGGGTGGCCCGCGTCGAAAGGCTGGCGAGGTCCGAGCCGGCGCCCGGTTCGCTGAAGAGCTGGCACCAGACCACCTCGCCGCGCAACGTCGGCGGGATCCACCGCTCCTGCTGCTCACTGGTCCCGTACATGATCACCGGGGGCAACGCCCATCCGCCGACCATGATCCCCGGACGCGCGACCTTCGCGGCGCGGAACTCCTCCTCGATCACCACCTGCTCGAGCGCCTTCGCGCCCCGCCCGAACGGCTCGGGCCAGGTGGGGACGATGTAGCCGGCGTCCGCGACCCGGCGATGCTGCTCGTCGGAAGGAAGATCCTTCACCTCGTCGAGGAACGCCCGGACCTCGGACCGCGCCTCGTCGCCCTCGTCGCCGAGATCGACCGTCAGCCCGCGTCGCGTTCCGGCGAGGGCGAGACGGCACACGTTCTGGCGCCATCCCGACGCGGGTCCGATCAGGCTCCGGAGGGTCATCGCGCGCCGGAGGTAGGCGTGCGCGTCGTGCTCCCAGGTGAACCCGATGCCGCCGAGCACCTGGATGCAGTCCTTGGCGTTCACGAACGCCGCGTCGATCGCGAGTGCGATCGCGGTCGCACTGGCCAGTGCGCGCTCTCGGGGGTCGTCGTCGACGGCACGGGCCGCGTCCCATGCCGCCGCACGCGCAAGCTCGACTCTGGCGATCATGTCGGCGCATTTGTGCTTCACACCCTGGAACTGCCCGATCGGCCGACCGAACTGCACTCGGTCCTTGGCGTAGGTCGCGGCAGTGTCGACACACCACTGCGCAACGCCCACGAGCTCGGCCGCGGCGAGGACCGCGCCCACGTCGACGACGCGTTCGGTGTCGACGCCATCGAGGATCCGAGCGGCGGGCACCGACACGTCGTCCGCGACGAGCTCGGCGACGCGCCGCGTCGGGTCCAGGCTCGGGAGCTCGCTGATGCTGAGCTCGTCGGCTCGGAGCGCGACCCAACAGACGTCGTCGTCGACGCTCGCCGGAGCGACGACCACGTCGGCGCCGGCGCCGCCAACGACCGGTCGTGCGCTTCCCGAGACCGCGACGCCGTCGTCGGTCTTCGTCGCCGTGAACCCGCATCCCGTGCCGCCCGCGAGGGCTCCGACGATCTCGCCCGAGGCGAGCCCCGGGAGCAGCTCCTTGCGAGCGCCTTCGTTGGCCGAGCTCGCGACCACCGCGGAGGCCAACATGGTCGGGAGCATCGGTCCCGGAGCGAGGGAGCGTCCGAGCTCCTCGAGCACCACCGCGAGCTCGGGGCTCGCGTATCCGGAGCCGCCCGCGTCCTCCGCGATGTGCAGACCGAGCCAGCCCTGCTCGGCGAAGCCGTGCCAGTACGGCGGAAGCGCGTCGTGCTCGGAGTCGAGCGCGGTCCGGCGCACACCGGCGACGTCGTGACGCTCGAGCCAGCCCCCTACGGCCTCGTGCAGCGCGAGGTGCTCTTCGGTCGTCCCGATCGGCATGGCGTCGATCCTAGGAGCCGCCCCGATCGTGAATCAGACGAGGCGCTCGTCGCCTCGCCACACCGAGATCGCGCCGGTCGGACAGCCTTTCGCCCCCAGCACGACCTTGTCCTCGGGATCGCCTTCCGGGTTCGTCACCCGGGCGAGCCCGTCAGCACCGAGCTCGAACGTCGCGGGAGCCCAGTAGACGCACTGACCCTGGCCCATGCACACGTCGTGGTCGATCTCGATGCGCAGCGCCATCGCGTCGATCCTACGTGGGGCTCGCGCCGGCGACCGCGAGGAACCGCTGGTAGCGCGCCTCCGTCGGGGCGACCCACGCCGCGTCGGCTTCGAGCCGACGACCGACGCGGGCCCAGCGCCGTCCTTCGGTCATCGCGATCGGGTCCTCGAGTCCCGCGGCGATCCGCGCCAACCACGCCGAGCCCAGGGCACCGCCTTCCGGGACGGCCACGCACTCGATCGGGACCTGCGTCGCGTCGGCGACCGCGTGCAGCCAATCGTCGACTCGGTTACCCCCGCCGCTCACGACCAGTCGGCGCGGTGCGAAGTCGGTGTGCGTCCGGACGGTGTCGATCACTCTGCGGACGACGAAGCCCGACGCCTCGAACGCGGCGCGTCGGACCGATGTCGCGTCGTGCGTCAGATCCAGGTCGATGAGCGACGCGCGACGGTCCGGATCGTGGAAGGGCGTCCGCTCCCCGCGCGGGTACGGCACCCACACCGGCACCCGGTCCGGCTCCGGTGCTGCAGTCGCGTCGCCCAGCAGCCCCGCGGCCCAGTTGCAGAACAGCCCGCCCGCGTTCGACGGTCCGCCCACCAGGAGCTTCCCGGCGGCCGTGTGCGGGATGGTCCAGAACCCGGGGACGTTCACCTCGGAGCCGTCGTCAGGTGCGTCGACCACCGCCCACACGATGAGCGTGGTGCCGAGGATGACGAACACGTCGCCTGCGTGGTCGGCGCCGGCGACCAGCTGCTCCGCGAGCGCGTCCACGCAGCCCGACGCCAAGGGCGGGCCGTCGCCGTAGATCCGGCCGGCCTCCCAACCGGTGGGGACCAGCCGCGGGAACTGCTCGACGCGGGCTCCCGCCGCGGCAGCGACCTCGGCGTCCCACCCGGTCCAGTCGAACAGCGGGTAGGTGGACGCCGCGGTGGCCGTGTCGAGCACGCCCTCACCACAGAGCGCGTGGTTCGCGACCGCCTGCGCCGGCCAGTAGCCGGCCGCGTCGGGCGCCTCGGCCGCGCACCAGCGCAGGAACCCGAGGAGCTCTCCGCTCTCGGCAGGACTGCCGTCGGCGCGTTCGCGTCCGCCGCCCGCGCGGCCGCGCTCGTCGCCGTAGAGCAGGCCAGGGGTGATGGGGATCCCGTCGGCGTCGACCGCGCCGAGCGACGGGACCATCGCGGCGACGCTCACGCCGAGCACGTCGAGATCGGTGGAGACCACGGCGTACGCCTCGCGCGGCCCACGCCGCCACGCGATCTCGGCGTCGTGCTGGAACCGCCCGGGGCTCGGGACCCCGACGTCGTGGGGGACGCGCGCGGTCGCGACGACGTTGCCGTCGTGGTCGGCCGCGACCGCCTTCACCGACGAGGTGCCGATGTCGAGGCCGACGGTCACCTCCTGACGGCTCATGTGCCGGCCGTCGTCGGCGGTGCGGCACCGAGCTGCGCGAGCACCGTGTCGTGGAGCAGCGCGTTGGTCGTCACACAGCCACCCGGCCCGTCCGCCGGGCCGCCCTCGCGGTCGGTGCAGCGGCCGCCCGCCTCCTCGACGATCGGCCGCAATGCAGCGACGTCCCAGAGCGCGAGCTCGGGCTCGACCATCACGTCGGCCGCACCCTCGGCGACCAGCATGTGGCCCCAGAAGTCCCCGAACCCGACCGCTCGCCATGCCCGCTGCGAGAGCTCGAGCATCGCCGCTTGCAGCCCGACGGCGTTCCACCCCTCGAAGTTCGCGTAGCAGAGGTGCGCGTCCTCGAGCGCGTGCACGTCGGACACCTTGATGCGGTCGCCATCAGCGTAGGCACCGCCTCCACGCGCCGCCCACCAGCGGCGCCCGAGCGCCGGGGCCGAGACCGCGCCGACGACGAGCTCGCCCTCGGCTTCCAGCGCGAGCAGCGTCGCCCACACCGGGACCCCGCGGACATAGCTCTTGGTGCCGTCGATCGGGTCGATGATCCAGCGGCGATGCCCCTCCCCAGCCGTGCCGTACTCCTCGCCGAGGATCGCGTCGCCGGGGTGGACTCGCCCGAGACGGTCCCGGATCGCGTCCTCGACCGCATGGTCTGCCTCGCTCACGGGGGTGAGGTCGGGCTTGGTCTCGACGTGGAGGTCGTGGGCCCGGAAGCGCGCGGTCGTGATCGAGTCCGCCACGTCGCAGAGCTCGAGCGCGAGGGCGAGGTCGGAGTCCCAGTCGGAGCCGGTGTCGGGGGCGATGCCGGGAATGTAGTGCGTCGGTGCTCGACGACGGTGCGAAACGTGAACGCCTCCGAGGTCGGCACGACCCCAGGTCCGGTCAGCGCTTCGGCACCTCGATCACCGTCGCCGAGCCCATGCCTCCGCCCGCACACATCGACGCGACTCCGATCCCGCCGCCGCGCCGCCGCAGCTCGAACGCGAGCGTCGTGATCATGCGGGCGCCGGTCGCGGCCACGGGGTGCCCGAGCGAGCAGCCGCTCCCGCTGACGTTGACGATCTCGTGGTCGAAGCCGAGGATTCGGCTCGACGCGACGGCCATCGACGCGAACGCCTCGTTGATCTCGACCAGGTCGACGTCGTCGACCGAGAGCCCTGCGCGCGCGAGTGCCTTCGGGACGGCGACCGTCGGCCCGAGCCCGGTGTCGGCCGGGGGGAGGCCCGCCGACGCCCAGGACCGCACGATCGCGAGCGGCTCGTGACCGTGCTGCTCGGCGTAGGAGGCGTCGCAGAGCACCATTGCGCACGCGCCGTCGTTGAGGCCCGAGGCGTTCCCCGCGGTGATCGAGAACCCGGGGATCTCGGGATGCAACGGCGGCAGGGACGCGAGCTTCTCGAGGCTCGAGTCGCGACGCGGATGCTCGTCGGTGTCGAAGATCCGCGTCTCGCCCTTCCCGACCGGCACCTCGACGGCGAAGATCTCCTCCGCGAGCCGTCCCTCGTCGGTCGCCGCGATCGCCCGGCGGTGCGACTCGTAGGCCCAGTGGTCCATGTCCTCGCGGCTCACGTCGGCCTTCTGCGCGGTGTTCCAGCCGACGGTGATCGACATGTCCATCGTCGGGGCGTCGGGCGTCTCGGGGTGGCTCGGCGACAGCCACTGCTGCACGCCGCTGTAGGCCCCGGGGAGCTTCTTGAGCACCTGCGGCGACTGGCTGATCGACTCCGTCCCGCCCGCGATGACGACGCGGTCCATGCCCGCACGGATGCTGCCGGCCGCGGTCTGCACCGCCGCCATGCCCGACGCGCAGTGCCGGTTGTGCGCGACCCCCGGCACCTCGATGAGGCCGAGCTCGATCGCGACGTACCGGGCGATGTCGCCACCGCCCTGGAGCACCTCGCCGAGCACCAGGTCGTCGACGTCCGCGGTCGCGACGCCCGATCGCTTCAGCGCGGACTCCACGGCCAGACGACCGAGGTCGAAGGCGCTGAACCCGATCAGCGAGCCGCGCCGGGCGGTCCCGATCGGTGTGCGCGCGGCTGCAACGATGACGGCTTCACCCATGACGTGGGCTCCTCGCTCGGCGTGGGGCTCGGACCGCAGCGCGGCGTTCGACGGCGCTCCGCGACGGCAGCGAGCCTACCTGACACTGCTGTCAGGTCGATCGGTGCTCGCGCTAGGTTCGCACCCGTGCCGGAGTGGGGGGAACTCCAGGAGGACCAGCTGCGCTTCATGGCGCGGACCCTTCCCGACGAGCTCGCGTACCGGAACCTCGACGCGGGAACCTCGCTCACCTTCGCCGAGTGGGACGCCGAGTCCAACCGCCTCGCCCGCGGGCTCATCGGGCTCGGCGTCGAGCAGGGCGATCGCGTGTCGATCTTCCTGCCCGCCGAGGAGGTGCTCCGCTGGATCGTCGCGTATGCGGCGGTCCACAAGGCCGGCGCGGTCGTCGTCCCGACGAACACGCGGCTGTCGAACCCGGAGCTGGTGTCGATCCTCGGCCACGCCGAGATCGTGGTGTCGCTCACCTGCGAGGAGCTGTTGCCGACCGCGATCGCGATCGAGCCCGAGATCCCGAGCCTCCGCACGATCGTGAGCAGCGGCACGTGGGACGAGGTCCTCGACGACGACGCGTCCGACATCCAGGTGCCGGTCGCGCCCACGGATCTGGCCGATGTCATGTACACGTCGGGCACGACCGGGCTCCCGAAGGGCATCGCCGTACGCCACGACAACGCCGCGATGATCCCCAACCACGAGCCCCACTGGACGGGCGGTGGCTGGCTCCACGGCGCGCCGATGTTCACGTTCGCCGGGATCGCGTTCATCTACAACCCCATGAAGATGGGGCTCACCGCGCTCTACCACCCGAAGTTCGACGCCGGCCGGTGGCTCCGCCATGTCGAGACGGAACGCCCGACCCACACGATGCTCGTCCCGGCGTTCGCCGAGCTGATCGTCGCCCACCCCGACTTCGCGACCGCCGACCTTTCGAGCCTCGTGCAGGTGTCGATCGGGAGCGCACCCATCGCGCCGAAGACCCACCAGATCCTCATCGAGCGACTCCCCGATGCCAACGTCGGCAACTCGTTCGGGATGAGCGAAGCCGGACCGGCGTACATCGTGATGCCACCCGAGGAGATCCCGAAGCGCATCGGCTCGGTGGGCAAGCCGATCGGCCCCATGGAGATCCGCATCGTCGACGAGGACGACCACGACCTCCCGGCACGGGACGTCGGTGAGCTGCTCATGCGCATGCAGGGGAAGCAGCGCGAGTACTACAAGGACGATACCGCGACCGCGAGCACCTGGACGCCGGACGGCTGGCTGCGCACCGGCGATCTCGCGTACCTCGACGAGGAGGGCTACCTCTACATCTGCGGTCGCAAGAAGGACATGATCATCCGCGGCGGCAACAACATCTACGCCACCGACGTCGAGGCGGTGCTGCTCGAGCACCCCGACATCCAGGAGGCCGCCGTCGTCGGCGTGCCGCACGCCGTCCTGGGTGAGGACGTCGGCGCGTGGGTCGTGTGCAAGCCGGGCACGAGCCTCGACGCCGCGGCGCTCGACGCCTTCTGCGCCGAGCGGCTCGCCGACTACAAGCGTCCCCGGGTCGTGCACTTCACCGACGAGCTGCCCCGCAACGCCGTCGGCAAGGTGCTCAAGCACCGCCTGCGCGAGGACGCGGCTACATTCCGGACCTGACGTCACCGTCAGCATCCCCACCACGAAGAAGGAGCACGAGCCCGTGGCACTCACCGAGCTCAAGGGTCAGAGCACCGGCACGCAGACCGTCGTGGTCGAGCGGGGCCCGGTCAAGGTCTTCGCCCAGGCGCTCATGGACGACGACCCGGCGTACCAGGGCGACGCGGCCCCGGTCCCCCCCACGTTCCCCTTCGTCATGTCCTACTGGGGATCGATGGGCCAGGGCGGCGCCGCCGGGCTGCCCATCGAGAAGCTCCGTGGCCCCGGTCGGGCCATCCTGCACGGTGAGCAGGCCTTCGAGTACTACCGCTGGCCCAAGGTCGGCGACGTGCTCGAGGGCACGGGCACGATCAGCGACGTCTACGAGAAGGAGAAGTCGAGCGGCGGCAAGCTCGAGTTCTACGTCACCGAGACGGACTGGAAGGACGCCACGACCGGCGAGCCGGTCTGCAAGGCGATCTTCACCCTCGCGATCAACGTCCGCCCGCCGAAGGAGTAGCGCCCCGATGGGGGTCGTGGTCAACCACCTCGGCCAGTGCGTCACCGACCTCGACCGGTCGCGGCGGTTCTACGTCGAGGTCTTCGACTTCACGGTCGAACGGGAGATCCAGCCACCCGACGACCTCTCGGTGAAGCTCCTGCGGCTCTCCGCCCCGCTCGGGATGACCGCCTGCTATCTCGCACGCGACGGGCTCGTACTCGAGCTGCTGCACTTCTCCGGCGAGGGCGGGGCCCCGCGGCCCTTCGTCGAGCGCACCATGAACGACCCGGGCCTCACGCACCTCTCGTTCAGCGTCGACGACCTCGCGGCGACCTGCGCACTGGTCGTCGCGCACGGCGGCAGCGTGCTCGACGACACCGACATCGGTGTCGGGATCTTCGTCCGCGACCCCGACGGCCAGCTCATCGAGCTGCTGCCGATGAGCTACCGGGAGCACCTCGACGCGGCAGCCGGGTCCGAGGGGCCCTGACCGCTCCCGTGGACACGCTCCACACGCTCACACTCGGAGACGTGCTGCGCGAGCACCGGCGGAGCCGCCCCGCTCGCCTCGCCACGATCGACGGCGAGGTCCGCCACACGTTCCCCGACCTCGACGCCCGGGTGAACCGCCTCGCCCACGCGCTCCTCGGTGCCGGCGTGCACGCCGGCGACCGCGTGCTCTGGCTCGGACAGAACTCCGCACGCGTCCTCGAGCTGCTCCTGGCCGCCGCCAAGATCGGCGCGATGTTCTGCCCGGCCAATTGGCGTCAGACGGCCGACGAGCTGGCCTTCGTGGTGGACGACCTCGACCCGTCGGTCGTGGTCTGGCAGGAGACGGAGATCGGCGACACCGTGCGTGGCGCCCGCGCCGTGGGCTCCGCCGACGCGGTCTGGATCCGCCACGACCCTGATGACGCGGGACGGGGAGGACCCCGCGACGACTCGTACGAGGCGTTCGTCGACACGGGCACCGACGCGGACCCCGCCGTCGACGTCGACCCCGCGGCGGCGCTGCTCCTGATCTACACGGCCGCGTTCGGCGGACGACCGAACGCGGCGATGCTCTCGCACACGGCGTGCTTCAGCCAGGGGCTCGTCTACGGGCACGTCACCGGCACGAGTGGCGACGACGTGTTTCTCAACAGCGGGCCGCTCTTCCATCTCGGGACGTGGATGCACACCCTCGCGACGTTCGTGGCCGGCGGGACCAACGTGTTCGTCCCGCGGGTCGACGGAGACCTGCTCTGCCGGACGATCGAGCGGGAGCGCTGCACCGGCGCGTTCCTCGTCGGGCCGATCTTCGAGCAGATCCTCGACGCCGACCCCGATGGACGTCACGACCTCTCGAGCCTGCGCACGCCCGGCGGCAGCCCCGAATGGAACGCGCGGACCAGCCGCGACGTGAGTCCGTGGGCATCGGCACCCGGTGGTTACGGCCAGACCGAGACGGTCGGGATGATGACCTACAGCTGCTTCGCGCTCGGTGCAGCCGGACCCCACGGGCGGACGTCCCCGTTGCTCCAGGTGCGCGTCGTCGACGAGGACGGCAACGACGCGCCGGTCGGCGAGCCCGGTGAGATCGTCGCCCGCGGCCCAACGGTGATGAACGGGTACTGGAACCGGCCCGAGGAGAACGAGCACCGGTCACGCGGTGGCTGGCACCGCTCCCACGACCTCGGCCGCCGGGAGCCCGACGGCTCGATCACCTTCATCGGCCCCAAGACCCGGATGATCAAGTCTGCCGCCGAGAACATCTATCCCGTCGAGATCGAGCGGTGCATCGCCGCGCACGACGGCGTCGCCGAGTGCGCGGTGATCGGCGTCCCCGACGACCGGTGGGTGCAGAGCGTGAAGGCGATCGTGGTCCTGGCACCGCACGCCGAGGTGTCGGCCGACGAGATCATCGCCTACTGCCGCGAGCGGATCGCCTCGTACAAGAAGCCGCGCACCGTCGAGTTCGTCGACGCGCTCCCCCGGGACGGGCTCGTGGTGGACTACGACGCCCTCGACGAGCGCTTCGGCGGCGGCAACTATCCCGGCGGCCGGACCCGCAGCGCATGACCCACTTCGCGCACGGCTCGTACCGGCGCCGCCTCCGTTTCGTCGTCACCGAGACCGGAGATGGCGGCGGCGTAGTCGAAGGCGGGCTCGAGGACGACTTCCACTACTTCACCGTCCGCCTCGCCCACGACGGCACGGTCGTGACCGAGGTGAGCGCCCATGCGTACCGATGGCCGTGGACCACGTGCCCTGACGCGGCCGGGCCGCTTCGGGCCCTCGAAGGGATGGAGCTCTCGCCGCGCTGTCTCGCGGTCGGTGGCGTCGCCGACCCCAAGATGAACTGCACCCACATGTTCGACCTCGCCGGACTGTGCGTGGCCCACGCCGCACGCGGCGGTCCGGTCGGGACGATGCGCCAGTACGACGTGGAGATCCCGCACCTCGCGCAGGGCCACGAGCCCGAGCAGGTGCGTCTCTGGCGTGACGGCGCCCTGGTCCACGAGTGGACCCTCGACGGTCGTTCCTGCATCGCGCCCGAGCCGTTCTCCGACGCGCCGTGGAAGGGCGGCTTCTTCCGCTGGGCCGAGCAGCATCTCGACGTCGAGACGGCCGAGTCCGCGATCGTGCTCCGCCGTGCGTGCGACATCGGCATGGGGCGCGGCATGGACCTCGACGCCGTCGACCGGGCCGACGAGATGGAGCAGATCATGGCCGGCGTCTGCTTCACGATGCAGCCCGCGCAGATCCGCGTGGGGTTGCGGCACAAGGAGACGATCCGCGACTTCCACGACAACCTCGACGCCATGCTGGCCGAGGGGCCGCACCCGGTGAATCCCGGGTAGCGAGGACTCGTGGTGTGAGCACGGCCCCGCGGGGCGGCGAAGAGCGACTGGGGTTCGCGGAGCGATGAGCTGTTCCGGGGGGCCGTGCCCCCCGGTGCGCGACCTAGGGCTGGAGGTCGATCTTCTCGGCGAAGCGGCGCATGCCGTCGATGGCTTCGCGGGAGCGGCGCCAGGGGGCGAACACCAGGCGGGTGACGCCGATGTCGCTCCAGCGGGCGACGTCGTCGGCCGACTCGACCGGTCCGCCCAGGCAGTACTGGAAATCGTCCGGGTCGCGTCCTTCGGCGCTCAACAGGTCGCGGAGCTTCGTGATCTGGGCCGCGCCGGAGTCGAAGTCGTGGTTCATCCCGATCCATCCGTCGCCGGCGCGCGCGGCGCGTCGGAGCGCTGCGCCGCTCTCCCCGCCGACGAGGACCGGCGGGTACGGGGACTGGACGCACTTGGGCTCGAACACCGCGCCCTCGAACGAGAAGAACTCACCGTCGAAGGACACGTCGGCCTCGGTCCACAGGCGCTTGCACACCTCCAGCGCCTCGTCGACCCGTCGGCCGCGGGTCGCGAAGTCGAGCTCGGCGGCGACCCACTCCTCCTCCAGCCAGCTCGCGCCTATCCCGAACTCGACCCGACCCCCCGACACGATGTCGAGGGTCTGCACGGCGCGGGCCGCCACGAACGGGTGGCGCAGGCCGAGGTTGTAGACGTGGGTGCCGAGGCGGACCCGTTCGGTGATGCCGGCCAGGTACGCGAGGTACGAGAACGCGTCGAAGATCGGCGTCTCGGGCGGGACGGGAGGGTGCGTCTCGCCGGGGTGCGGGCTCCGGCTCATCTTCGTGGTGAAGATGAGGTGCTCCGGGAGCCAGACCGACTCGAACCCGAGTCGCTCGGCCTCGAGGGTCACGTCGACGAAGAAGGCGGGGTTCAGCCGCCCGAGCGCAATGCCGAACTTCATGCCTCTTCCCTCATCGGCGCCCCGTCGGTTCCGTTCACGGCAGGCCCGGATGCAGGGTGTACGTGCCGTCCTCGCCGCGCGTCCAACCGCCCGACGCCCAGTTGCCGCCGTCGACATGGATCGTCGTTCCCGTCACGAAGCGGCTCATGTCGCCAGCGAGGTACATGGCCGCGCCCGCGACGTCGTCGACGTGGCCTGCGACCGGGAGCGGTGTGTGCACGCCCATCTCCTCGCCGATGCCGGGTGTCGGGATCACGTCGGGAGCGATGCAGTTCACGCGGACGAGCCGCGGTCCGAGCTCGAGCGCGAGGCTCTTGGTCAGGCTCGCGACGGCAGCCTTCATCGCCGAGTACACCGCGAAGCCGGGGCCGGCCCGGTGGGCCTCGATCGACGTGATGTTCACGATCGACCCACCCCGTTCAGGGAAGTGAGGTGCCGCGCTCCGCACGAAGTTCGTGACGCTGGTGAAGTTCTCGCGGATGAGCGAGTCCTGACCCTTGGCGTTCACGTCGAGGAAAGCCGAGTGGAACCCGCCGCCTGCGTTGTTCACGAGCACGTCGATCGCACCGAGCTCGGCGACGGTTGTCGCCACGAACCCGTCGACCCCGTCGTCGTCGCGCACGTCGAGCTCGGCGGCGACGACCCGTCGGCCGAGCGACTCGACCGCTTCGGCGGTGGCGTCGAGGTTGGGGACGTCGCGGTCGCAGATCGCCACGTCGGCGCCGAAGCGGGCCGCGGCGAGGGCGATGGCCTCGCCGATCCCGACCGCGGCGCCGGTGACGACGACGACGCGATCGGCGAGGAGCGCGCTCGTCGGATCCAGGGCCACGGCGGCGCAGGCTAGTCCCGGGCCCGGTTCCCTGACAGCCGCGTCAGGAACGTGCGATGGTGTCGCCATGACGTACTCACTGCGGGGCAAGAAGGTGCTGGTCACCGGGTCGTCGACCGGGATCGGCGCGGCGCTCGCCGAGGGCTTCGCGGCGCGCGGTGCGACGATCGGGATCTGCGGCCGGCGTTCCGATCGGCTCGCGGAGGTGCTCGCTCGGGTGCGGCAGCACTCGCCCGAGTCGCGATCGTGGAAGATCGATCTCGCCGACCTCGACGGGATCGCGGCGTTCGCGGCCGACGTCGAGGAGCAGCTCGGTGGCGTCGACGTGCTCGTGAACAACGCCGGCATCCCCAAGCGGCGACACGTCACTCGCATCACCCCGGAGGAGGCCGAAGCGGTGATGCGCATCAACTACTTCTCCCCCGTCCGACTCACGCTTGCGCTGCTCCCCGGGCTCATCGAGCGCAACGGTCGGATCGTCAACCTGTCGTCGGTCGCGGCCCGGCTCGGCCCGCCGATCGAGGCGTCGTACGCGGCCAGCAAGGCCGCGATCACCGCGTTCTCCGAGTGCATGGCGGTCGATCTGCGCGACACCGGCGTGCTCGTGCACATCGTGAACCCCGGCGTCATCGACACCGAGCTGTTCACCCTTCCCGACAACGAGCCCGGGTACCACAGCTCCGTCGACGCACTCCCCGTCGACGCGATCGTGGAGCCCGTGGTCGCGATGCTCGACTCCGGCTCGATCGAGGGCTATGTGCCCGAGTGGTTCGCCGACGTGGTCGCCGGCAAGTTCAAGGACCCGAACGCCTTCATCGCGGGCTCGAAGGCCTACGCCACCCAGGTCGAGTCCGAGCGCTCCTGACCCCCATCGTTCTGGCGTCAGCAACTGCTGCAATGCAGCAAGAAGTGACGCAAGAACGCTGGAAGCGGTTCAGTCGAAGAGGTCGGGCTGCTCCCGGGTGATCTTGTCGTAGAGCGGGGCGAAGCTGAAGTAGCCGGCGACGTGGGAGCCCACCTGCGTCGCGGTGAGCGCGGCGCTCTCGGCGTCGATCGACACCGGTGTGCCCGCGGCCTCAGCGAGCAGCTGCGCCTGGCAGGTGCGCTCCATCGTGATGAACCACCAGGCGGCCTCGTCGACCGAGTGCCCGACAGTGAGCAACCCGTGGTTGGAGAGGATCACGGCCTTGCGATCGCCGACCGCATGCGCGATGCGCTTGCCCTCCGAGAGGTCGAGCACGACGCCGGTGTAGTCGTCGAACAGCGCGTGGTCGTCGTAGAACGCGCACGCGTCCTGGGTGAGCGGGTCGAGCGTCCGTCGCAGCGATGACCACGCCTTGCCGTGCACGGAATGCGCGTGCGCAGCCGCGATCACGTCGGGGCGGGCAGCGTGCACCTGCGAGTGGATCGCGAACGCCGCGCCGTTGACGAGCGCGTCGCCCTCGACGACCTCGCCCTGGTCGTTCACCCGGATGAGGTCTGACACCCGGATATGTGAGAACGGCATCCCGAAGGGGTTGACCCAGAAGTGGTCGAGGTGCTCGGGGTCGCGCGCGGTGATGTGCCCCGCGACGCCCTCGTCGAACCCGAACTTGCCGAACAGCCGGAACGCGGCCGCGAGGCGCTGCTTGCGGTGCAGCCGCTCTTCCTCGACGGTGTCGAACGTGGGCTGATAGCTCGTCATCGCATCCATCCCTCGATCGTATTGCACCGTCACGATGAGCATCCGCGGCTCGGGATGGGCCGACCATTACCGTGCGTCGATGGACATCGACGTCGGACAGGTCCGTCCGAAGCGACGTCTCGAACCCACCTCGACGGGCACGGTGCTCGCCCTCACCGGCGCGATCGTCGGCCTGTCTGTGCTCGGGTTTGCTGCGATCAGGACCCAGGGCAATATCCCGGTCGGCCTCCTGACCCGCGACCCCGCGGCAACCACCGGGGCCGCCTGGTACCTCGGGCTCACCTCGCAGATCGGGATGATCGGCTGGGCATGGGCGGCGGCTGTGTTCGGGTTCGCAGCGCTGCTCCTCGCCACCGCCGCTCGCAGTTCCGCGACCGGCACGACGACCGGCACCGGCCGGCCACGGTGGGCGCTGTTCCTCGCGCTCGGTGCGGCGTGGAGCACGGTCATGCTGGTCGACGACATGTTCCTGCTCCACGACGACCTCCTCCTACGCGCTCTCGGATCCGAGACGCCGATCGTTCTCGCGTATGCCGCGCTCCTCGGCGCATGGCTGGCGCTCGTCGTCCGCACGCTCCCGCGCGTGACCTACGTACCGCTCGTCGTTGCATTGAGCGGGTTCGCCGTCTCCGCGCTGGTCGACTTCGCCTGGACGGCGAACGATCCGACCCGCCTGGCGATCGAGGACGGTGCGAAGTTCCTCGGCATCTGGTCGTGGGCGCTCTTCGCCGTGGTGCTCGGCGCAACGGTTCTCACGGAAGACGGCGCGCGCGAGCCGATCGGGACGAGCCCGTCGCTCACGAACGCCTGATCGTCGCGATCAGGCGGCGTCGGCCGGAAGGCCGACGGTCTTGGTCTCGAGATACTCCTCGAAGCCTTCCACACCGTGCTCGCGCCCGATGCCGCTGTCCTTGTAGCCACCGAAGGGTGAGTCGGGACCGAACCACATCCCGCCGTTCACCGAGACGGTGCCGGTCCGGATGCGCTTGGCGATCCCGAGCGCCCGGTCGAGGGACGCCGACACCACCCCACCGCTCAGCCCGAAGCTGGAGTTGTTCGCGATGCGCACGGCGTCCTCGTCGTCCTCGTAGCGCAGGACGGCGAGCACGGGGCCGAAGATCTCCTCCTGGGCGATGGTCGAGTCGGGATCGACGTCGACGAACAGCGTCGGCTCGACGAAGTACCCCTTCGGCAGGTGCGCCGGGCGCCCGCCGCCGACGAGCAGCCGCGCGCCCTCGGCCTTGCCCTTCTCGATGTAGCCGAGCACCCGCTCGCGCTGAGATGCGTTGATGAGCGGGCCCATCATGTTCGACAGGTCGGTCGGGTCCCCGTAGGGGAACGCCTTGAACGCCGCCTCCAGGAGTGCGACGCCCTCGTCGTAGCGCGACGCCGGCAGGAGCATCCTCGTGGTGATCGCGCAGCCCTGCCCGGCGTGCATGCAGGTCATCGCACCGGACGGGACGACCGCCTCGAAGTCGGCGTCGTCGAGGATGATGTTCGCCGACTTACCTCCGAGCTCGAGGAACACACGCTTCAGGGTCTCGGCACCGTGACCCATGATCCGACGCCCGGTCGCCGACGAGCCGGTGAAGCTGATCATGTCGACGCGCGGATCGCCCGTGAGCATCTCCCCCACCGCGGCCTTGTCGGCCGACGTGACCACGTTCAGCACGCCCGGCGGGAGGTCGGTCTCCTCCGCGGCGATCTTGCCGATCATCGTGGCGCTCCACGGGGTGTCGGGCGCCGGCTTCAGCACCATCGTGTTCCCGGCGGCCAGCCCTGCCGCGACCTTGGAGAGGTTGAGCATGAACGGGAAGTTCCACGGGGTGATCGCGCCGCAGACGCCGACCGCCTCCTTGTAGACCCGCCGCGCGCTCCGCGCCCCCATGAACTCGTGGACGGGGAGGTCGTACTCCCACTGGTAATTGTCGATCAGGTCGATGTCGTACTGCATGTCGGCGATCGTCGAGTCGAGCTGGATCGCGTAGGTGAGCGCGATCGGCGTCCCCACCTCGGCGACGATCTGCGGGCGCAGGTCCTCGTTGTGGGCCGCGAGCCCTTCCTTGAGCTGCTGCAGGCAGCGCGTGCGCAGCTCCCGGTTCGTCGACCAGTCCGTCTCGTCGAACGCGCGCCGCGCTGCGGCGATGGCGCGCTCCATGTCGTCGACGCCGCCGTCGGCGACCTGGCCGACGACCTCCTCGGTCGCCGGGTTGACGTTCTCGAACGTGGCTCCGGAGGCGGCATCGACGAGCTCGCCGTCGATCAGCATCCGCGGTTCGGACTGCAGGTCGGCCATGGGACTGGAGCTCCTCGAACGATGGGTCCGGAACGCGGCGAGCGTACCGCTACCCTCGCCACGTGCGGATCGCCGCGCTCGACCTCGGCACGAACTCCTTCCACCTCCTCGTCGCCGACGTGCATCCCGACGGCCATTTCGAGACGATCGCCACCGAGAAGGCCATGCTGCGCCTCGGCGACGTGGTCGCTCGCCACGGCCGGATCACCGACGCGGCAGCCGACGCCGCGGTCGCCGCCGTCCGCCGGTTCGTCCTGATGGCCGAGGCGGCCGGGGCCACCGAGATCCAGGCGTGTGCCACGAGCGCGATCCGATCTGCCGCCAACGGCGATGCCATCGTCGACCGGATCGACGCCGAGGCGGGCGTCGCGGTCGAGGTCATCAGCGGCCTTCGAGAAGCCGAGCTGATCTTCGGGGCGATCCGCGCCGGTGTGCTGCTCGAGCCGGCGCCGGCGCTGTGCTTCGACGTCGGCGGCGGGAGCGTCGAGATCATGGTGGGCGACGCGAGCGGACTCCGGTGGGCCACGAGCGAGCACCTCGGCGTCGGGCGCCTGACCGCCGACTTCGTCACCACCGACCCGATCTCCAAGCACGACCGCAACCGGCTGCGGGCGCATCTCGTCGAGGTGCTGGAGCCGATCGCGGAGACGGTCGCCCGCTTCGCGCCGAAGCGATTCGTCGGGAGCAGCGGGACGCTCGGAGACCTGGCGCACATGGTCGCCGCCCGCCGCAAGAAGGACGTCCCGGTCTCGCTGAACCAGCTGACCTTCACGCGCGACGAGTTCGAGCCGCTCCACAAGCTGGTCCTCGGATCGACGGCCGCCGAACGACTCCGGTTGGAGGGCCTCGAGGCCCGACGGGTCGACCTGATCGCCGCCGGCTCGCTGTTCCTCGCGACCGCGATGGAGCTGTTCGGGATCGAGGAGATGGTCGTGAGCGAGTGGGCGCTCCGCGAGGGCATCGTCCTCGACGCCATCAAGCGGCGTGATCCGACGGAGTGGTCCGACGATCCCCGCGCCATCCGGCGCGCGTCGGTCGAGGGGCTGGCCCGGCGGTGCAACGTCCCCGAGACGCACTCCCGTCGCGTCGCCGACCTCGCGGTCGAGCTGTTCGACGCGACCCTGGAACTGCACCGGATGTCGAGCGACGATCGCGAGCTGCTCGAGTACGGCGCGCTCCTGCACGACATCGGCGAGCATGTCGCGTCGCAGGGCCACCACAAGCACGGGGCCTACCTGATCCGCTACGGCCAGCTCCGCGGCTTCGCCCCGGAAGACGTCCAGCTCCTCGCCGGACTGGCTCGGTGGCATCGACGCGGGGAGCCAAAGGCCACCGAGGAGCTCCCGCTCGTGGACGTCGGCCGGCTGCGTCCGCTCACCGCGCTGCTCCGGCTCGCGGATGGCCTCGACCGCGGCCGCAGCGGAGCCGTCGAGCACGTCGACGTTCGGATCGGGCCGTCACTCGTGGTGCTCCGCGTTCGGGCCAGCACCGACTGCGAGCTCGAGCTCTGGGGTGCACGACGCAAGCGCGGACTGTTCGAGAAGGTGTTCGAGCGCGACCTCGAGCTGACGGCCGCGCCACTCGCGAGCGACGTCGACGCCTAAGGGGCGATCTGCCCGGTCAGGGCGACGCCGTCAGTCGACACGGGCCTCCACGCTAGAGCGTGTCTCCGGCCGACATCAGCGTGCCGGGGTACGGCGTCATGAGCTCTTCGCGCCACCGGGTGAGGAACTCCCGCGCCCGCGCCCGCCACGTCGCGATGCGGGCATCGGTCCCTTCGGACGCGGCCTCCATGTAGCGACGGTGGTCCTCGGTGCTGGTGGCCCAGATCGTCATGACCTCGGTGTCGGTCAAGAGCACCTCGTAGAGCCCGACCAGCCGATGGCCGTACTCGGCGGCGATCGGTACCCACTCGTCCCGGACGGCCGCCAGGTAGTCGAGCGCGGCCCCGGCGCGACAGCGCGACAGCTCGTGCACGAAGACACTGGCGCGGATCTCCGCGGCGGCGAGGTCGGCCATCGACGGGCACCCCGGTGCACCGGCCATCACGCGATCGACCCCGCCGGTGCGCACCCTCAGTGCGTCGCGCCACCACTCCTCGAGCTCGGGCGTGCTGGTCCGTCGCAGGTTCGTGCGCTCCATCAGCGCACGCCATCCGTTCCACCCGTCGACGCACTCCCACAGGTTGACCACCTGGGGCCAACGCCCGGTGGAGCCCATCGTGTACCAGGTACCGACGAGCCCGAGCGTGCCACCCGACGCGTCTCCCGCGCCGCGCGCCGCAGTCAGCTCCATGTACTGCATCGCACCCTCGCCGACGATGTCGATGATCTCATGGAGGTAGACGTTGCGCGACGCGCCGGTAGGAGAGGGGGGCATGGCGGCGGATCGTACGTCCCGGTTCGCTGCCGTGCCACGATGATCGCGTGACGCAGCCGGACCTACCGGGCGACGGTCGGATCGTCGTCCTCGCCGGTCCCGGGGTGCTCGAACCGCCCGAGGGTCGGGGGGTCCGCGGCTTGCGATCGTTCGCGGCGGCCGGCGACCTCGGCGTCGCGAACACCTGGGGCGCCAAGGGCGTCTTCGACTGGGACAGCCCGCACCACCTCGGGACGTGTGGGCTCCAGGCCCGCGACTTCGAGCTCCTCGGGTGGGCCGGCGCCGACGTGATCGTCGCAACGGGAGTCGACGATGCGGAGTCGCCGCGCGAGCGCTTCGCCCTGGCGCCCGTGCTCGACGTCGATCCCGATGACCTCGACGCTCGTGCCGGCACCGTGCGATCGACCGGTCCACCGCTGATCAACGACCTCTACGCACGGCTTGCCGCGATCGCCCAGCCGGGGTTCGTCGACGACCGCGTGCCACTCCACCCCGCGCGCGCGGTCGCCGACCTCGGCGCGGCACTTCCCACCGGGGGCCTCCTATCGGCTGATCCGGGCCCCGCGGGCCTCTGGGTCGCGCGCACGTTCCCGACCCCCGCCGTCACACCGGGTGGGCCCCGGCGAGTCGTCGTGCCGGCGGTCACCGTCCCCGGCACCGCGGCTCGCGCCGCCTCGGATGCCGCGCGCGCCCAGCGCCCCGCGATCATCGTCACGACCGATCCGGTCGATCCCGCGACTGCCGCCGTCTTCGACGACCTGTCCGCCGCTGGCGCCGCGGTGGTGCTCGTGGTGTGGGGCGAGCGCGGGAGACTCGAGCGCGTGGGACAGCACCGGGAACGTCTCGACGCGGCCCTGACTGCGACCGGAGCAGCGGTCGTCGAGATCCCGGTCGACTTCTCCTGCACGGAGCTCCTCGTCGACGCCGCGGGGCCGGTGATCGCCTGGCCCGGTCTCGCTGACGACCGGCTCCGGTGAGCAGGCCGGTCGGGGGCCCGTACGATCACCGTCGTCCCGGGAGCCGTGTGTGCAGGCCCGGGTAGGAGGAGGAGCAGTGAGTCGGCACGGCGACACCGACCAGCACCTGGCCACTCGGACGGCGTACGTCACCGGCGCGTCCTCGGGGATCGGCGCGGTGACCGCGATCGCACTCGGCCGACTCGGCTGGCGGGTTGCAGTCGGCGCGCGCCGCACCGACCGGCTCCAGGAGACCGCCGCCGCCGTACGTACCGCCGGTGGGGAGGCCGCGGCCATCCCCCTCGACGTCACCGACGAGGGCTCGATCGAGCAGTTCTTCGCGTCGGCCGAGGCCGAGCTCGGCCCGGTCGACGTGCTGGTGAACAACGCGGGGATGGCGACTCCGGGATGGTTCCACGATGCCGACGCCGACGACGTCCGTCGCGAGGTCTCGACCAACCTCCTCGGCCCCATGCTCACGAGCCGGCTCGCGATCTCGTCGCTCCGCGAGCGCGGCGCACGCGGTGACCTCGTGTTCGTCACGTCGGACGCGACCCGCAACCCGCGCCCACGCATGGCCGTCTACACCGCGACGAAGTCGGGGCTCGAGGCCTTCACCCATTCACTTGCGATGGAGTGCGAGGGAACCGGCATCCGGTCGACGGTCGTGCGCGTAGGCCCGACACTCAGTGAGTTCGGGGTGGGTTGGGACATGGCGCACATCGAGGAGCTGCTCACGTACTGGAACCGGTACGGGCTGCAACGTCATGGCGGCGTCCTCGAGCCGGAGGCGATCGCGCGCGCCGTCGTCACCGTCGTGACCGCGCCACCGGGCGTGGTGATCGACACGATCGAGGTCCAGCCCGAGGCACCCATGGACGAGCCCGACACGGCGCAGCCGATCGAGCGGCCCACGCAACCCTGATTCGGGACGCACCACGGGTCGTCGGTACCGTGAACAGATGATCGCCGCTCGGCTCCGTGCGTCTGTCGGCACCGCCTGCATCGTGACGTTCGCCGTCGTGGCGTCGGCATGCGGAGGCGTCGAAGAGGGGAAGATCGCCGGGCGCGCCGGCGGTGAGCCCACCTCCGATGCCCGCGCCATCGAGGTCGAGGCGAGCAACTTCGCGTTCGACCCCGACACACTTCGCGCCGACGTCGGCGAGGAGCTCGCGATCTCGCTGCGCTCCGTCGACAGCCCCCATGACTTCGCCATCGAGGGCCTCGGTCGCGTCGTCGACGTCGCCGGCGACGAGACGCGAGTCGAGCGCATGCGCATCGACGAGGCCGGCAAGTACGTCTTCTACTGCACCATCCCCGGCCACCGCGCCGCGGGCATGGAGGGCACCATCACCGTCCGCTGACGTCACTCCCGCGCTGAGGAGCTGGGCGACGGCACCGGATCGTCCGGCACCGTGATCCCGAAGAACGCGGACGCTGCGGCGACCGCTGTGCCGAGGAATGTCGCGGCGAGGCTCCTGAGCAACGGGGTCGACGATCCGAGCCGCACCAGGCACACGAGCATCGCGATCGCTCCGAACGTCGCGTAGACGACCGAGAACGTCGCCGCGAACCGCTTGGGCGGCCCCGGGTCTGCGGCCGCGGCGCCCAGCGCCAGGGCGAACACACCACCGACGACGCCGGTGAGCGACACCGCGAAGAGGTCGTAGGAGTCCCCGCTCCCACCGGCGCCCATCCCGAGCGTCGCCGCGACCTCGCGGCCGGCGACGACGACGAACCCCCCGAGCAGGCCGATCAGCGACACCCGGAGTGCGAGGGTGGGGCCGGGCGCGCGTCGTCGGATCGTGGGCATGGCACTCCTCTTTCCGGACTGGGCTGCCGGACCGGGCTGCCGGACTGGGCTGCCGGACTGGGCTGCCGGACTGGGGCCGGGCTCGTGTGGCCGTGCGTCGTGCGGCCGAACGGCGACGCAGCCCGGCGGCGAGCGTGACGGCCCGGCGGTACCCTGACGGAGGTGTCAGGAACCCGCGCGGAGGTGTACCGATGGACCTGAACGACATGATCATCGTGAGCGTCGACGACCACGTCGTCGAGCCTCCCGACCTGTTCGACGGGCGCCTGGCGAAGAAGTACGCCGACGTCGCGCCGTACATCGTCCACAAGGACGACGGCACCGACGTCTGGAACTTCCTCGGTCGCGAGTTCCCCAACGTCGGGCTCAACGCGGTGGCCGGGCGGCCCAAGGACGAGTACGGGATCGACCCGACCTCCTTCGACGAGATCCGAGCCGGCTGCTTCGACGTCGAGAAGCGGGTCCTCGACATGAGCGCGAACGGCGTGCTCGGCTCGCTCAACTTCCCGTCCCTGCCCGGGTTCGCGGGACGCGTGTTCGGAGAGCTCGACGACAAGGCGGCCGGCCGGGCGCTCACCGAGGCGTACAACGACTGGCACATCGACGAGTGGTGCGGGTACGCGCCCGAGCGGTTCATCCCGCTCGCCATCCCGATGATCTGGGACCCCGAGGCCACCGCGGCGGAGATCCGTCGCGTCTCGGCAAAGGGGTGCCATGCGATCACGTTCCCCGAGAACCCGGTCCCCCTCGGTCTCCCGAGCCTCCACTCGGACCACTGGGACCCCGTCTGGCAGGCCGTCTCCGACACCAACACCGTCGTGTGCATGCACATCGGGTCGTCGTCCCAGCTGGTGATCACCGCACCCGACGCGCCGATGGACGTGATGATCGTCCTCCAGCCGATGGCCCTCGTGCAGTGCGCGGCCGACCTCGTGCACTCGCCGATCTGGCGCAAGTTCCCCGACGTGAAGGTCGCGCTCTCCGAGGGTGGGATCGGCTGGGTGCCCTACTTCCTCGAGCGGCTCGAGCACTCCTACCAGACGCACAAGGCGTGGACCGGGGCCGACTTCGGCAGCCAGAGCGCCGCCGAGTTCTTCATGGAGCACGTGATCCTGTGCTTCATCACCGACCAGGTGGGCCTCGAGCTGGTGCGCGACCACATCGGCGTCGAGCGCGTGACCGTCGAGACCGACTACCCGCACTCCGACGCCAACTGGCCGACCGCGCCGGAGACGCTCGCCGCGCAGTTCGCCAAGACCGATCTCACCGACCCCGAGATCGACGCGATCACGCACCTCAACGCGATGCGGGAGTTCTCCTACGACCCGTTCTCGATCCGGCCGCGCGAGCAGTGCACCGTCGGTGCACTGCGAGCCGAGGCCATCGGGGTCGACACCGACCCGGTGGCGAAGGGACGACGGTTCGAGCATCGCAAGGGCGTGACCGCCACCGACCTGACCGTGAGCGCATGAACGAACCGGCCGAGGCCGGCGCTCCCCCGCCGCTCCCACCCCGGGAGCCTCGGTCGTTCGTCACGCACGTCGTCGTCGACGCGGTCATCGCGTTCCTGGCGACGGCGATCGTCCTGTACTTCCTGGGCGCGCCGCTGTGGGTGATGATCCTCGTCGCGTGGGTGCTCGGGCTCGCCGCGGCACCGTTCACCGTCGGATGGGAGGCCCGTCAGCTCTATGAACGCGAGAACGACGCGACATCAGGTCCGGATACCTGAGCGTCAGCCGACGGGCTTGGGGATCCCGGTCGCCTCGTACCCCCGGGCGTTCGCGAGGACGTTCGACGCGTACTCGTTGGAGTGGTTGTACGCGAGGTAGGCCCGACGCAGCGCGGCGTCGCTGTTCATCTGTCCGGCTGCGGTGCACAGGTAGCGCCCCGCGCCGTACGCCGCGTCGTACACGTTGTTCGGATCGGACGCGCCGTCGCCGTTCCCGTCGACCTGGTAGCGGCGCCAGGTCCCGGGAATGAACTGCATCGGGCCGACGGCGCGATCCCAGACCGAGTCGTCGTCCCACTGTCCGCCGTCGGAGTCGGAGATCGCCGCGACCCCGGGCGAGCCGTCGAGCGCGATCCCGACGATGCGCGGCACCGTGTTGCCGTTGGCCACGAGCTGCGTGCCGCCGTAGCGGCCATGGTTCGACTCGATGCGTCCGATCCCCGCCAGCATCCACCAGCGGATCCCGCACGACGGACGCTCGAGCGTGAGCGCACCTTCGGCCCGGAGGTACGCGTCGAGCGTGGCGAGCGGGATGCCGAGACCGGCCACGGCTCCACCCGCGACGCTCGCGGCCGCCTGGACCCGGAGTCGCGCCACTACCCGCTCGGCGGAGGGACGCTCGTACTGGTCGATGGCCTCGAGCCGGGCCTGCACGGTGACGCGCACGCCGGCGAGCCGCGCGGTCTCCGACGTCGCGCGCGAGCGGGCCAGCTCGGCCCTGTCCATCGCGTCGCGGAGTGCCCCCGAGAGGTCGGAACCGAGCTGACGGACCCGCTGGGCGTCCATGACGTTGTCGGCCTGCAGCAGCGCTTCGGCCTGCCAGGCCGTACCGCCCTTGGAGTACACGAGCGCACCGAGCCGCCGGAGGTCCGCCTCGGCCCGGACGAGCTCGGCGGCGGCCTCGCGCTGGACCTGATCGAGCTGGGCGAGCCGTGCGTCGACCGAGACCACCCGCGCCTGCAGCGCCGCGGTTTCCGCGACGAGTGCGGCGAGTGTCGCCTCGGCGTCGGCGAGCGCCTTCACATCCTGGGCCGCGGTCCCGTACTCGAGCGCGACCCCGACGAGCCGGGGATCGAGTCCGGGCAGGAGACCGGCACCCTCGGCCGGCGCGACGGAGGGGGTCTCCGCGTGCGCGACTGGCATGGCGCTGAAGGTAAGCGCTGCGACCGTGACGACGAGGACCCCGCCGCGCGCGAGGACTCGAGCCGCCCGTGGCCGCCGCCCCCGCGGTGTCCGGACCATGTGGTCCCATCGGCACCGATGGCCCTGCGCTTGACCGTCGATCCCGGCGGCCGAGGGCCCTAGGCTCGGCCGCGAGCAAGGAGGCACGTCATGAGCGAACCGTCCGAGTCCGAGACCTCGACCCGAGCGCGCTACGAAGCCCAGGCCCAGGCCGCCCTCGAGCGACTCCGGGGCCAGGTCGACGAGCTGCGGGTACAGGCCGACCTCGCCCAGGCCGAGGCGCGCGACCGGCTGCACCAGGGGCTGGAGGCCTTGCGAGCCCGACAGGCCGAGGCCAAGACCAAGCTCGACGAGGCGCAAGCGGCCGGCACCGATGCCTGGAAGGCGCGGGCCGCCCAGGCCGAGGCCGTCGTCGACGACCTGGGCGAGACCTTCTCGAAGCTGGCGACCGACGTCCAGGTCGCGGTCGACGCTGCCGCCACCGCCGCGAGCAAGGCCCGCGCCGCGTTCCTGGAGGAGTGGAACAAGCTCCGATCGGAGCGTTCGAGCCTGCTCGACGACGAGTGAACCGGGCGCGGTGACCTCGGCGCACGAGCGGCGCAACCGCGCGTTCTGGGATGCCGACGCCGACGACTACCAGGCCCTCCACCACCCCCAGCTCTCGGAGCCCCGGGTCTGGGGCGTGTGGGCCGTCCCCGAGGACGAGATCGACGTGCTCGGCGCGACCGCGGGCTGCGACGTGCTCGAGCTCGGATGCGGCGCAGCCCAATGGTCGATCGCCCTCGCGGGTGACGGGGCCCGCTGCGTCGGGCTCGACCTCTCGATCGCCCAGCTCCACCACGCGCGCCGCGGCCGAGCCGAAGCCGATGTCGCGGTCCCGCTCCTGTGCGCGAGCGGCGAATCCGTCCCCCTGCGAGACGCGTCGTTCGACGTCGTCTTCTGCGACCACGGAGCGTTCTCGTTCTGCGACCCCGATCGCGCCGTCGGCGAAGCCGCGCGCGTGCTCCGTCCGGGCGGGCGGCTCGTCTTCAACCACTCCACCGTGTTGCACACGCTCTGCTGGGACATCGACGCCGATCGCGTCCGCAAGAAGCTCCGGCGCCCGTACTTCGGCGCCGGGCGCTACGACTGGGACGACGGCACCGTCGACTTCCACCTCACCTACGGCGAGTGGATCCGATGCTTCGGACGACACCGGCTCGTCGTCGAGGATCTCGTCGAGCTGCAGCCGCCCGCGGACGCGAGCACGACCTACAACGGGTACGCGCCGCTCGAATGGGCCCGGCAGTGGCCGGCCGAGGAGATCTGGCGCCTGAGGAAGGGCTGAATCGACCCGCCGCGGTGCGTCAGCGGCGGTCGAAGGTCACGCCGGCGCGTTCGCGGTCCCACGTCGTCGCGGTCACGCCGTCGTCGCGCAGCTCGTACTTGAGGACCCGACCGACCGGGTTGCGCGGCAGATCGGGCCGGAACTCGACGAAGCGCGGCACTGCGAAGTACGGGACGTGGTCGATCGCCCATCGACAGAGCGCCTCTTCGGACAGCGTGGACCCTTCCACGAGCACCGCCGTCACCTTCACCTCGTCCTCGCCCAGCTCGCTCGGCACCGAGTGCACCACGACGTCGGCAATGTCCTCGTGACCGTGGAAGATGCGTTCCATCTCGAAGCTGGAGATGTTCTCGCCGCGTCGGCGGAGGTAGTCCTTCTTGCGGTCGACGAAGTACAGGAAGCCGTCGTCGTCCAGACGTCCGAGGTCGCCGGTGTGGAACCAGAGGTTGCGCAGCACCGCGATCGTGTCGTCGGGCCGGCCCCAGTACCCGGTGAACATCACGTTGGGGCGGCGGGGCCGGCAGACGATCTCGCCGATCTCTCCGGTCACGACCGGCCGGTCCTGCTCGTCGAACAGGGCGACCTCGAACTCGTGGTCGTTGGGCTTGCCCGCCGCGCCCGGTGGGTTCACCTCACCCGCCGGGAGCATCGAGATCAGCGAGGCTTCGGTGAGGCCGTACCCGCCGCTGAAGGTCGCACAGCCGAAGCGGTCCCGCCAGAGCGCATCCGTCGCCGGGGGCATCGGGGCCGCGGCGCACAGTCGCAGCCGGTGCCCGGCCTGGTCCGGGTGATCGGCCGCCTCCGCGACGAGGATCGCGAGTGAGCCCAGCAGCGACACCATGGTCGCTCCGGTCCGCTTCACCTCGGGCCAGAACTTCGAGACCGAGAACCGCCGGGCGATCGAGGCGCTCCCGCCCGTCACCAGCGTGCCGACCACGCAGATCGAGATGGCGTTGAAGTGGAACAGCGGCAGTGGGGTCAGCACGACGTCGTCACTCCGTCGTTGCCAGGCCCGGGCGATCTGGTCGGCCAGGGCGACGATGTAGTGCTGCGGGAGCATGCAGCCCTTCGACGGTCCGGTCGTCCCGGCCGTGTAGATGAAGCACGCCAGGTCGTCGGGAAGCACCTCGCCGTTCTCGACCGCACCGTCAGCTGCCGACGCGAGCAGGCGGTCCCAGTCGTGCTGCGCGATCGCCGTGAGGTCGGCATCCGGCTCACCCGTCACGATGCAGGACGTGAGCTCGGGCACCCCCTTGCCGGCGATCGCGGCGATGCGCGACGCGAAGTCGCCCTGGACCGTGATCACCTTCGACCCCGAGTCGGCGAGCTGGTGGCGGAGGAACTCGCCCTTGTAGGCGGTGTTGATCGGGACCTGGACCGCGCCCAGCTTCAGCGCGGCGAAGAACGTGATCACCTGGGCCGGCGAGTTCTCGAGCAGCGTCGCCACGCGATCTCCGCGTCCGACGCCCAGGTCCGTGAGGACGTGGGCCAGGCGGTTGCTCGCCGCGTCGATCTCCCGTGCCGTGTGCGCGTCGCCCTCGAAGTCGAGATACGGGCCGTCGGGGTCGGTCCCGAGGCGATGGGCGAGCGCGTCCAGCACCGTCGCGTCGTTGCCGAGGGCTCCCATCGCGATCTGACACTAGCGTCAGGTCCGACGCGGCCCGATGGACGCGGCCCGATGGACGCGGCCCGATGGACACGGGACCGAGGAGGTTGCGATGGGATCCGGGGCCGTGCACCGCTACGAGACGCGGTGCACGTGGGAAGGCTCGACCGGCGCCGGCTACGAGTCCTACGCCCGCGCCCACACGGCGGCGATCGAGCCAGCACTCGATGCGCTCCCGATGAGCGCGGACCCTGCGTTCCGGGGCGACCCGGCGGGGGTGAACCCCGAACAGCTGCTCGTCCTCGCGGCGTCGTCGTGCCAGCTCCTCAGCTTCCTCGCGGTCGCGGCGCGCGCCCGGATCGACGTGGTCGGGTACTCCGACCGCGCCGAGGCCGTGATGCCCGAGAACGACCTGCCGGTCCGGATCACGTCGATCACCCTCCGACCGGAGATCAGCGTGCGTGGCTCCGTCGCCGAGGACCGCCTGCGTCACCTCTGCGAGGTCGCGCACCGCGAGTGCTTCATCGCGAACAGCGTCACGTCCGACATCCGCGTCGAGCCGACGTTCACCTTCGTTGATACCGGTAGCGGCTAGGGCAGGACCCCCCGGTGCGCCGCGGGCTCCGCGGGACTTCGGCGCCGCGACTCGCTCAACGCGAGCCCGTCGAGGAGCGCGTCGCGCAGCTCCGAGGGCTCGATGATCTCGTCGTAGCTGAGCGTGTCGGCCGACGAGTACGCGCCGCCGAGCTCGGCGTGCTCCAGCACCGCGCGGGCGTCGGGCTCGAGACGCGCCGCGTCGGCGCCGCTCTCTGCGGGCATCGCACCGAGCCGGGCGCCGGGGAACGCGTACGTGACCGTCTGCGCGTCGAACGGGTTCATCGCCATGAGCGACGACCCGAACCCGTAGGCCTTGCGCAGCGTGACGTGCAGCTTCGGTGACCGGACCCGGTGCTGCGCGGCGAACATGCGGGCGGCGTGCCGCAGGATCCCCTGGCGCTCCGACGCGGTGCCGGCGAGCACGCCCGGGTTGTCGGCGAGGAACACGACCGGGAGGTGGAAGGCGTCGGCGACACCCAGGAAGTGCGCGGCCTTGTCTGCCGACTCGGCGTCGATCGATCCCGCCTTCACGGAAGGCTGGTTCGCGACCACCGCGACCGCGGTACCGCCGAGACGCGCGAGTGCCGTGACGACCGGCCGACCGTGTGCCGGCTCGATCTCGAGCACGGAGCCTGCGTCGAAGACCGGCTCGATGACGGCGCGGACGTCGTACCCGTGGCGGGGGTCGGCGGGGACGACGTCGAGCAGCTCGGGCACGGGCCGGCGGCCGGTCGTGGCGTCGTCGCTTCCGGAGGACGGCGGGTGCTCCCAGGCACTGGACGGGAAGTACGAGAGGTAGCGCCGGACGAGGTCGAGTGCGGTGGCGTCGTCGGCGACGGCGTTGTGGACCACCCCACTGAGGACGGCCTGGATCGCGGGACCGCCGAGCTCCTCCTTCGTCACCTCCTCCCCCATCGAGGCCTTCACGAGGGGCGGGCCGGCGGAGAAGATCGCGCCCCGCTCGGTCATCACCACGAAGTCCATGAGCGGTGCCGTGAGCGCGCCATGACCGGCGGACGCACCCATCACCACGCACACCATCGGCACGGTCCCCGACAGCGACGCGAGCGTCTGAAGGTCGTTGGGAGCGCGGCCGCGCCGCTCGAACGCGTTCTGGGCTCGCTCGCCGGCACCTTCGAGGAGCATCACCAGTGGCACCCGCTCTTGGCCCGCGAGCTCGGCGAGTCGCTGGCGCTTCGCCGTGGTTCCATGACCGATGGACCCACCCATGACCGTGAAGTCCTCCGATCCCACGAGCACGGGACGTCCCTCGATCCGACCATGGCCGGCCACGAGCGCGTCGGCCGGCGCGGCGGGGCTCACGCCGCGTTGCACGGAACCGGTCAACGTGCCCAGCTCCACGAACGAACCTGCGTCCAGGAGGTGCTCGACCCGGGCGCGGGCGTCGAGCCGACCGCCGGTGCGCTGACGTTCGAGCCGCTCGGGTCCACCCATCGCACGCGCGTCGTCGCGGCGCGCCGCGAGGTCGCCGAGGATCGGGGTCCAGTCGTCGCGGCTCATCCCTGCGGCCCCCGATGACGCCTCATCGACCGAGGCCTGCGGCCAGAGCGTCGGCGTGCGCGGACGCGGTCCCGAAGGCGGTGTTCAGGATCCAGGCGCGCTTGAGGTAGAGGTGGACGTCGACCTCCCACGTGAACCCCATGCCGCCGTGCACCTGCATGGAGTCCTTGGCGTTCTTCAGTGCAGCCTCGGTCGCGAGGATGCGGGCGCCCGAGATCGCGCGGTCCACGTCGCCGACCGCAGGATCGTCGAGCGTGACCGCCGCGGCGTCGACCGCGGCACGTGCGAGCTCGGCGCGCACGACCATGTCGGCGAGGATGTGCTTGACGGCCTGGAACGAGCCGATCGGTCGGTCGAACTGCCGACGGTCGAGCGCGTACGCGGTGGCCGCCTCGACGCACGCCGCGGCCATCCCCACCTGGTACGCGGACGTGAGCACCGCGCCGCCACGGAGCCACGCCCGGGCGTCGTCGGAATCCCCGATCACTTCGCCCCTCGGGAGCGCGTCCACGAGATGCACCGGCGTGAGCGGGTCGAGCGGCCACTCGACCGCTCGGGCACCCTCACAGGCGCTCGGCTCCACGCGCCGCAACCCGTCGGCGTCGGCGACCACGATCGAGTCGGCGGCGTCGAGGTGTTCGATCGCGATGGGGTCCGCACCACCTGCGGCCTCCTCGACCCCGGTGACGACACCATCGACGACCCCGTGCGCGAGGTGGGACCACACGAGGGGTCCGGGGACCAGCGCCCGACCGAGCTCGGAGAACGTGATCCCGGCGTCGGCCCAGCCGAACCCGTCGGCGCGCAGCGAGAACACGCCGGTCGCGTCCAGCTCGGAGAACGTCGACCCGTCGAACCCGGCGCGGACCCGCTCCATCCCGAACCGACCGGCGCACAGCGAGCGGATGCCGTCCCGCAGCGCCTCCTGGTCCTCGGTGAGGTCGAAGTTCACGCCGGCTCCTTCGGCCACTGGCGTTCCTTCGGGAGCCCGAGCAGACGCTCCCCGATGATGTTGCGCTGGATCTGCGAGGTGCCCGCGGCGATCGGGAGCGAGAGCGTACGCAGGCGCTCCTCGACCGGGTACGCACCGACGTCGAACGCGCCCCGCTCGAGCACCCGCATGCTCAGCTCCCCCAGGCGGTCGCGTGCGGTCGAGTACCCGAGCTTCAACAACATCGCCCCGGGACCGGGAGCCCCCCGATGGGCGGCTTGCGAGACGTTGCGTTTCGTGAGCGCCCAGAGGGCGTCGAGCTCCGCGATCACGTGGGCGAGCTCGCGCCGCTCGGCGACGTCGCCGACCGCGGGCGCGAGCTCCTCGGCCATCCGGAGCGCATCGACCATCTCGCTCACGAACGCGGTCCCGCGCTCGAACGACAGGGTGACGTTGGTGACCCGCCAGCCGTCGTTCTCCTCGCCGACGCGGTTCACGACCGGCACCCGTACGTCGTCGAGGAACACCTCGCAGAACTCCGACGACCCGAGCAGCGTCTCGATCGGCCGGATCTCGATGCCCGGGGAGTCCATGGGCAGGATCAGCCAGGTGATGCCCTTGTGCTTCGGTGCGTCGGGATCGGTGCGCACCAACAGCTCCCCGAACTCACCGATCTGCCCGAAGGAGCACCAGATCTTGCGGCCGTTGACCACGTAGTCGTCCCCGTCACGCACGGCGCGGGTCGTGAGGCCGGCGAGGTCGGAGCCCGCGTCGGGCTCCGAGAAGCACTGGCACCAGACCTCGTCCCCGCGCAGGATCTTCGGGATGTGGGCGGACTTCTGCGCCTCGCTGCCCTCGGCGATCAGCGTCGGGCCGGCGTGCAGGGTCCCGACGAAGTTGACGCCGACGTAGGGGGCTCGGGCGCGGGTCGTCTCGTCGAGGAAGATGAGCTGCTCGCTCGGCGACGCGTCGCGCCCGCCGTAGGCCTTCGGCCAGCTCATCCCGGCGTAGCCGGCGTCGAAGAGCCGTCGCTGCCAGTCGGTGTCGTAGCGGACCCGCGCCGGCCAGTCGTCGCGTGCGGGATGCTCCGGGAGCTCGGGAAGCGTGCGCGCGAGCCAGTCGCGCAGCTCGGCGCGGAACGCCTCGTCTTCCTCGGAGTACCGGAGGTCCATGCGGCCAGCGAGCCTACCGGTGGCCCCTGCGACGACCCGGGCCGGGACCTACGCTCCGGACGGAACCGCGACCGCCCACGGAGGACCCATGGACGCAACCACGAACCGAACCAGCCGCATCCCGGCATCGATGGTGTTGAAGATCAACATCGGGCTCGGCGTCGGGTTCGGGGTCCTCATGCTCGCGGCGACGTGGGCCGACCTCTACGACACCCTCGACATCCCCCAACCACTCCCTTGGGTGTACGCCCAGCTGTTCGGCGCACTCCTCCTGGGCGCCGCGTGGATGGCGTGGAAGGCGGCCGACGACGTCGCGCAGGGTCGGACCGTGGCCCAGGGACTCGCGATCTTCGATGCGATCGGTGCCGTGGTGATCATCGTGTGGCTCGCGAGCGACGACATCGGCGTCCCGGACGGAGGCTCGCTCGGATCGTGGATCTTCATCGCCACTGCGGCCGGCATGGCCGTCCTCGCAGTGCTCCAGGGACGGGCCTTCCGGCACGCCTGACGGCCGAGGCTCAGCAGGTCCGCTTCGC
>JAWOIO010000129.1:0-5433 GCA_046484625.1 Acidimicrobiia bacterium
GCCGCTCCCCGGCCCCGGCAAGCGGGGCCGGGGAGCGGCCTGTATCGTGGTCGTTAGCACTCACCCCCACCGAGTGCCAACGACCGGAAACGCCCTACACGCCGCAGGAGGCGCTCGAATGAAGCTCCAGCCGTTGGACGACCGCATCGTCGTCCGCTCGAACGACCCCGAGGAGACCACGGTGAGCGGGCTCGTCATCCCCGACACCGCCAAGGAGAAGCCCCAGCAGGGCGAGGTCCTCGCAGTGGGTCCCGGCCGTCGCGCCGAGAACACCGGCGAGGTCATCCCGATGGACGTCGCCGTGGGCGACACCGTCGTCTACTCCAAGTACGGCGGCACCGAGATCTCCGTCGACGGCGAAGACCTCCTGATCCTCACCAGCCGCGACGTGCTGGCGAAGGTCGGCAAGTAGTCACACCGCGTCCACAGCCCCGCCCGCGCCGTTCATCGGTCGCGGTGCGGGGCTGTCACGCGCCCCGGTCGGGATCCGCCGGGGGCTGGACCTGCTCGGCCGCGGTGGCCTTGGCCCACTTGTAGTCGGCCTTGCCGTTCGGGCCGCGCGGGATCGTCTCGACCTTCACGATGTGTCGCGGGTGCTTGTACCGCGCCAGGTGGTCGATGCGCTCGCCGAGATGCTCGAGCTCGAGGACGAGGTCGCCATCCCCGGCGACGACCGCGGCGACGGCCTCGCCGAAGCGGTCGTCGGGGACACCGACGACGAGACAGTCGCGCACGCCGTCGAGCGCCTTGAGCGCTTCCTCGACCTCCTCGGGATAGATCTTCTCCCCACCGGAGTTGATGCACACCGACCCGCGCCCGAGCAGCGAGATCGTGCCGTCGGCCTCGACCGTCGCCCAGTCGCCGGGGACCGAGTAGCGGACGCCGTCGAACACCTTGAACGTGCCCGCCGACTTCTCCTCGTCCTTGTAGTAGCCCGCGGGGAGGTAGCCGCCGAGCGACAGCATCCCGCGCTCGCCGGACCCAGGTTCGACCTCGCGCCCGTCCTCGGTGAGCACCTTGGTGCGGGCACCGATCGTGAACTTCGCGGTCGATGCCTCCTGACCGGGCATGGTGAGGTTGGTCGCGAACCCGACGCCTTCGCTCGACCCCAGCGAGTCGAGGCAGAGCACCGGCCGGTGCGCCATCAAGGCCTCCTTCACCGGCGCGCTCCACATCACGCCGGAGCTGATCACGAGCCCCAGCGACGAGAGGTCGTAGGGCTCGCCGCGCGCGACCGCCTCGTCGAGCGCGCGCACCATCGGCTTGCAGAAGGCGTCGCCCACGATGGCCATCTGGGTGACCTGCTGCTCGGCGACCACCCGCCACAGCTCGTCGGGGTCGAAGTGACGGGACTCGAGCGTCACGATCGCGCCCCCGGCGAAGAGGGTCTGCATCGAGGTCATCCCGCCCGTTCCGTGCATGAGCGGTGACGCCGGCAGGTGCACGGGCGATCGCCCGGCCGCGATGACCTCGAGCGCCGCCGCGCCGGCGGCGTCGGACTCGACGGGTATCTCCGAGCCGAGGATCGGGTAGACGGCTTCGGCGAGCGTTCCGTACAGATCCTCGTGGCGCCACATGACGCCCTTGGGCATCCCCGTCGTCCCCCCGGTGTAGAGGAACCAACGGTCGTCGCCTGACCGGGGGATGCGCACCATCGGCTCGTGCCCGTCGACAACGTCCTCGTAGCGCAGCGCGCCCTCGACGAGCGGCGACCCGTCGTCGACCTGGATGATCGCACGGAGCCCGGGGCAGCGGTCGCGCACGGCGGCGACGTGCTCGCCCAGCGCGCCGTGGAACACCATGATCTCGGCGTCGGAGTTGTCGAGGAGGTACTCGAGCTCGTCCTCGAGGTACCGGTAGTTCACGTTCACGTGGATACCGCGCATCTTGAACGTCGCGAAGGAGGTCTCGAGGTACTCCGGGCAGTTGTAGAGGTAGAGCGCGACCTTGGAGTCGGGTCCGAGGCCGAGGTCGACGAACCCCGCCGCGAGCCGCGCGGCACGCTCGTCCCACTCGCGCCACGACCGCGACCGGCCGGCAGAGACCAGCGCGGGCCGGTCGGGGACGGCATCCGCGATCGACTCGTAGACGTCGGCGAGGTTCCAGTCCGGCACGTGTGTCCCCCTGGCGCGGCTCTCGGATCGTTCGGCGCTCGGCTCGGGCGGAGCCTAGTGATCCCTGGACGACCTTCCAGTGACGGAATGCGCCTCCCTGGGGGCCGACTTGGTCACGAGAACGGTTCGCGGGGCCCGTTTGGTCACGAGAACGGTCCGCGCGGCCGCCGGCCGGTCACCGGCCCGCAGGGCTGCCCGTACCCTGGAGCACCATGTTCGATGAGCCGTCGATCGCGCGCGGGGGCGCCCAGCGCATCCCGCGTCCGGTGTCGGCCCGCCCGGGCGGTCCACCGGCGTGGACCGCACTCCCGGCCGACCGACGCCGGTTCTCCCTCGACGATGTCCGTGCCGCGGCGACCACCGCGCCCGCGTTCGGGCGACCGGCGGCCCCACCGACGGCTCGGCCCGCCGCGGTCCTGCTCCCCTTCTTCGAGGAGGAGGGCGAGGCCCGGCTGATCCTCACCAAGCGCCCCGAGACCATGCCGTCGCACCAGGGCGAGATCGCCTTCCCCGGCGGGAAGCTCGAGGAGGGCGTCGACCGGACCCTGCGCGATGCGGCCCTGCGGGAGGCGGAGGAGGAGATCGGCCTGGACCCGTCAGGCGTCGAGGTCGTCGCCGAGCTCGCGAGCATGACGACGGTTGCCGGTCGCTTCGTGCTCACGCCGTTCGTCGGCCTGCTCGCGGCCCGGCCCCGCCTCGACCCCGACTACACGGAGGTCGTCTCGGTCTTCGATGTGGCCCTCTCGGACCTGCTCGACGAGGCGGCCTACCGCGAGGAGCGTTGGGACATCCCGGAGGAGATGGGACCCGGGACCGGCCCCGATCGTCCCATCCACTTCTTCGAGCTGCCGGGGGAGACGGTGTGGGGCGCGACCGCGCGCATCCTGGTCGACTTCCTCGAGCGCCTCACCGCCGCCCGGCCCTGACGCCCGGGTCCCGACGCCCGGGTCCCGACGCCCGGGTCCCGACCCCGGTCGACCAGGGCGGTAATGTCGAGGGTTCAGCCGGGGCACCGGCGGCGGACGAGCAAAGGGGTCGACCTGGTGGAAGTCGAGATCGGGATCGGCAAGTCCGGGCGGCGGGCCTACGGGTTCGACGACATCGCGATCGTCCCCAGCCGGCGCACACGCGACCCCGAGGACGTCGACATCACCTGGGAGATCGACGCCTACAAGTTCGAGCTCCCGCTCGTCGCCGCCGCGATGGACGCCGTCACCTCGCCGAAGACCGCGACGCAGATCGCTGAGCTCGGTGGGCTCGCGTGCCTGAACCTCGAGGGGCTCTGGACACGCTACGACGACCCCGAGGCGCTGTTCGAGGAGACGGCCGCGCTCACGCCGGAGAAGGCGACCGCGCGCATGCAGGAGATCTACGCCGAGCCGATCAAGGAAGAGCTCATCGGACGGCGGATCCGTGAGATCAAGGAGAGCGGTGTCGCCGCCTGCGCATCGCTCACCCCGCAGCGGGTGGAGCAGTACGCGAGCATCGTGCTCGAGGCCGAACTCGACCTTCTCGTCATCCAGGGCACCGTCGTGTCGGCCGAGCACGTGTCGAAGGACGAGTCGCGCCAGCCGCTCAACCTCAAGAAGTTCATCCGTGAGTTCGATCTTCCCGTGATCGTCGGCGGGTGCGCGTCGTACTCGACCGCGCTTCACCTCATGCGCACGGGTGCGGTCGGCATCCTCGTCGGTGTCGGTCCTGGCCACGCGTGCACGACGCGCGGCGTGCTCGGGATCGGCGTGCCGCAGGCCACCGCGATCGCCGACGCCGCGGGCGCCCGCATCCGTCACCTCGACGAGACCGGCGTCTACGTGCAGGTCATCGCCGACGGCGGGATGGGTACCGGGGGCGACATCGCCAAGGCGATCGCCTGCGGCGCCGACGCCGTGATGGTCGGCTCGCCGCTGGCGAGCGCGTACGAGGCGCCGGGTCGCGGGTACCACTGGGGAATGGCGACCTTCCACCCCACCCTCCCCCGAGGGGCCCGGGTGTACGCCGGCCGCAAGGCGTCGCTCGAGGAGATCCTCGTCGGCCCCGCGCACGAGAACGACGGCACGCTCAACCTGCTCGGCGGGCTGCGCACATCGATGGCCACCACCGGCTACGAGACGCTCAAGGAGTTCCAGAAGGCCGAGGTCATGGTGGCGCCGTCGCTGCAGACCGAGGGCAAGTCGCTCCAGCGCGCACAGGGCGTGGGGATGGGCCACTGAGGCTCGTATGACGGCTCCGCACGACAGCGGCGCGAACGACCGCGAGACGGGTATCCCGGCTCGTAGTGAGCAAGGCCATGATGTCGTCCTGGTCGTCGACTTCGGGGCCCAGTACGCGCAGCTGATCGCACGTCGGGTCCGCGAGGCACGCGTCTACTCCGAGATCGTGTCGCGCACCATGCCGGTCGAGGAGATGCTCGCGAAGCGTCCGGTGGGGATCATCTTCTCCGGTGGTCCCGCGTCGGTCCACGTGCCCGACGCCCCGGTGCTCGATCCCGCGGTGTACGACGCCGGCGTCCCCGTCCTCGGCATCTGCTACGGCGCGCAGCTCGTCGCGATGCAGCTCGGAGGTGTGGTCGAGCGCACCGGCGGTGGCGAGTACGGCCGCACACCGATGACCCGCACGGGCTCGTCGGTCGTGCTCGGCGAGCTGCCCCAGGAGCAGTCGGTCTGGATGAGCCACGGCGACGCCATCACCACCCCTCCCGAGGGGTTCGTCGTCACCGCGAGCTCGCCCGGTGCGCCGGTCGCCGCACTGGAGGACCGCGAGCGCGCCATCTACGGCGTGCAGTTCCACCCCGAGGTGGCGCACACCGAACGCGGGCAGCAGGTGCTGAGCTCGTTCCTGTTCGACGTGTGCAAGGCCCGACCCACGTGGACGAACGCCAACATCATCGACGAGGCCGTGGCCGAGATCCGGACCCGGGTCGGCGCGGAGCGTGTGATCTGCGGACTCTCGGGCGGGGTCGACTCCGCCGTCGCCGCCGCGATCGTGCACCGGGCCGTGGGCGACCAGCTCACGTGCGTCTTCGTCGACACCGGCCTGTTGCGGCTCGGTGAGCCCGAGCAGGTGGAGGAGACGTTCCGGGCCCAGTTCCACGTCGACCTGATCCACGTGAAGGCCGCCGATCGGTTCCTCGACGCCCTCGCCGGGATCTCGGAGCCCGAGGCCAAGCGCAAGATCATCGGCGAGACGTTCATCCGGGTCTTCGAGGAGGTGGCAGGCGAGCGAACGGCCGACGGCCGGGTATCCCGGCCGTCAGGGAGCGAGCCCATGAAGGCGGAGCGAACGGCCGACGGCCGGCCGTCAGGGAGCGAGCCCATCAAGG
>JAWOIO010000248.1:0-3826 GCA_046484625.1 Acidimicrobiia bacterium
CGATTTTTACATTCAGACTGCCGGAGGTCAAACGGCTTTTTCGGCGCCCGCGGATTTTGCTTCCGGAAAACGGTATGTGTACAAACAAGGTATTCTGCAAGGGGAGACCATTACACTCAGAAAGTTACCCTATGGGAAATATTTCTGGAGCGACGCCCGGCTCGGGAAGGTGTTCAGCCGGTCCACGAGCCGATCGAACCCCTTCGGTTCGAAGCCCGAGTACCCGTTCACGCGCGGCTTCGTATCGATGAGCGAGAGGTACTGCCGGGGAGATTCGAGGTATGCCCAGCGCACACCATCGGCGACGCTCGTGATCGGGAGCTCGACGACCACGCCGGACGGTCGGCGCTTCAGCACCTCGTTCACCGCTTCGACCCGTTGGCCACCGGGCACCCGGACCATCGGCAGCTCCCTGGCGGTCTCGACGACGATGAGCACGCTCAGCAGCGCCACTGCGACGAGCGCTATCCGGCGATCGAGCCGAGCCAGGAGGGCGCGCACGCCGAACGCGGCGAGGAGGGCCAGCGCGCACTGGGTCATGAGGACGAAGCGGCTGGTCACTCGAATCCCGGTGAACCCGGGGATCACCTTGCGGACCAGGCGGAACGGCATCGGTATCTCCATACCGAAGATCGCGAGGGTGTCGCCGAGGGCGAGCACGAGCAGGACCAGACCGGCCAGCGCGATGAGCAGGGCCAACACGGCGTTGTGGCGCTCGTCGTCAGCCGAGCCCGGTCCGACGCCGGCGGGCGACCGACGGCGCACGACCCTGAGCACGACGACGAGCCCGATCGCGCCGAACACGACTGCGATGATCCCGGGGAACAAGTGGCTCTCCACCCCTCCGCGCGCGGCCCAGCCGTCGAACGGCGGGATCTCCGCCAGGACGAGGTTGTCCGGCACCGGGGAGACGAAGTCGCGCGGCTGGGCTTGGAAGGCGGGTTCGACACCGCGCCGGAAGTGCGGGTCTTGCTGGAGGTCGATGTAGCGCAGCGCCACGGGGAGTGTGATCACCGCGGCGACTACGGCGCCGGTAGCGAGGCCCTTCAACACCCGAGCGAGCGCAGGCGGACGAACCACGATGAGGTAGCCGAGTGCGACCACGGGGACCGCGACCGCCATCATGGCGCCGTAGTACGAGGAGCTCGCGGCGAGGAGCCCGAGCGCGACCCCGATCGCGGTGCCGCGCGTCGCGGTCGGGCGATCGAAGAACCTGACGACGAGGAGCATGATCAACGGGACGAAGAAGCCGGTCACCATGAGCTGGGGGTGCCAGACCAGTTGCAGCCGCGGGGTGGCGAACGCGAACGCGAACGCCGCGACGAACGACGCCGGCCAAGAGCCGGTCAGCCGCAACGCGAGGCGATACATGCACCACAGCCCGGCTGTCTCCGCGGCGAGAAGGAGCAGGTTGAAGCCGAGCACCGGACCGAGCACTTCCGCCAGCGGCCAGTGCGCGATCGCAACCGGGATCAGCGCGTCCGCGTAGGCGAGGGTGTCGTGGGCCGGGAAGAAGATGTTCGTGTTCCAGATGGTGCTCCAGCCGTGTGGGATCGCGTGCTGGACCCACCCGAGGGTCCACTGGATGAGGATCGCATCGCCGCTGTCGCCGACCACGTGTGTGTCCAGGCGACCGATCGAGCGGAACGTCATCGCAAAGCCGACGACACCGAAGACGACGAGCAGGAGCGGTGTCGGTGGGCCCTGCCGTCCATCGAGCAGTGGGCCTGGCTGTCCCGACGCCGCCTCTTCGCGCGCTGCTTCGGGGTCCCGAGACCTCAAGGCGTCGCCTGGTCTGGTGCCGCCTCCGAAGAGGTCTCGACCGGCTTCCGGCACAGGTAGGCAAGGAGGTAGCACTCGTCGATCTCGTGGAACACCCCGACGTTCCGACGGAGCTCATCTTCCGAGAACTGCCCGGTGCGCACCGACTCGCCCATCCAGACGAGCCCCTGCGCGGCGACGATCTCGAGTCCTGCGTCGACGAGTCGGCGTGAGAAGTCGTCGTGCGAGTACTCGACCAGGTGGTCGGGGTTGATGAACTCGGGTGAGTGCAAGCGGCACACGGGGCCGTTCGGTGTGTCGACGGCGAACCATCCCCCCGGCTCGAGCACCCGATGGACACCGGCGAGGACTTCGTCGCACTCGTCCGGGGTGACGTGCTCGATGGTCTGGCCGCTGTAGACGAGGTCGAAGGAGGCGTCCGCGAAGGGCGAGAAGTCGGCCATGGACTGATAGAGGTAACGCACCGGGCCGAGGGGCGACTCGACGTTGGTCACGGGTGCGCTGTGGGAGTACAGCTCATGCCGCTCGTCGATCGGGAGATCGACGATCACCAGCTCTTCGAACTCGTAGGGATAGGTCAGGGCGACGAGCGCACCGTTGGCGTCGTTCTGGCTCGTACCCCCGAGGTCGAGGATCCGGGCCGCGCGGGGGAAGGACTGGACGAACTGGCAGCGGCTGACGTGCAACGAGACGAGTGGATCGAGGTAATGGATCCCCGACCGGAACTCGTCGGACGAGATCATGTCGTCGAGCACGCCGGCTCGAGTTCGGGTCCCCTGCGAGAGGTGGGACTCGTAGTTCTGCATCCCGTCGCGGTCCGGACCGCGGCGGAGGATCGAGCGGTACGCACCCCGGATGAACCGTCGGTTCGACCACCGTTGCCACGGTGTGTGCTGCCATGTTCGGGCGGCGCCGGCACGTGCACGCCGAAGTGCGCCACGAACGGTCGGGGACATGGACGCGAGGCTATGCGTGCCGACTCACGAACACCGAGTCACATCAGCGTGGCGACGAGCAGCTCGAAGCTCTTCTGCCAGTGGGGGAGCAGTTCGAACCCTCCGAGCCGGAGCGCGGAGTTGTCGAGGACCGAATAGGCAGGACGGACGGCGAGCGGCGCCGGATCGAGATCGGCGGTCGCCACCGGCTGGACGATCGACGGGTCCTTCCCCGCCCAGCCGACGATGGCTCGCGCGAGCTCGAAGCGTGAGGCGTCCCCCTGGTTCGTCACGTGGAAGCAGCCGTGCGCGCGATGCGCGATCAGACTCCGGATCGCGAGCGCAAGGTCCCCAGCAGCCGTGGGGCTGCCTCGCTGGTCGGTCACGACGTGGATCGCCGATTCGTCTCGCAGGGCCATGGCGAGGATCGCGCGAACGAATCCCCCACGACCATCGGCGCCGGTCAACCACGACGTGCGGACGATCGTGGCCGACGTCGGGAGCGCCTGTTCGCCCGCGAGCTTGCTGTGTCCATAGGTGGAGATGGGGTTGGTTGGGTGCCACTCGTTGTACGGGGTGGTCTCGGTGCCATCGAACACGAAGTCGGTCGAGACGTAGCAGATGTGAGCATCGACACGGTCGGCCGCCTCCGCGACGTACCGCGTCCCGAGGGCGTTGGTGGCGAACGCTCGATCGGGGTCACGTTCACAACCATCGACATCCGTCCATGCGCCACCGTGGATGATCACGTCCGGTTGGCTGTCGGTGATCGCCGCGAGCACCGAGTCGCGCTTCGTGACGTCGAGGTCGGCCCGCTTCGGGGCGATGACCTCGTGATCGCCGAGGATGATCGAGAGCGCCCTCCCCAGCTGGCCCTCTGCACCGGTGACGAAGACTCGTGTCATCGCGTCAAGGGCTCCCACCACTCGGGGTTGTCGCGATACCAGTCGACGGTCGCGGCGAGCGCGTCGGCGAACGGGGTGTCCGGGGACCAGCCGAGCCCGCGGATCTTGGCGGTATCGACCGAGTAACGCCGGTCGTGGCCGAGACGATCTTCCACGGGCTCGATCATCGATGCATCAGCGCCGAGATGTCCGAGGATGACATCG
>JAWOIO010000092.1:0-4695 GCA_046484625.1 Acidimicrobiia bacterium
CCCACTGCGTCGACCAACGGTCCTCGAGCCCATCGAGCGAGGGCTTCTCCGGCACTCCCATAAGGGGATTCTACGGATCACCCCGCGCCCAACCCTCTATCCCGAGCGAGCCGAGGCTGGCATCTCGCGGAGCGGCGGGGAACAGCAGTCCGGTCTGCGGGGCCGACGGGGTCGGCGCGGACGCACTGGGCTTCGGAGGAAGCGGTGGTCCCGCCGCCCCCGCACCAAGGTGCCGCGCTCAGGCGGTGCGACGGTCTTCGGCCGTCGTGATGATCGTCGGCGCCATGTGCTCGAGGACGACGGCGCCGTCGACCACGCACCGGGCGACGTCGGTGCGGCTGGGCAGGTCGTACATCACGTCGAGCAGCACCTCTTCGAGGATGGCCCGCAGCCCGCGTGCCCCGGTGCCGCGCTTCAGCGCCTCGTCGGAGACCGCGTCGAGGGCGTCGTCGGTGAAGACGAGATCGACGTCGTCGAACTGGAAGAACTTCTGGAACTGCTTGAGCAGTGCGTTCTTCGGCTCGATCAGGATCCGCATGAGCGCGTCCTTGTCGAGGCTGTGCACTGCGCCGATGACGGGGAGGCGCCCGACGAACTCGGGGATCAGCCCGAACTTGAGGAGGTCCTCGGGCAGGACACCGCCGAGCAGCGAGCCGAGGTCCTTCTCGTCGGGTCGGCGCACGTCGGCCCGGAAGCCCACGCCACGGTTGCCGTGCCGGCTGTCGATGATGCTGTCGAGCCCGGCGAACGCACCACCGCAGATGAAGAGGATGTTCGTGGTGTCGATCTGGATGAACTCCTGGTGGGGGTGCTTGCGGCCCCCCTGGGGCGGCACGGACGCCGTGGTGCCCTCGAGGATCTTGAGGAGCGCCTGCTGGACGCCTTCGCCGGAGACGTCGCGGGTGATCGACGGGTTCTCGGCCTTGCGGGCGATCTTGTCGATCTCGTCGATGTAGATGATCCCGGTCTCGGCCTTCTTCACGTCGTAGTCGGCCGCCTGGATCAGCTTCAGCAGGATGTTCTCGACGTCCTCACCGACGTAGCCCGCCTCGGTGAGCGCGGTGGCGTCGGCGATCGCGAACGGCACCTTCAACAAGCGGGCGAGCGTCTGGGCGAGGAGCGTCTTGCCGCAGCCCGTCGGCCCGATGAGCATGATGTTCGACTTCTGGAGCTCGACGTCGGGGTCGCCGTACGCGCCGGCCTGCACGCGCTTGTAGTGGTTGTAGACCGCGACCGACAGCACCTTCTTCGAGGAGTCCTGCCCGATGACGTAGCCGTTGAGGTACTCGTAGATCTCGCGCGGCTTGGGGAGCTCGTCGAAGCGCACCTCAGAGGTCTGGGAGAGCTCCTCTTCGATGATCTCGTTGCAGAGGTCGATGCACTCGTCGCAGATGTAGACACCGGGCCCCGCGATGAGCTTCTTGACCTGCTTCTGGCTCTTCCCGCAGAACGAGCACTTCAGCAGGTCGCCACCGTCACCGAACTTCGCCACGTCGTCGCCTCCCCCGCGATCTCGGTGTCCGACTCAGCTCACGCCGGCTGCGACGGCAACCGCCGCCAGCTCCCGATTGGTGATCACCTCGTCGATGATGCCGTACTCCTTGGCCTCCGGCGCGCTCATGATGAAGTCGCGGTCGGTGTCGGCTCCCACCTTCTCGATCGACTGACCGGTGTGGTGGGCCAGGAGGTGGTCGAGGAGCTCGCGCATGCGCACGATCTCCTTGGCCTGGATCTCGATGTCGACGGCCTGCCCCTGGGCGCCACCGTGGGGCTGGTGGATGAGGATCCGCGCGTGCGGGAGGGCGAAGCGCTTCCCGGGCGCACCGGCGGCGAGCAGGACCGCCGCTGCGGACGCAGCCTGTCCGACGCAGATCGTCTGGATGTCGGGCTTGATGAACTGCATCGTGTCGTAGATCGCGAACAGCCCGGTGATCTCGCCGCCCGGCGAGTTCACGTAGATCGAGATGTCCTTGTCGGGATCCTCGCTCTCGAGGTGCAACAGCTGGGCAACGAGGAGGTTCGCGACGGCGTCGTCGACCGGCGTCCCGAGGAAGATGATGCGCTCCTTCAGGAGCCGGGAGTAGATGTCGAACGCGCGCTCACCGCGGTTCGTCTGCTCGATGACGGTGGGGACCAGGTAGTTGCGGATCGGCTCGCTCACTCGTTCGTCTCCTGCGTGGTGTCGGGGGGTGCTTCGGGGGTCGCATGGTCTGGGGTCGCGTGGTCTGGGGTCTCGTCGGACGCGGTCTCGGCGGGGCTTCGATCGTCGGACAGGTCGAGGTCCAGGGTGGCGCCCGTGGTGTCGACCACGGTCGCGTGGTCGATGAGCACCTGCAGTGCCTTGCCGCGGGCGAGATCCGATCGTACCGCCTCCAACCCGCCTCTCTGTTCGAGATCGCGTCGGACCTTGGCCGGCTTCGCCTCCATGCGCTCCGCGAGTCGCTCGATCTCGAGGTCGATCTCGGACTCGTCGACGGTGATGCCCTCCTGGGCGACGACGGCACGGAGCGCGAGGTCGGCCTTCACCGCCTTCGAGCAGCCTTCGCGCAGGCCGGCGAGGAACACCTCCTGATCCTGGCCGGTTGCGGCGAGGTACTGCGGGATGGTGACACCCTGGGGCTCGAGCCGGTGATGGAGGTCGTGGAGCCGGCGCTCCATCTCCTGGGCGACGAGCGGCTCGGGGGCGTCGGCTGTCACGAGGTCGGCCGCGGCCTCGAGGATCTTGTCGCGCGCCGCGAGCTGGGCTTGCACGTTTGCGTACAGACCGAGCCGTTGGCGGGCGTCGTCGCGCAGCGCTTCGATGGTGTCGAACTCGCTCACCTCGGTCGCCCACTCGTCGTCGGCGTCGGGGAGCACCTTGCGCTTCGCCTCCTTGACGAGCACGCGGAACGACACCGTGCGCGTGCTCGCGTCCTCGGCGTCCGGTTCGCTCCCCGGGAGGTCGTCGTCGAACTCGACGATGTCGCCGGGCTTCTTCCCGTGCAGCTGGGAGTCGAGCTTCGGGACGACGGTCCCGGCGCCGACCTCGTACAGGTAGTCGGTGGCGCTCATCCCGTCGACGGCCTCGCCGTCGATGGAGCCGCGGATGTCGATCTGGGCGTAGTCGCCGTCGACGAGCGGCCGGTCGGAGTCCTCGAGGTCGGCGAAGCGCTCGCGCAGGGCGTCGATCTGGGCGTCGACCGCGTCGTCGTCGACCTGCTCGACGTCGACCTCGACGCGGATCTCCTTGTGCCCCTTTACCTCGATCACGGGCCGCACCTCGACGACCGCGTCGAACGCGACGTCGCCCGACGTCTCCCCGGCCGTGATGTCGATCTCCGGCGCGGCGATGACGTCGATGTCCTCGCTGGCAACCGCCTCGGCGTAGTACTCCGGGATCGCGTCGCGCAGCGCCTGCTCACGGGCGGCCTCGGTCCCGAGCCGCGCCTCGAGGAGCTGGCGGGGCGCCTTGCCGGGGCGGAAGCCGGGGATCTTCACCTCGGCGGCGAGCTTGCGGAACGCGGCGTCGATCGCCTTCTCGAACTCGGCCTCCGGCACCGCGACCTTCACCCGGACCAAGTTGTCGTCGAGGGACTCGACCGAGGTCGTGAGGGATGCCATAGGGGGGAAGACGAGGATACCCGGCCCTGCGGCGCCTCCTGCGCACCGGGCTTTGCCGCGGTCCGCGCCGGTCCGACCGCCAGACTGGGGCGATGGAACAGATCACCACCGAGCCGATCGACCGCTACCTCACCACGCTCTGGGAGCACCGAGGCAGCGACCTGTTGCTGGTGGCCGGGGCACCTCCGATGGTGCGCATCGACGGCGACCTCCGACCGATTGGTGGTGAGGAGCCGTTCACTCCCGAAGCCCTCGACCGGGTGCTGTCCGTCATGCTCGGCCCCGAGATGTTCGGCCGTCTCTCCGGCGACCGCGAGTTCGACTTCTCCTTCGGGTGGCAGTGGCAGGCGCGCTTCCGCGGCAACGCGTTCTTCCAGCGCGGGAGCCCCGCGCTGGCGCTCCGGCTCATCCCCCGCGAGATCCCCACGTTCGAGGAGCTCGGGATCCCGCCGGCGATCGCGAACCTCTCGAACACGCCGCAGGGGCTCGTACTCGTCACCGGTCCGACCGGATCGGGGAAGTCGACGACCCTGGCGTCGATGATCCGCAACATCTCCCAGTTGCGTTCGGCGCACATCCTCACGCTCGAGGACCCGATCGAGTACCACCACGAGCACGCGCGCTCGATCGTCAGTCAGCGCGAGATCGGGACGGACAGCAGCTCGTTCGCGAAGGCGCTGCGCTCCGCGTTGCGCGAGGACCCCGACGTGCTGCTCGTCGGTGAGATGCGCGACCCCGAGAGCATCCAGACCACGCTCTCGATCGCGGAGACCGGCCACCTCGTGCTCGCAACGCTGCACACGAACGACGCGGCCCAGGCGGTCGACCGGATCATCGACATCTTCGAGCCCGAGCGTCAGGCCCAGGTCCGGGTCCAGCTCGCAGCGACGATGGTGGCCGTGGTCGCGCAGCGGCTCGTACGCCGGGTCGACGGGGGGCGCGTTGCCGCGTTCGAGCGTTCAATTCTTCCGGGCATTTCAGGATACCCCAGGGGACATAGATCACCTTCTTGTCGGGCCAGCGGCTCTTGACCTCCTCGCACAGGCGCCTCACGAAGTCGCCCATGATCAGCGCATCGCCGCCCTTGGCCGCCAT
>JAWOIO010000226.1:0-3134 GCA_046484625.1 Acidimicrobiia bacterium
CGGCATGGGCATAGATACTCTTGCCGTTGACGTCACCTACGGCATAGACACCGTTTATGCTTGTCATGAAATGCTCATCGGTTACATAGAAGCTTTCATCCATCTCAGGCTTCAGCGATCCCACAGGGGGTGGCTCGACGCTGCGCTCACCGTCGCCGTCGTCTGGGGCGCGACGAGCGCGTGGCGATCGGCGCAGACTCGAGACGGGTCGTCCAGCGCAGTGGAGAGTGCCTCGACGGCGATCGCGGGAGCCCGGCCCGAGTCGTCAAGGAGCTGGCCCAGGCGACTCGCGCCAAGCACCTCACGCTGTGGCCCAGACGTCCGTACCTCGTCGAGCGCGGAGTGGAGGAGGTCCTGCGCGAGGTCGAAGGCTGCGTCAGCGCCCGAGCTCTCGGCCGGCTCGTCATCGCCAGAACCCGGCTCGATCGCGCTGGGCGGTCGCCGTCGCGTCATGCGCCGATGATGCTACCTGTGCTCGACAGAGGTGCCTGCGGCCCCGTGATGGGGCGTCAGGAGTCCCCGGGTGACCAGGGGAGCCGTGCTCCACCGCGGATCCCGGGCGGGACCCGTCCCTGGGCGGCGTCCGTACGGGGTCCTGGGACGTCGCGGAACTCGTAGGTCACGGGGTCTCGCCCGGGTTGGCAGACGTAGCACCGCCCGGTCTCACCGCTCTCGACGGCGCGGACCACGGCATCGGCGATCTGGCTCGGGGCCATGAGCGGGAAGTCGGCGGCAGCCAGCGCCTGCTTCGCGTCGGCGCCGATGATGTTGGTGTCGGTCATCCCGGGGTTGACGCAGTTCGCCGTGATCCCGAGCGGTGCCAGGTTGGGCGCGGCCGAGCGGATCAGCCCCACGACCGCGTGCTTGGTGAGGTCGTAGACGGGGTCGGGAGGGAACGGGATGAGGCCCGCCAGCGAGGCGGTCGCGACGATCGCGCCACCGCCGGAGCCCCGCATCGCCCTGATCGCGGCCCGCAGCCCGAAGACCACACCGTCGACGTTCACCCGCATGATTCGGCGGTAGTCGTCGTCGGTCAGCTGGGTCAGGTCGGAGACACCGATCGCGATCCCCGCGTTGAGGAACGCCACGTCCACACCGCCGAAGGCGTGCGCGCAGTGGGCGAACGCCCCGTCGACGTCGGACGACTCGCCCATGTCGGCGACGACGTGGGTGCCACCGACAGACTCGGCAACCGCCTCGGCGCCTTCTGCGTCGAAGTCGACGATGCAGACCCGGGCGCCGGCCGTCGAGAACCGCTCGGCGGTCGCCCGTCCGATCCCCGACGCTCCACCGGTGATGAGCGCGCGGGCTCCGTCCAGTTGCATGGAGGGCGAGGTTAGGTGACGTGGAACGACGCCCTCGCGGGCGCGCTGCCGGATCAGAGCTGCCGGATCAGAGCTGCAGGATCACGAGGCGGGCCTCGGTCATCTCCTCGACCGCGTAGCGAGGCCCCTCACGGGTGTTCCCGGAGTCCCGAAGCCCGCCGTAGGGCATCTGGTCGGTCCGGAAGGTGGGCACCTCGTTCACGAGGACCCCCCCGAAGTCGAGCTCCCGGACCGCCCGGAGCGCCGTCGCATAGTCGCTCGTGAAGATCGCGGCCTGGAGCCCGTACCGGGAGTCGTTGGCGAGGGCCAGCGCGTCATCGAGATCCGAGTAGCGCTGCACCGCGATGACCGGCCCGAAGACCTCGAGCGCGCAGACCTTCATGTCCGGGGTGACGTCCGTGAGGACGGTGGGGACGAGAACTCCGCCCTCGACCCTCCCGCCCGTCGCGAGCTTGGCGCCGGCCGCGGTCGCCTCGTCCACCCAGGCGTCCACTCGATCGCGCTCGGACTCGGCGATGAGCGCCGAGACGTCGGTGGCAGCGTCGAGCGGATCACCGACCACCAGCGCTTCGACACGCGGCACGAGGTCGGCGAGGAACGCGTCGGCGACGTCCTCGTGCACGTAGACGCGCTGGGTCGAGATGCACGACTGACCGGCATGGCTGAAGCCGGCGACGGAGATCTTCGACGCGGCGGTCGCGACGTCGCCATCGGGTTCGATGATCACCGGGGCGTTGTTGCCGAGCTCGAGGCCGACCTTCTTGCGGGGAGCTCGGGACTTGATGCCCCAACCGACTTCGGGAGAACCAGTGAAGGTGATCATCGCGATGTCGTCGTGCTCGACGATCGCGTTGCCGACGGTGCCGCCACCCCCCGTCACGATGTTGAGCCAACCGGCGGGCAGTCCGCACTCGTCGAGCAGCATCTCCGCGAGCGTGATCGCCGAGATCGGCGTCTGCGACGCCGGCTTGAGCACGACCGGGCACCCGGCCGCGATGGCGGGCGCCACCTTGTGGGCGACGAGGTTCAGCGGGAAGTTGAACGGGCTGATCGCGCCCACCACACCGATCGGGACGCGGAGCGTGAAGCCGAGCTTCCCGATCCCGGCATCGGACGCGTCCATGGGGATCATCTCCCCAGTGAGGTCGCGGGCGGCGCCGGCGGCGAACGTGAAGGTGGAGACCGCGCGCGCGGCCTCCACGCGCGCGGTCTTGATCGGCTTCGCGGCCTCCGCGGCGATGATGCGCGCGTAGTCGTCGACCCGCTCGCCGAGGAGCTTCGCGGCGGTGTCGAGGATCTCGGCGCGTCGCCACGCGGCCAGCGGCTCGGCGAGGACCGCGCGTGCGGCCGCGACCGCTCGATCGACCTCTTCGGCGCCGCACGCGGGAACCCGGGCCAGCTCGGCTCCGTCGAACGGGGAGCGCACGACGATGGAGTCGGTCGTGGTGACGCGGTCGGAGCCGATGGGGACCGGGCGCTGGTCGCTCATGGGACGAGGCTAGCGACGGCACGGACCGGTGCGCTGCGCTGCTTGTGAGCCCGGTGCGGGTCCTCGTCGTGTGCACGAGTCGCGCCACCATCTCGACGTCCTGCGTCGACGCGCGCTGGGGTAGCAGTCCCCGCGACCGCCGCTCCGCCCGGGGTGTCGTCACCACCGTGCTCGCCGGTCGGGTCGCCCAGACCCAGGTGTGGGCCCAATGGCCCGGGCCCGCAAGGCCGCCGCCGACCCCGAGGGCACCGAGCGCCGCCACCGCGCCGCGCACCGCGACCGCGACCTCACCACCTGGGTCGACCCCGAGGGTGCGGGGC
>JAWOIO010000062.1:0-11123 GCA_046484625.1 Acidimicrobiia bacterium
GCTTCGTCGCCAACGGCGTGCGGACCTTCGTCGGTCGGGTCCAGCGCTTCAGGTGCTTGCGTACATGATCGATCTCGTTGAGGAGGAAGCCGACCTCGGTCGCCCACGCCTCGAGTGACGGCTTGCCGACGTCGCCCGCGAGGGCCTCGAGCAGCTCGGACTCCCGTTCGATGAGAGCGTCCCGCAGTGCCTGCAGCTGGCCGAGCCGCCACTCGAGCGGGCGCGTACGCCCGGAGTCGAACGTGGTGCGCAGACGCCCGACGAGCGCGGCGGCGTCGAGGCCCGGGGTCGCCGGGGTGGCGGGCGGCGTGGGGGCGGGACGAGGCGCGGTCGTGGTCATACGGGGTCCTTTCCGGGGAGCAGGTCGAGGACCCGCCGGAGGTCGGGAGCGGTCTCGACCGTCTCGCTCGTGAGGTCGTGGGGGGCGGTGGTGTCGGGCCAGTGGCCGTCGCGCTGGAGATAGAGGGGCGTCATTCCCAGCTGGCGAGGCCCGACGACGTCGGGACCCCAGGTGTCGCCGACGAACAGGACGTCGTCGGGGGCGACACCCACCTTGTCGAGGGTGTGCTCGAAGATCCGGGGATGGGGCTTGCGGGCGCCGGCCCACGCCGACGACACGACGACGTCGACAGAGTCGGTGAGGCCCGCCTCGTCGACTGCCTCCGCGAGGTCCCAGTCCCAGTTGGAGCAGATGGCGAGCAGCATCCCGGTGTCGCGAGCGGCGGCGAGCACGTCCACGACCTCGTCGTAGGGCTCGAGGACGCGGGTCTCCTGTCCGGCCCGGAACTTGTCCATCACGAGCTCGTACTCGCCCGGGTGGAGATCGGTGTCGGCGAGCATCGCGAGGAGGCGCTGGCGCTGCCACTCGACATAGTGGTCGCGGCTCTCGGAGTGCTCGACGTGCTCCACGCCGTCGAGCCCGTCGTTCCACCACTTGTTCTTGGTGTCCTCGTCGAGCTCGACCCCGTGCTCCGCGAGCACGACGTCGACCGCGACCCACTGGGTGGCACGAGCGAGCGTCCCGTAGAAGTCGAGCAGGACCGCAGAGATGGGCATGGCGGTCATGGTACGGCCCTCCGGGTTCGGGGCGTCGAGCGCGAGCTATTTCGGGACGACGACGCGCGCCTCGGCTCGGGACGGGTCGACGACGACCTTGTAGAGCGGCACCGGCTCGTCGAGGCCCTTGAGGGCGACGGCGCCCATGAACTCCGTCTCGGGCGCGTCGCTGAGCCGATCCTTCATCGACTCCGGGATGACGATCTCGCCCTTCCCGGCCTGGCCGCAGAGCCGGGACGCGAGGTTCACCGTGTCGCCCACGATGTCGTACTGGCGACGCTTCCCGCCTCCGACGTGCGCGGCGACCACGTCGCCGGAGTTCATCCCGATCCCGAACGCGATGGGCGGCAGGTTCAGGTCCTTCAGCTCCTCGTCGAGCTCGGTGACGCGTCGCTGGATCTCCATCGCACACTCGAGCGCGACCTGGGGGTGGTTCTCGACGGGGAGCGGCGCACCCCAGACCGCGAACACCTCGTCGCCGACGAACTTCAGGACCGTGCCGCCGCTCTCGAGGATGATCTGCGTGGTCAGCTCGTAGAAGCTGTTCAGCATCTTCCGGACCCCGGCGGGCTCCAGCGTTGCCGACATCGACGTGAACCCGCGGAGGTCGCAGAAGAGGCAGCTGGTGTCGAGGCGCTCACCCGACATGTGCTCCTCGAGGTGGCCCGACTCCTCGAGCTGGCGAGCGACCTCCTCGGGGACGTACTGCGCGAAGAGCGACGACACCCGTCGCCGCTTGCGGGTCTCGGTGGCGTAGCGGACGGCGAGCGCGAGCACGAACGACGCGGCGATCGCCAGGAAGCCGTAGACGACGTTGAGGATCTGGCCGGCGTCGAAGCGCACGAACGAGACCAGCAAGAAGCCGATCGCGATCAGGAAGGTCAACACCGCGGACAGCCAGACCGGGAGGAACAGCACCACGAACGCGACCAGTGCAGCGAGGAGCGCGACCCACAGGGCGGTGGTCGTGGTGCTCGCCTCTGCGAGGTACGAGGACGTGAGCATGGTGTTCAGCGCGTTGGCGTGGATGAGCACGCCCGGGAACGTGTTCGACTTGTCGGTGGGGACGGGGAACGTGTCCTTGAGCGTCGGGTCCGTCGCGCCGACGAACACGACCTTGCCCCGCAGTCGCTCGGGCGAGATGGTCCCGTCGACGACGTCGATCGCCGAGATGACCCGTCGGTCCTCGTCGGGATCGAGCCCCGCGCTCCAGTTCAGCCGGAGCGCGTGGCGGCCCTCGGTCGGGATGAACCGACCCGCCACCTGGATGCCGTCGGGGCGGATGATCGGCGGTCCTTGCTCGCCGGCGAGCTCGCGGAGCGCCGCCACGGACAGGGCGGGGAGCAGGACGCCGTTCCGGTCCACCACGAGCGGCAGGGAGCGGACCACGCCGTCGGCCCGGTCCGCCTTCACCTCGGTGACGCCCAGGGTGACGCTGGGCTGGTCGGCCAGCAGGGGGATCGGTGGCTCGAACGCGGTCACGTCGAAGAGGGTCGGATCCGACGGGGACGGGGCGCTCTCGGCGATCGCGGCGAGCACGACGCTCGGGAGCCCGGCGAGGGCCGTCGCCAGCTCGTCGTCGAACTCCCGGGTCGGGGAGAAGAGGATGTCCCACACCGCCACGCGCACTCCGGCGGCGGCGAACTGCCGGGCGAGCTGCGCGTGGACGCTGCGCGGGGGGAGCGCGCCGTACCGACGCACGAACGCGTCGTCCATGCCCACCACCACGATCTCGGGGCTGGTCTTCGCCGAAGGGAAGAGGGCGTCCGAGGCACGCCGCTGGAACCCGGAGAGGGCATCCGCGCCGGAGCCGACGATCGCCAGTGCGGTGACGACGACCGTGATCAGCGCGATCGACACCAGTCGACGCAGGTACTTGCTCATGATCGCCGCGCCGTGCTCACCGGGAGGGAGGTTAGGCGGGCGCGGGCCGCTCGGACCGGAGGGGCTCCTGGCCCGCGAGTTCCCGCGCGGCGCGGATCGCGAGGGCCACGATGGTGAGCGTCGGGCCGTAGCCGGTGCTCGTCGGGAACACCGACGAGTCGGCCACCATCACGTTCTCGACGTCGTGGAGGCGTTGCCAACGGTCGCACACGCTGGTGCGGGGGTCGTCGCCCATGCGGGCGGTCCCCATCACATGGCGGGACTGCGGGGTCGGGTCGGGGTTCCGGCCCCCCGGGCCCTCGACGGGCGGTGAGGTCACCCAGAACGTGGTCTCGGCGCCGGCCGCGCGCATGACGCCCTCGAGGCGCGGGGCCCAGTGCTCGGCGCACGCCACCTCGTGGCGGTGGGGACGGTACGTCGCCCGACCGGCCGGGAAGCCCCAGACGTCGGTGACGTGCGGGTCGAGGTCGATGCGGTTCGTGACCTGGGGCAGGTCCTCGCCCTGCATCGTGAACACGACCATCCGATCGCGCATCGGCGACTCGAGCATGCCGCGGGTGTGTCCCTCGCCCATCGGGAGGTGCACCGCCTCCATGATCGGGTGGGCCGCGCCGCCGTGCTCCACGATCCCGCCCCGGAAGTAGGGGAGGCCGGCATCGCGAGCGGCGGCGATCGCGACGTCGTCGAGGAGCATCGGGTCGTCCATGAGGTGGGTGACGGACCGCCCGCGGTGCGCGTGCAGGCGGAACCCGAAGATGCCGAGCGCCAGCGTCTGGAAGTGGACCATCAGGTAGCGCCCGACGACGTCGGGATTCCCCATCTCCGAGCGCAGCAGCAGGCGCGGCGTCTCGAACGCGCCGGCGCCGAGCACGACGTGCTCGGCGGTCACCTCGTGGGCCTCGCCATGCGCGTCGAGATAGCGGACGCCAGTCGCGCGCCGTCCGCCGGCGTCGCGCACGATCTCGGTCACGTAGGACTCCGGGCGGATCTCGCAGCGACCGGTCACGAGGGCGTGGCGCAGCGGCGCCACCGGGTCGCCCTTCGCCTCGATCGGGCAGCCGTAGAAACCGCAGAAGCCACAGTTGTTGCAGGCGGGACGGCCGTCGTACTCGACGCTGTTCACACCGGTCGGGGCCCGGTACGGGTGGTACCCGAGCTCGGTGGCGGCCTGCGACGTGACGACCGCGCAGAACATGTCGGGACCGGGCGGCATCGGGTACGGCCCGGAGCGCCACGCCGCGAACGGGTTGGCCCGCGCGTCGCCGGCCACGCCGACGAGCCGCTCCGCCTCGGAGTAGTAGGGCTCGAGCTCGTCGTAGTCGAGGGGCCAGTCGACGACGTCGGCGCCCTCGATCGGTCCGAGCTCCGAGCGCGCACGGAAGTCCACCTCGCGGAAGCGGGGGAGCTTCCCGTCGGCGTGGAAGCCCCCGCCCCCGACGGTCGAGGGGAGGTTGTTCACCTCGCCGGTGTGCAGGCGGTCGCCGTCGGCCTCGGAGTGGCGGAAGGTGCGCGGCTCGAGCCAGGGATCGGGGCCGAGGAAGTGGCGGGTCGTGAGCTTGATCTCGTCGTTGCTGACCTCACCGAGCGGCCCGAAGGGGGCGTCGAGCGACAGCAGGTGGTTGCGTCCCTTCTCGAGCATGATCACGGACTTGCCCGCGGCGGTGAGCACGTCGGCGACCGTGGCGCCCGCGGGGCCGCTGCCGATGATCACCGCGTCGCAGTCGCGTTCAGTCACGTCCCGTCACCTGCTCGTCGGTGTAGCCCCGCGGCTGCACGTCGCCCTCGTAGGCGATGGCGCGCCAGCCTGCGAGGTCGCGGTTGCCCCCGTACTCGGGTGCCCCGTAGGCGCCCTCGCAGGCGTGCGGATGCAGGATGCCCAGGAGCTCGGGCTGCTCGCGCAGGCGCCGGAGCCGCTCACCGGGCTCGCATTCCGGGAAGTCGTCGCCCAGCTCGGCGAGGCCGTCCCGGTAGATCTCCTGCCAGCCGCGGGTCGGGCCGTTGCGTTCGCGTTCGGGGATGCCGCGCGAGCCCTCGATGCGGGTGCGCCACGCGAGCTCCTCGTGCCGTCCGAGCGGGAGGAACGTCGCAAAGCCCGGCTCGCCCCCCTTGCGACCCGAGAACGGACCACCCGCGAAGATCCTGGGCGGGTGGACGTCGAACGCGCTGAGCAGCCCGTCGACGTAGTCGGCGACCCCGAGCGCGGCACCGCCCGGGTGGTCTTCGAGAGGTGGGATGAGCGCGTCGGCGGCGGCCTCGACGGCGGCGTGCTCCCCTTCGGTGAGGAACGCGTCCCCCATCGCGTCTCCCATCGAGTTCGTCGGCCTGTTCGTCGCGGCGTTCGTCGAGGCGTCCCCGGGTCGGGCGCACCGGGCGTTCGGTGTACCTGACGCCCGTGTCAGCGGCATCGTAACCTGGCGGCCTTTCCCGGATGAGAGGTTACGCATGGCCGATGAGCAGAGCGCCCCGGTCCGTGGCATCAGCGCGTGGGCTCGGACGGAGCCGGACCGCCCCGCGATGCTGCTCGACGACGAGGTGCGGACGTTCGGGGAGCTCGAGGCGCGGGCGGGAGCGCTCGCCGGCGCGCTGTCCGAGCGAAGCGTCGGGGCCGACGGCCGGGTCGCGATCATGCTCCCCAACGGGTTCGAGTTCTTCGAGACCTGGGCCGCCGCGACGAAGCTCGGCGCGTCGGTGGTGCTCGTCAACTGGCACCTGAAGACCGACGAGCTCGCCTACATCCTGGGCGATTCGGGCGCGCAGGTGCTCGTCGCCCACGCCGAGCTGGCCGAGCACTTCGGACCCGCGCTCGCGGCCACGCCCGGCTGCTCGCTCCTCGTGGTGGGTGGCGATCCCCAGCCCGGGCTGGGGGAGGGGTTCGAGCGCGCCGTCGCCGCCGCCTCCGACCGCGCGGTGGCGACCGACGTCGGCGGGCTCGCATCACCGATCTTCTACACGTCCGGCACGACCGGAAGACCCAAGGGTGTCGTCCACGGGGTGTCCGACCCGGACGCCGCGGCGCGCAACATGGAGGGTCAGGTCGCGCTCTGGGGCTGGACCTCGGACGACCGCTACATCCTCTCCGGTCCCGCGTACCACGGCGGACCGGGCGGCTGGGCGATGGCCGCGTTGTACGTGGGTGCGCCGATGGTCGTGCTGCGCGCGTTCGACGCGCGCGAGTGGCTGGCGCTCGTCGCCCGTCGCGGGGTGACATGCAGCTTCATGGTGCCGTCGCACTTCATCCGCATCCTCGAGGTCCCCGAGGCCGAGCGCGCGACCGTGGATCTCACGAGCCTGCGGATCATCGTGCACGCCGGTGCGCCGTGCCCGATCGACGTGAAGCACCGGATCATCGACGCGCTCGCCCCGTGCGAGATCGCCGAGCTCTACGGGATGAGCGAAGGCGGCGCGACCCGCATCTCGATGGCGGAGTGGCTCGAGCGGCCGGGGAGCGTGGGCACCCCGTGGCCGGGCGTCGAGATCCGGATCCTCGACGAGGCGGGCGAGTCGGTGCCGACCGGCGAGACCGGGATGATCTACGTCCGTCCCCCCGGGGGCATGCGGTTCCAGTACCACGACGACCCCGACAAGACGGCCGAGGCCTGGCGCGACGATGCCTTCAGCGTGGGCGACATCGGGCACCTCGATGCCGACGGGTACCTCTTCCTCACTGACCGCGCGGCCGACCTCGTCATCAGCGGCGGCGTCAACGTGTATCCGCGTGAGATCGAGGAGGTGCTCCACAGCCATCCCGAGGTCGTCGACTGCGCGGAGTTCGGTATCCCGGACGAGCGCCACGGCGAGCGTCTCCACGCGGTCGTGGAGGTGCGCACGAGCGTTCCCGACGACGCGCTCGCGGCGCACTGCCGCGCGCACCTGGCGGACTACAAGGTCCCGAAGAGCTTCGAGCTGGTCGACGAGCTGCCGCGCCAGCCCAACGGCAAGGTGCTCAAGCGCGTCCTGCGTGAGCCGCACTGGGAGGGTCGGGCGAGCCGCATCATCTGACCCACCCCGTTCTCGGCACGCTGGTTGTTGCTGTGCAACGTCGATCGTGCCGAGAAGCCCGGGGTGTCGCCCCCAGCGGGTCGCTCGTCAGTCGAACAGGAGCTCGGCGAGGCGGTCGTGGTGCCAGGAGGTCGTGCCGAGCCAGTGCTCGGAGCCGTAGGTGTGCCGCGTGAACAGATGCAGGTCGTGCTCCCACGTGTATCCGATGCCGCCGTGCACCTGCTGGGCGTCCTTGGCGGCCCTCGTCGCGGCGCTCCCGGCGGCCGCCTTGGCGACGTGCGCGGCCCGGACCTGGTCGGCGTCGTCGGCGTCGACGGCCAACGCGGCGTACTGCACCGCCGCGATCGCCCGCTCGACGCCGAGCGAGCACTCGGCCAGCCGGTGCTGGATGGCCTGGAACGACCCGATGGGGACGTCGAACTGGATGCGCTCCTTGGCGTATGCGAGCGACATGTCGAACGTCCGGCGCGCGGTCCCGACGAGCTCCGCGGCCGCGGCCACCGTCGCCCGGACGATCGTGGCATCGATCACGGCGGCGTCGATCGCGGCGGCGCCGACTTGGTGGGCATCACCCGAGGGCGCCTCGACCTCGAACATCCGACGGGAGAAGTCGATGGTCCCGACGGGTCGGAGGTCGGCGTCGCCCGGCGCGAGGACGCGCACCTCCGCGTCGGTCCCCGAGCCCCCGTCGACGACCACGATCCAGTCGACGCGGTCGGCCTCGGCAACGAACGTCTTCACCGGCTCGGCGTTGGTGCGCCATGTCCCGTCGGCACCCGCCAGCGCCAGGGTCGCGGTCGCCGTCCCGTCCACGACCGACTGGAGACGTTCGTCACCGGCGGCCGCGAGGACGGGTGCGGCGAGCGCGACCGTCGGGAGGAACACCCCGGGGGCCGCGACGTAGCCGAGCTCCTCGAGGAAGAGGCACAGGTCGGTGCACGGACCGTCTGCGAGCGCGGCGAAGTCTCTGAGGCGCTCCCAGAGCGGATCGGCGGCCGTGGGATCGTCGATGTGGGCGCGCAGGAGCGTCGTGGGGCACTCCTTCGCGAGCATCGTGCGCGCGGTGTCGCGCAGGAGCTGTTGGTCGTCGGAGAGCGAGAGGTTCATGATCGCCGACTCATGATCGCCTACTCATGATCGCCTACTCATGATCTGGGCAGTCCGAGGACACGTTGGGCGATGATGTTGCGCTGGATCTCCGACGATCCTCCGGCGACGGTGTTCGCGAAGCCGAGGAAGAAGCTCTGGACCCAGCGGCCCTGGTCCTCGCCGCGTTCCAGGTCGCGCACCGCCCCGTAGGCGCCCTGGAGCTCCATCCCGAGCTCGCAGGCTTCCTTGCCGAGCTCGGACGTCGCCATCTTCATGTACGAGTGCTCGGGTGCCGACGATCCCTGGGCAAAGCTCGCGAAGCCCTTGTAACCGAGCGCGCGCAGCGACGCCGCCTGCTCGTACATCGCTGCGATCCGTCGACGGATGCCGGCGTCGTCGGCGAGGCCCTGTCGGTGAGCGAGGTCGACCAGGAGGCCGACGGTGGACTCGAGGCGCGACACGCTCTCCACCCACAGCCCGGCGCGCTCGTGCGCGAGCGAACCCTGGGTGATGCGCCACCCGCCGTTGAGCTCACCGACCAGGTTCTCGACCGGGACCTCGACGTCGGTGAAGAACACCTCGGCGAAGTGCGCGGCCCCGGTGAGATGCCGCAGGGGCCGCACCTCGATCCCCGGGGTGCCCATGTCGACGATCAGCAGGCTGATCCCCTTGTGCCGAAGCACAAGGGGATCAGCCTGCTGATCCCCTTGTGCTTCGGCACATCGGGGTCGGTGCGCACGTACACCATGCACTTCTGGGCGACGGTCGCGTACGACGTCCAGACCTTCTGTCCGTTCACGATGAAGCGGTCGCCGTCGAGCACCGCCCGGGTCTGCAGGCCGGCGAGGTCCGAGCCGGCGTTCGGCTCGCTCATGCCGATGCACCAGATCGTGTCGCCGCGGATCGCGGTCGGCACGAGCCCCTGCTGCGCTTCGTTGCCGAACTCGAGCAGGCTCGGGGCCACGATCGCGTATCCGGGGAAGTGCAGCGAGCGGGGGATGCGTCGTCGCGACATCTCCTCGAGGTAGATGAGCGTCTGCACCGGCGTGGCATTGCGCCCGCCGTGCTCGGGCGGGTAGCCGGGGATCATCCATCCGTGGTCGAACAGCGTGGCCTGCCACCGACGTGACCACTCGGGGACGATCTCGGGCCCGGCGTCGTTCGAGCCGTGGTCCATCATCTCGTACCCGGCGAGGGCCTCCTCGGGCGCGTGCGCCTCGAGGAACGCGACGAGCTCGTCGCGGAACGCGACTTCCTCCGGTCCCCACCCGAGCTGCACGTTCAGCTCCCGAATCCCACGATCCCGAAGCCCACGATCAGGCCTCGAACTGCAAGAAGAACGGCGGGACGCCCGGGTCGGTCTTGGCGAAGAGCGCGTCGCGCCCCGCCGCGATGGACTCGATCGTCCAGGCGTCGTCGCTCGTGATCTGGGTCACCGGGCGCCAGCCCTGGACGATCTGGGCGACACCGCCCTGGATCTTCACGACCTGGCCGGTCACCCCGTCGGACAGGTCCGACGCGAGCCAACCGACGGCGGCGGCCACGTTCGCGGGGTCGAGCTTGGCCTTCATCTCCTCGTCGGCGCCGCCCCCCATGAGGTCCTCGGTGAGGCGGGTGAGCGCGACCGGTGCGATCGCGTTGGCCCGGACGCCGAACCGCTCGAGCTCACGGGCGAGCACGATCGTGAGCGCGGCGATGCCTGCCTTCGCGGCGGCGTAGTTGGCCTGCCCGGCGTTGCCGTAGAGGCCGGACTCCGAGGCGGTGTTCACGATCTTCGCGTTCACGGACTCGCCCGTGTCCTTGGACTTCTGGCGCCAGTAGGCGCCGGCGAAGTGCGACGGGGCGAAGTGGCCCTTGAGGTGCACCTGGATGACCGTGTCCCATTCGTCCTCGGTCATGTTGAAGCTCATCTTGTCGCGCAGGATCCCGGCGTTGTTCACGAGCACGTCGAGACCGCCGAAGGTCTCCACTGCCTGGTTGATCAGGTTCTCCGCACCGGCCCAGCTCGAGATGTCGTCGGTGTTCGCGGCGGCCTTGCCTCCGGCGGTGGTGATCTCGTCGACGACCTCCTGGGCGGGCCCGGCGTCGGTGCCTTCCCCGGATCGGGCACCCCCGAGGTCGTTCACGACGACCGCCGCGCCCTCACGGGCGAACAGGAGCGCCTCCTCGCGACCGATCCCGCGGCCGGCTCCGGTGACGATCGCGACCTTGCCGTCGAACTGACCCATCCTGCTCCGCTCCTCTTCGACGTGATCCTCGACTTCGTCGAGGGGCTGCGCCGACTGTTCCCTGACGTGGACGTCAGACACTACCGGCGGCCCCGGCCTCCGGAGCAAGTGGCGCCCGGGGTTCGGGCGTGGAGCACCGGAGGCTCAGCGACCGGTGAAGTCGGGGTCGCGACGGTCGCGGAACGCGGCCATCCCCTCCATCAGGTCGGCCGACGTCGCCGCCAGCGACTGGAACGAGCCCTCGTGGTCGAGCGACCGGCCGAGGTCGGTCTCGAACGACTCGTTGAGGAGGCGCTTCGAGAGCCCGAGCGATCGGGTCGGGCCGGACGCCAGCCGAACGGCGAGCTCGGTGGCGGTGCCGGCGAGCTCGGCTTCGGGGACGCAGCGGTACGCGAGGCCGAGGTCGACGGCGTCCTGGCCGGTCGCACCTTCGCCCAGCATGACCATCGCCTTCGCCCGCGGCAGCCCGACGAGCCGGGGGAGCAGGTACGCACCTCCCGCGTCGACGACCAGTCCCCACTTGGCGAACGACCACATGAACCGGGTGCGCTCGTGCACCACGACGAAGTCACACGCCAGCGCGAGGTGCGCGCCGGGCCCGACGGCTGCGCCGTTGACCGCGGCGATCGTCGGCTTGTCGAGCTCCCACAGCTCGCGGATGAACGCCTGCACGCCGACCCGCAGGGCCTCGGAGGTGCTGCGGGTCTCGTAGCCCGGCTCGGCGGCCTTGGTGACCGTCGATGCCGTGAGGTCCATCCCGGAACAGAACGCGTCGCCCACGCCGGTGATGAGCAGCGCGCGCACATCCGAGTCCTGGCGGGCCGAGCGCACGGCATCGACGATGCCGTCGCGCATCTCGATCGTCAG
>JAWOIO010000063.1:0-9409 GCA_046484625.1 Acidimicrobiia bacterium
CCCAGGACGTGCGCGATGCGCGTGAGCACCTCACCCTCGACGTCGGGAAACGAGGCACTCGCCATGGCGCCGTGGAGGACCAGGAACAAGGCGTCGAAGCCGTCCGAAACCGCGCGCGTGAGGTGTTCGCGGAGGACTCGCCAGTAGGCTTCCAACGCCTCGTCTTCGACCGTGGCGCTTGGCGTCGCGCGCATGTCGATCGTCGGGACGACTTGCCAGCGGTGCCGCTCGGCGACTTCCAGGAAGCCGTCGATGGGGGAGCCGTCTCCGCGGGCGGTGAGCAGTTCGGCACCTTCCCGAATCTCGAACGCGTCGAGTGGTGTGGTCCCTTCGAGGAACGTGTGGGTCTCGTGGAACAGCCCGGCCAGCAGGACCCGCGCGCTCACGGGCGCCCTCCAACGCCACGGCGGGGGTGCGTCGCACGGTACCGGCGCGGGACGGTCCTCACGCCTGGGCCGCCAACTCTCGGAACACCTCGTCGGCGGCCGCAAGTGCCTGGTCGACATGTCCTTCGTCGTGAGCCGCGGAGATGTACCAGAGGCCCCGTCCGATCAAGCGAACGCCACGGTCGAGCATCTCTGCGGTGAACCGACCGAGCATGGCTGCGTCGTACGAGAGCGTCGCTCGGTAGTCGTGGATCCGTGTCTCGTTCGTGAAACCGAGATGGAACATGGGTCCGGGACCTTGTGCGCGAATAGGCAGCCCGTGCCGCTCCCCGAGTTCACGAAGTCCGTCACGCAACGCGCTTCCAAGGCGCGTGATGCGCTTGTGGGCGGCCGCACCGTCGCGCTCCAGTACCTGGATCGTGGAAGCTGCTGCTGCCACGCAGATGTTGTTGCTGTTGACGGTGCCTGCGTGGTACACGGCGTTCTCTGTAACGGGACGGAGGAAGCGCTCGCGCCCGACGACCGCGCTCAGCGGGAGCCCGGATGCCAACGCTTTGCCGAACACGGCAAGATCGGGAACGACCCCGTAGTAGCGCTGTGCGCCGCCAAGATCCAGCCGGACGCCGGTGATGATCTCGTCGAAGATCAGCACGACGCCGTATCGGTCGCACAGGGAACGCAACCCTTGGAGATAGCCGGCTTCCGGTTCGATGCAGCCTTGGTTGCACATGACGGGCTCGGTGATGATCGCTCCGATCGTGTCGCCCTCACGTGCGAGCGTCCGTTCGACGACGTCGAGGTCGTTCCACGGCAGTGGCACCACCGTGTCGGCCAGCTCTTCGGGAATGCCGCCACCCCACGGCACGGCCGGTGAATCGCCCGGTGCGCCCATCTGGTCTTCGCGTGGGTTCACGTTGAACGAGACGCTGTCGAACCAGCCGTGGTAGTGGCCCTCGAACTTGATGAACCTCGGACGCCCGGTGACGAAGCGCGCAAGGCGCAGCGCGATGTGGTTCGCTTCGGATCCGGTGGAGCTGAACCTGATGCGCTCGGCCGATGGGATCAGGCGCTGCAGCGTTTCGGCCAGAAGGACTTCCTCTTCGTACTGCCCGGCGAACAGCTGACCGTGGCTCATCGCCCGGCTGATCGCGGCCAGAACCTCGGGGTGCGAGTGGCCGAGGATCAGCGGTCCCTGCGACAGTGTGAAGTCGAGCAAGCGATTGCCGTCGACATCCCAGATGTACGGTCCTTCGCCGCGCTGGTAGAACATCGGATGCGGCGATCCGGCACGGAACTGGCTGCTCACGCCGCCAGCAAGCGACGCGCGCGCTCGCTCGTACCACTTGGCAGACTCCGGGAACTTCGTCACGTGCTCCACCTCTCTTGCCGTTCGGGTCGACGGCGGTTCGTCATAGGCGAACGACTTCTTCGGTACGTGCGGATCGGAGGATGGCTTCCGCGACCCGAACGGCGGTGACCGCGTCTTGGGACGGGACGATAGGGGTTGCACCGTCGAGCACGCACCTGGCGAAGTGGTCGACCTCACGCACGAGGTCGCCTTCGAGGCGACCGTTGACGACGGGCCAGATGTTCGGGTCGATGGCGTTCGATCCGTTCGCCCCGACCTCGTAGAGCCCGGGCCGGTCGAGATCCACCTTCACCATGCCGTCACGGCCGACGACGTCGAGGCCACCGTAGACACGGCTGCCGAGCTGCTCTGGCATCGCCCACGAGGACTCGAGGCTCACCACGGCGCCACCAGCCAAACGCAGTAACGCGAACAGACCGTCCTCGACCCCGAGATCTCGGTTCACGACGGCGCTGGAGCGCGCGAAGACGCTCTCTGGAGCGTCGCCTGCGATCCACAGTGCCGCGTCGATATCGTGGATCCCCAGATAGAACACCAATGAGACGCGTCCACCGACGCGGCGCGCCGCCGACCTTGGGTTGTTTCGCCTGGCCCAGATGTGCCCCAGAGGTCCGAGCCGACCACTCGCCACGGCTTCGCGCGCGTGCACGTAGCGCGGATCGAAGCGCAGGATGTGGCCGACCAGCAGGACCAGACGATTGCGTTCGGCAAGCTCGGCAAGCGCCGCGGCAGACGCGGACTCGGTCGTGAGTGGCTTCTCCACCAAGACGTGCTTCCCGGCTTCGAGAGCGGCCCGCACCGGCTCGACGTGCCGGTCTTCGGGTGTGCAGACGATGACGGCCTCGATCGACGGGTCTCGCACGAGGTCTTGAAGATCCCGCGCCGCCCGGGCGTTCCAGGTTCCCGCGACCTCGGCCGCAGTGGCGCTATCGGTATCGAACACGGTGGCCAGCGTGAGGCGATGGTGTTCGGCCACGGCCCGGCAGTGCAACCGGCCGAACATGCCAAGTCCGATCACGCCCACGCCCATCGGAGTGCTCACGGCGCGGGTTGCCCCGGAACGTGCGCGTCCGCAACCCAGCCACCGTCGGCGAGTAGGGTTGCGCCGTGAACGAAGCGGGCGTCATCGCTGGCCAAGAACACGGCGGGGCCGACGATCTCGTCCACTGCGGCAACGCGGCCGGCCGGTGTGGCCGCCGCCAGGCGCTCGCGGCTGATGAACCCCTGCGCGACCAACCGTTCGTGGCCCTCGGTCCGGACGTACCCCGGCGCGAGGCAGTTGACGCGGATGCCGTGTGGGGCCCATTCCGTGGCAAGCGCGCGCGTCAGCAGGTGGATGGCGCCTTTCGACGCGCAGTACACCGCCCTGCCTGGCATTCCGACGAACGACGCGATGGATCCGATGTTGATGATGGCTCCGCCGGAGCCGTCGATCATCGGACGGGCGACGGCTTGGGCCATGAGGAACGTGCCCTTGACGTTGGTGTCCATGACCAGGTCCCAGTCGTCTTCCGAGACGTCGAGCGAGGGCTTGATCACGGTGGTGCCGGCGTTGTTGACCAGGACATCGATGCGGCCGAACGTCTCGAGCGCTGCGGACGCCACGGCATTGGCGTCGTGGGCGCTGCGGATGTCGGCGGTTACGGCGATCGCGTCGCGGCCCGTGGTGCGGATCTCGTCTGCGGCCGATTCGATCTCGGTCGAGGTCCGGCCCGTGATGACGAGCCGGGCGCCTTCGGCTGCGTAGCCGCGGGCGATCGCACGACCGATCCCTCGCCCCGCCCCGGTGACGATCGCTACCTTGTTCTCAAGTCGCATGGCGGAACCCCTCCTCGACGGGGTAGAGCGGATGTCCGACGCGGGTGAAGTGCAGTCGCCGCATGTTGCAGCGACTGGCACCGGGCGTGTCGGCGATGAGTACGTGCCGCGCGATCGGCTGATACGCCACGCGGAAGTGGGAAGGGGACTTGACGAACGTGATGGCGGACGTCTCAGGAGCGAGACCGACGGCGCGGTAGGGGGACGGATCCCATTCCATGGCCGGGATGGAGGTGAGAACGACGTGCAATGCGCCCACCCGGATGACGGCCATCTGCCCGGCGTTGAGCGGCATGCCGTGAGCGCCGGGCCCGTCGAGCGTGAACGGGGTGTCGCGTAACGCCACGACCTTGCCCTCGAGCCGTACGCGGTCGTCGCTTGCTCGGGTGAGGGCGTGACCGACGTCCACCACGACCGAGGCTCCGATGCCGGCCGCAGCAGCGGCACGCGCGGCTGGCGGATCACAGAGTGTGACGAGTACATCGCCAGCGATTTCGTCGAAGCGAGCTTCGAGCAACGCTCGCAGGACCACGGGGCTGTCCCCCGTGGCGCCACAGCTAGGGGCGTCGCCTGCATCTCCGATCACGGTGGGCCATGCAGACTCGTTGCGAGCCAGTGCAAGGGCGTCCGACAACGGCACGAGTTCGGGTTCGAAGGCGTCTCGTACGGCCCACACCTTCTCGGCAAGATCGTCCGCGATGGCTCTGGCCGAGGCCTCGTCGCCGTCTGTGACGACGAGCGCGGCGAACCCCAGGTCGGGTACGTCCAACCATGGCTGTACGGGGAACAACGACACTGCCAGAGCGTTCCCCTCGTCCTCATGACGACGGGCTTCTTCGACGATGGCGTCGAGGGGAGGGATTCCCGTGCGAGCGTTGACGGGGCTCACGATCAAGGGAAGCTTCGCGAGCGCAGTCTGCGGTCTGATCTTCCCGCCGAGCATGGCCAGTAGCAGCTCGGCGGCTCTCTGCCCCGTCTCGCGCATGTCGGTGTGGGGATACGCCTGGTATGCCACGAGGAGGTCGGCGTTGGCCACCATGCGTGGGGTGACGTGGGCGTGGAGATCGAGGCTCGCGGCGATCGGCACGCCGGGGAAGCGCCTTCTGAGCGTCTCGAGCAGGGCGCCCTCGGCATCCGGCTCGCTCTCGCTGGCCATGGCGCCGTGCAGCGCTAGAAGGAGCGCGTCGAACGGACCGTCGGCCTCGCACCGGGCAACGAGCTCGTCGAGCATCGTCATGAAGGCGACGTCCTCGACCACACCACCGGAGCAGGCATGGGCAGCCAGCAACGGAACCGGCTGGGCTGCTGCGGAGCGAAGCACGTCGAGGAAGCCACCGACTTCGACTTGGGCACCGTCGAGGCGCTCGAACACTTCCGTGCCCCGCAGGAAGTAGTCGGCATGGAAGGCCGCCAACCGTGTTGGCACGGGATTGAACGTGTTCGACTCTTGCATGATCGAGGCGATGCCGATGCGCAATGGTCGACGGCTGGATGTCGTCATGGCGCTGCTCATGCCCTCGTCTTCGGGTCGAGGGCGTCGCGCAGCCCATCGCCAAGGAGGTTGACGCCAAGCACGGTGATCATCAACGCGATTCCGGGGAACATGACGGCCCACGGGGCGATGGGAAGGTAGAGGCGAGCTTCGTTGATCATGCTGCCCCAGCTTGGAGTGGGCGGCTGGATGCCGAGCCCTAGGAAGCTCAGAGCCGTCTCCATCAAGATCATGAAGCCGAGTTGTTGCGAGAAGATGATGATGACCGGAGCAAGCACGTTGGGAAGGACATGGTTCGACAACATGCGCAGTTGGCCTACCCCCAGTGCTTTCGCTGCCTGGATGAAATCACGGTGCTTCACGGTGAGAACCTGCGCGCGAACCGTTCTCGCGTAGACGACCCAGCCGGTGAAGATCAGGACCAGCACCAAGTTGCGAATGCTCGGACCCAGCACGGCAACGACCGCGATCGCGAGGAGCACGGCGGGAATCGAGAGCTGCACATCGGCGAACCCCATCACGATGCGTTCCGTGATCCCCCCGACGAATCCCGCGATGACGCCGACGACGACGCCGACGATGGCTGCGGCCGCCGTCGCTACCAGGGCGATGCCAAGGCTCCATCGACCTCCGAGGAGAAGGCGCGTCAGGATGTCCCGGCCCACTTGGTCGGTTCCGAGGGGGAAACGGTCGTCTGCTTTGGGTGCGTCCGTGATACCCGGTGGCAGCAGCCGACGGGTGACTTCGGCGCGGTACGGGTCGTGTGGGCTTAGATATGGGCCGATGACGGAACTGGCTAGCACCAACGACATCAAGATCGTCCCAGCGACGAACGGGATGCTCCGGAAGAGGCGCCTACGAAGTCGGTTTCGCACGGCTCACCGGTACCGGAGCTGCGGGTCGAACCAGTAGTAGCTCAGGTCTACCAGTAGGTTCACCAGCACGAAGAGGAACGACACGATCAACGTGATCGACTGCACGAGCGGGAAATCGCGGGCGAGGATGGAATCGATGGCGAGCCTGCCAACTCCTGGGTACGCGAAGATCGTTTCCGTCACTACCGCACCTCCGAGCACCGTGCCGAGTTGCAGCCCGAGCACGGTCACGACGGTGGCCATGGCGTTGCGCATGACATGCCGCACCACCACGTCTCGGCGCCGCAGTCCTTTCGCCCTTGCCGTGCGCACGTAGTCCTCGTTCAGGACTTCGAGCACCGACGCGCGTGTGAGCCGCGTAAGGAGTGCAACGAGGGGCGCGCCCAGAGTGATCGCGGGAAGCACGATCGACGCAGCGCTGTCCGCTCCGAACGCGGGCAGCCACTTGAGCCGTACTGCGAAGGCGAAGATCAGGAGCGGCCCGAGAACGACCGGGGAGAGGCTCTGACCCAGAAGCGCCACGATGAGCGAGCCGATGTCCCACACCGAATTCCGGGTCAGCGCGGCAAGCACGCCGAGCGGCACACCCACCAGCGTCGCCATCGCGATCGCCGCGAACGCCAGCCGCAGGGTGTTCGGCAAGTAACTGCCGATGATCTCGGCGTTGGGCACCCGGTGTCGAAGTGACGTGCCGAGGTCGCCTGCGAGGAGTCCCCCGAGGTACGTGGCGTACTGCTGCGGTAGAGGGCGATCGAGCCCGAGCGTGCGACGCATCTCGGCTACGGCCTCGTCGCTGGCGCCGTCAGGCAGCATCAGCCGCGCGGGGTCACCTGGTGTGAGGTGAAGGATGAGGAACACCAACACCGTCACCCCGAGCAGAATCAGGATGAATCGGAGCAGATACGGAGTCAGGTAGCGGAGCAGGGCAGTCCCCTCGAGTGTTCCATCGGCGCCTTCGGGTCGAGAGTGGAATTCTCGACCCGAAGGCGATGAAGGCTACTGCTGCAACGACGCCGTACGGAGATCGAAGATCTTGTTCGGCGCGAACACGAAGCCGCCGATGTCGTCGTTGAGTGCGTAGATGTTCTCCATCTGGAACAGCCAGATGAACGGCGCGGCCTGTTCGTACATGCGTTGTTGCGCATCGCGGTAGAGCGCTGCGCGCTGGTCGCGGTCGGTGGTATTCCGGGCCTGCTGGATGAGCCCGAACGTCTCTTCGTCGACGTAACCGCTCTTGAAGACATCGCCGTTGACGCGCTGGAAGGCGAGGAAGTCGGGGTCGGCTGCGATGCTCGAGCCACCCGTGAGGTACAGGTCGTAGTCACCGGCACCACGCGCCTGGATGAACGCACCGCCTTCCATGATCTGGAGGTCGGTCTCGATGCCAACGTCGGCCAGGTTCGAGCGGATGACCTCGGTCACCTCACGAATCTTCGGGTACCAAGCCTCTGGTGCGATCAAGCGGATGCGCACGTTCGAGACACCAGCTTCTGCCAAGAGCGCGCGCGCGCGCTCCGGGTCGTACGCGAAGACCTCGAGGCCGTCGTGGAATCCGAGCGCGCCTTGCGGGGCGAGACCGACCGACGCCCGTCCGCCGTCCATGATGTTGTCGACGATGCCGCGGCGGTCGATGGCGTAGTTCAGGGCTTGGCGAACGCGCTCGTCGGTGAACGGCGCCTTGTCCACCTTGATGCCGAGGTACAGCTGATCCCACGCCAGGCCACGAACGATCTGCGTGCCGGGCACCATCTCGTAGACGGACACCAGGTCGGGCGGCACGGAGTCGACGATGTCGACCTGGCCGCTCTGGAACGCGGCCAACGCAGTGGACGGGTCGAGGATCGGGCGGTACACGATGCAGCCAACCGCCGGCATCCCGTCGCGCCAGTAGTTCTCGTTCGCTACAAGGACGATGCGATCGCCCCGAACCCACTCACCGAACGAGAACGGACCGGTTCCGATCGGTTGTTCCCAGAACGCGTCACCTTGCTCGGCCAGCGCTTGGGCCGGGAGCATCGGGGTGGTCGTCAGGTTCGAGACGATCGGGCCGAACGCGTTCTTGGTGTGGATGAGCACGGTTTGGTCGTCGGGCGTCTCGACACTGGCGAGATCTGCCCAGAGGAAGCCCTGTGCAAATGCCTGGTCACTCAGGAAGCGGTCCAGAGTCGCCTTGACGGAGGCAGACGTGAAGGCCTCTCCGTTGTGGAACGTGACATCGTCGCGCAGGTGGAACGTCCACGTGAGTCCGTCATCGCTGGTTTCCCATGACGTGGCCAGGCTCGGATGCAAGTTCCCTTCGGGATCGAGTTCGACGAGGTAGTCGTAGAAGTGGCGCTCTAGACCGAAGTTGACGAGGTTGAAGTGGTTGGACGTATCGAGTCCAGCGGTGATGTCTTCTGGTCGCGCGAAGTTGATGGTGTCCTCGCCACACATCTGTGCCTGGGCGAACACCCCGAACCACGACAGCACGAGTACGAGTGCCGTGATTCGGCCGAGAAGCTTCCGTTTCGTATGGGACATGGTCTACCTCCGGGTGTTGAGGTCGAGAGTCGAGACAGGCGGCGAACCCAACCGATCACTCCATGCTGGCGTCCTCCTTGATGAGATCGGCGATCTCCGAACAGGCCCGCTGCAGTTCCGCAGCGACGAGAGCAGCGGCGGAGGTGTCCAGGGCCGCGAGCGGCGCGGAGACGCTCATGGCGGCGATCGGGATTCCGGTAGCGTCGAGAATCGGTGCAGACACGCAACGCGCGCCGGCGACGGACTCCTCGTCGTCGACGGCATAGCCGCGCTCTCGCACGCGCTCGAGTTCGTCGCGAAACGCCTTGGCGCTCCTGATGGTCGAGTCCGTGAACCGCTCGTAGTCGAGCTTGGCGAGGATGGTGGAACGCGTCGATGGCTCTGCCCAAGCCAGTAAGGACTTACCGAGAGCTGTCGCATGGAGCGGTCCTGTCGCACCTACAGGTTCCACGAACCGCAGCGCCTGCGTGCCTTCAACCGTTTCCAGGTACAGGAGTTGGTGGGCGATCCTGAGGGCCAGGCTGACGGTATGCCCGTGGTGGTCGCGGATCTGGCGCATTCGCGGGAGCGCGATGTCCCGAAGGTGCGCTTTGCCTTGGGGAAGTGCGCCAAGTAGACCGGCCCGGCTTCCGAGCGAGAACGTGCCCGATGCAGACCGGTGCACGTAGCCGCGCTCGACGAGGTTGGCAAGGAGTCGGAACGCCGTGGCGCGGGGCAGGGCCGTCCGCTCCGCAACTTCCTGGAGCGTGAGGCTCCGACGCGCGAAGGCCACGACCTCGAGTATGTCCAGCGCCCTGTGGAGTACGGCGGTCTTGTACTGCCCCGAGGCCGTCCCGGCGCCGGTTTCATTAGATGAAACCGCTTGTTTCATTTGTTGAATGCTAGCAGACGTCGATACTGTTGTCCACACTCCCGCGCGCGCCTCCTCGATCCGGACGCTAGGCGGCAA
>JAWOIO010000095.1:0-3406 GCA_046484625.1 Acidimicrobiia bacterium
GGAGTCGATCGTGACTGCGGTCCCGCCGTCGAGCGTGAGCCAGGCCGTGAAGGAGTCCTCGGCGTCGCAATGGTGCAGCACCCCCTCGGCGTCGGGACGCTCGTCGATGACCGTGCGCGCCTCCCCATGGCTGATGAGCACCTCACCGAAGATCCATCGGAGCGCGTCGATCGTGTGCGAACCCCACGCTCCGAGCCAGCCACCACCGAGCGCCCGCTCGAACAGCCAACCGTAGGGACGGAGCGGCACACGCGAGCCCGAGCTCCAATGGGTCCACAGCACGCGTTCGGGCCGGCCGATCGCCCCGTCGCGGATCAGCGACCGCAGGAGGATCCGCATCGGGTCGTAGCGGAACTCGAAGTTGACGAGGTGCAGGCACTCGGCCGTCTCCGCCGCCGCGAGCATCGTCTGCGCGTCGCCGTCGTTCTTCCCGAACGGCTTGTCGCACATCACTGCGTGCCCGGCCGCAAGCGCCCTCCGCACGTGGGACACGTGCCGGAACGGGGGTGAGTGCACGGTCACGAGGTCGACGTCCTGCCGGTCGCAGAGGTTGGCGACGTCGGCGTCGCTGCGCGCCGAGACGACCTCCACCACCTCGCACCCTTCGGTCGCGTCGAAGACCGGAGCGACGACGCGCGCGCCGAAGCCCGTACCGACCACTCCGATCCGTACCGTCATGGCACCGTCACTCCCCGACCGTCGCCAACGGATCTGGATCCACGCCGCCCACTCCGAGATGCAGGCGGTTGAGGAACCAGTGGCCGAGCGGGCCGATCGCGAACGCGAACAGGACCGTGCCGACGCCCACGTCCCCGCCCAAGGCCCAGCCCGCGACCAGCGCGATGAGCTCCAGGCCGGTGCGGACGGCCCAGAGGGGAAGGCCCTTCGCGGCGATCCCCGTCATCAGGCCGTCGCGCGGGCCCGGGCCGAGACCAGCCCCGATGTAGAGCCCGATCCCCAACGCGGTGACCACCACCCCGACCAACAGCATCGCCCAGCGCAGCACCAGATCTTCGGGTTGGCCGAGCAGCTCGAGCCAGAAGTCGACGATGAAGCCGACCGTCAGGGTGTTGATGAGGGTGCCCACCCCGAACGGCTGGCCGAGCGGGATCCAGACCACGAGGATGGCCAACCCGAGCAGGACGACGACGACGCCGAACGAGAGACCGGTCACCTCGGAGAGCCCTTGATGCAGGACGTCGTATGGGCTCACCCCGAGGCGGGCCTCGATGGTGAGCGCGATACCCGTCCCGAGCACGAACAGCCCGAGCAGCATGCGCGGCAGTCGGACCCGCAGCTCCGCGAGGTTCGGGAGGCTGATCACCTCGAGCTCGGGGTTGCGCCCCTTCGTCACGTCGCGTCCCCGTGTGCGATGACGCAGGTCATCGTGGATCCCGGAGTGCCACGATGACCTCGATCTCGACCGGTCCACCGCGCGGCAGCGCCGCGACCCCCAACGCCGAGCGCGTGTGCCGCCCGTTGGCACCGAACACGTCGTGCAGGATCCGACTCGCACCGTCGACCACCGTCGGTTGGGCGGTGAACTCGCCGGTACACGCGACGAACCCCTGCACCGTGAGCACCCGCTCGATCGCGTCGAGCGACCCGAGCTCGGATCGCAGGAGCGACAGCGCGTTGAGCGCACACCATTCGGCGCACTCGACCCCCACCTCGGGCGCGACGTCGCGTCCGAGCAGCCCGGTGGCGTGGAGCACGCCGTCGTGGTTCCGAGGGAGGCACCCCGACGTCCGCGCCGTCCCACCGTGGACGACGACGGGATCGAGAGGGTCGTGGGGCGGGAACGGTCCCGGGAGGATCAGGCCCAACTCGGACACGCGCGCGTCGAACACTCTCCGACCCTACGCGTTCCCGAGCGGATGTCGCCGGTGGGTTCCAGTCCTCGGCCGAGTACCGTCAACGTCGCCGTCGCCGGGCGGCGTGGGTCGGCTCGGACGCCGAGGAGGAGCGATGCGCGTCGGGTTCGTGGGACTGGGAGCGATGGGGCTGCCGATGACCCGGCACCTCGTCACGGCCGGCCACGACGTGACGGTGTCGTCGCGGGGACGGGGGCCGATCGACGCCGCGGTCTCGTTCGGAGCCGTCGAGGGCGACGGCCCGGCCGGGGTCGCGGCCGCGAGCGACATGATGATCCTCTGCGTCCCCAGCTCCCCCGAAGTCGAGGACGTCCTCGACGTCGCGCTCCCTGCGCTCACTGCGGGGACGATCGTCGTCGACACCTCCACGATCGACCCGGAGGTGGAGCGGGACCAGCATCGGCGCGTGGAGGCCGCGGGAGGCCGGTATCTCGAAGCTCCGCTGTCCGGAGGCACGGCCGGGGCGGAGAAGGGGACGCTCACCCTCATGGTGGGCGGGGACGAGGCCGTGCTCGACGAGGCGCGTCCGGTCCTCGACGCGTTCGCGGACCGCATCGTGCACGTGGGTGGCCCCGGGATGGGCCAGGTCGTCAAGCTCTGCAACAACCTCGTCTACGCCGCCCAGATGCTCGCGACGGCCGAGGCGACCGTGATGGCGGCCGAGGCGGGCGTCGACCTCCATCGGCTCCATGAGGTCCTGACCCATGCGACCGGCGACTGCGTCGCGGTGCGGACCCGCCTCCCTGCTGCCGGCGTGGTCCCGGAAAGCCCGGCGTCGAACGGGTGGGCTCCAGGGTTCATGACCGACCTGATGGCCAAGGACCTCGACCTGGCGATCGCGCACGCGTCGAAGGCCGGGGTGCCGCTCTTCACCTCGGGGATCGTGCGCCAACTGCTCGGCGCCGCGAGCGCAGCCGGCTACGGACGCGAGGACTTCTCGTCGCTCGCCAAGGTGGTCCAGGGTCTCGCGGAGATGTGAGCTCGGTCGCTCGACGTGCTCCGGGGGTGGGACTCGAACCCACAACAATTCGGTTAACAGCCGAGCGCTCTGCCGATTGAGCTACCCCGGAATGGCATCCGACGATAGCAGTGCGCGGATCAGACCCATGATCAGACGGTGGGTCCGCGAGCACCCGTAAGCGACCGTCGCGCAGCCAAAGACGTGCTTCGTGTGGCGGATCCCGCCATCGGGAACCGCACGGTACGGCTTGGTGAACTGGGAGTCCGGGATCCCGGTCACCTCCGACCAGTACGCCTGCGCGCGGCGAAGGTCGAGACCTTGGTGCAGGTAGAGGTGCACCCGGAGTCGCGCCTCTTCCACTTCGAACACGCGACGGAGCCATGCGCAGAAGAAGCGGATGATCTCTGGATTCGTGTTCGCAAGCTTGACGCACCCGTCGGTCTTGGCCCCCTCCCCGGCGTAGAGCGCCACGCCGGCGGCGAGAAAGGCATCCTCGCTGAGTGTGCCGATCAGACGTCGGCCTTCGGCGTCGCACTCCTCGATCTCGCGGACCTTGCGGTCGTGGGCCGGG
>JAWOIO010000135.1:0-5997 GCA_046484625.1 Acidimicrobiia bacterium
GCCACCGATCACGCAACTCGCGCTCGTGCGCAAGGGGGTCGCCGGGCTCAACTGGGCGAAGGCGGACCTCACGGACCTCGTGACCCGCGCCGCGAAGGCCAACCCGAAGTCCCCCGAAGGGTGGGGCGACCCCAGACGCCTCTACCTGTATGTCGGCCCGGAGGCGCGCAATGTCGCCGCGTACCGCAAGGCTCGACGTGGTGCCGGGCTCTCGCCCACGGTCCCGGTACCGACCAGTGTCCCGGTACCGACCAGCACCCCGGTCACTCCGTCGTCCTGACCGCCCAGGCAAGAAGAGCGCGTCGCGCGCCCTCAACCCAGGTCGAGCACCGCGGCGCCGCGTACCCGGTCGCCCGCGATCGCGGCCAGCGCCTCGTTCGCCTGTTCCAGCGTGAAGACCTCGGTCTCGGCCCGGACCCCCGCGACGTCGGCGAGGACCATGAACTCCTCGGCGTCGGCGCGGGTCATGTTCGCGACCGAGCGCAGTGACCGCTCCCGCCACAGGCGCTCGTAGTCGAAGGACGGGATCGGGCTCATGTGGATCCCGGCCAGGCTGACCGTCCCGCCGGGTCGCACCACGTCGAGCGCGACGGGTACCAGCTCCCCGGCCGGGGCGAACACCACCACCGCGTCGCACGGTTGGGGCGGGAGCTCGGCGGCGTCGCCCACCCAGTCGGCCCCGAGCTCGCGGGCCAGCTCCTGGTGGCCGGCACCGCGGGTGAGCACGACGACCTCGCAGCCCCAGTGGCGCAGCACCTGGAGGGCGAGGTGCGCGGAGGCGCCGAAGCCCATGAGCGCCACCCGCATCCCCGGCTCCACCTCGGCGCGCCGCAACGCGCGGTAGCCGATCACCCCGGCGCACAGCAGCGGCGCCGCCTCGAGGTCGCCGAGCGCGTCGGGTAGCGCGACCGCGAACTCCTCGGGAACGCAGAGCGCGTCGGCGTAGCCGCCGTCGGCCGTCCACCCGGTGAAGCGCGCCCGCTCGCAGAGGTTCTCCTGGCCGCGTGCACAGAAGCCACACTCGCCGCACGTCTCGTGGAGCCACGCCACACCGACCCGCGCCCCGACCGCGAGGCGCGTACAGCCCTCCCCCAGCGCCTCGACCACGCCGACCACCTGATGGCCGGGCACGATCGGCAGGACCGGCAGGTCGAGGTCGCCCTCGACAACGTGCAGGTCGGTGCGGCAGCACCCGCACGCACGCACCCGGACCCGCACCGCGCCCGGCGCCGGCTCGGGGAGCGGACGCTCGGTGAGCACGAGCGGCGCGGTCGCGATCGGAGCCGGGGCACCGAGCACCTGCGCACGCATGCCGGCGACGGTACCCGCGCCTCGTGGACGGGCACTCAGCGCGCCAGCTCCGGGCGGACCCGGCGGTGACGAGCCAGGCCATGGAGCACGAGGGCCGCGCCAACCGCCGCGCGGCCGAACGGGCGCGCCGTGGCCGGAGGCCTGCGGCCGTGTCAAGGTTGCCGCCGGACCAAGGAGGACGAGATGCGATTCGTGGAGGCGGCGGGGCTGAGGGTGTCGGCGATCGGGCTCGGATGTTGGCAGTTCGGCTCGAAGGACTGGGGCTACGGGAAGAAGTACGGCGAGACGACGGCGGTCGAGCTCGTGCACACCGCGCTCGACCTCGGCGTGAACCTCATCGACACCGCGGAGGTGTACGCGCGCGGCGCATCGGAGGCGATCGTCGGTCGGGCGCTCGAAGGCAGGCGCGACGAGGCGTTCGTCGCGACCAAGGTCTTGCCGGTCTGGCCGACGGCAGGTCGGGTCGAGGACCACGGGCGCCTCTCGGCGCTCCGGCTCGGCATCGAGACCATCGACCTCTACCAGGTGCACTGGCCGAACCCGCTCGTCCCGCTGCGCTCGACGATGGAGGGCATGCGACGCCTCCAGGACGCGGGAGTCGTCCGAGCGGTCGGGGTGAGCAACTTCTCGGCCGAACGTTGGGCCGCGGCCGAGCGAGAGCTGCGGAGCCCGGTCGCCTCCAACCAGGTGCACTTCAGTCTCCTGCAACGCAAGCCCGACCGCGCCAACGTGCCCTACGCGCAGAGCAACGACCGCATCGTGATCGCGTACAGCCCGCTCGAGCAGGGAGTGCTCGGCGGCAGGTACGACGCGCAGCACCTCCCCCCGGGCCCGGCCCGGCGCAACAACCCACTGTGCCTACCCGAGAACCTCGAGCGGGCCACACCGCTCATCGACACGCTCCGGCGCATCGCCACCGCCCACGACGCGACCCCTGCGCAGGTGGCGCTCGCGTGGTTGATCGCGAAGCCGAACGTCGTGGCGATCCCGGGGGCGAGCTCGCTCGACCAGCTGCGACACAACGTCGCCGCGGCCGACCTCGACCTCGGCGCCGACGAGCTCGACGAGCTCACCGCGGCCAGCGACTCCTTCACTCCGCTCGGCGCCCCGGCAGCCGGCGCGGCCATGCTGCGCGCCCGGCGCGGCGCGGGCTGACGCTCGAGCCGGGCTCAGCACCCGAGGAGGCCCCGGGTCGCAGATTGCGGCAGAATGTAGACCGATGGCTTCAGAGTTCGACGAGTCGCCCCCCGACCACGACGAGATCATCGCCGTCGCCCGGGGCATCGCCACCGCGGTGGCCCCGGCCGAGGGCCTCACCGACGTGCAGTCGACGCTCCTCGAGGCGGTGACCAAGGCACTCACCGAGGTCGAGGTCGACTACCCCTCGCTCGACCCGCTCGGTGCCGACGACCTGGCGGCCGTGCTGGTGAACCGGAGCCCCGAGTACCGCCAGCGGATCGTGCACCACATGGTCCTCGCCGAGCTCGTGCTGCGACCGCTGCCGCCGGAGGTCGCCGACCGGGTCGACACCTTCAGCCGGGCCCTCGGCATCGAGGACGACTTCGTCAGGGTCGCCCGCCGCTACGCCGACGGCGCCTTCGGGCTCGCCTGGTGCGACCTGCGCCGCAGCGGCTTCACCGACCGCTGGGACGACGACCACATGAACCCCCTGCACACCAATGCGCGCTTCGAGGACCCCTTCGACGCCGGTGTCGTCGATCCCGGCCTCGAGGAGCAGTGGCGATCGCTCGAGTCCTGCGCGGCCGGCACGCTGGGGCGCGGCGTCTGGGACATGTACCAGATGCGCCGCTTCGACGTGCCCGGGTCGCCCGGCGGGGCCGCCGCCTACCTCGCGCAGCACGACTTCGCGCACGTCATCGCCGACTACGGCACCAACCTCGAGGGCGAGCTCGAGGTGTTCGCGTTCCTCGGCCGGGCCGATCCCGACCCGAAGGGCTTCGCGTGGCTCGCCACCGTGGTCGGGCTCTTCGAGACCGGGTACGTGCATCAGCAGGGCTTCCTCCAGGCCGACGTGCGCGATCGGCACCTCGCGGGCCCGGGGATGCGGACGCGCCTCGCCGATTCGATCCGTCGGGGCAAGGCAGTGTGCGAGGGATTCGGCCGGGATCTGCTCAGCGTCGACTACCACGAGCTGGCCGACGTCCCGCTCGACGAGGCGCGCGCCCGTCTGCACGTGCCCCCCAAGTCAGAGGACGCGATTCGCTGCGGTTCGGCCAGCGTGTTCGACGTCGCCGGGATGTCCGAGGCGCAGCGCGAGGCGTCGGGTCTGGCGCAGCGCCTGCTCTGACGGGCCCCACGGAGACCCTGACGTCGTCCGCCCAAGGTGACCGTGACTCCACCGGGCGGTCCGAGGGGCAGCTCGCCGTCGTCGATCGCGGCCGAGTCAGCTCCCCGGCGAGGACTCGCGGCGTTCGCGGTGCTCGATCGCTCGGGCGTAGACGGCTTCGAAGCGCGCCGCGAGCCGGTCCCAGGACAGCTCGGCGCGCGCATGCGCGAGCGCGTTGGCGCCGCGCTCGGCGGTCTCGGTGGGATCGTTCACGACCCGCACGAGCACCTCGGCGAGCGCGTCCGCATCGTCGGGGGGGACGAACCAGCCGGTGGGGTTGGCCGGGTCGACGTTGACCATCGACCGCAGGCCCCCGCTGTGGCAGGCGGCGACGGGCAGGCCCACCGCCATCGCCTCGAGGGGCACCTGGGGGTACGGGTCGTCGACGGAAGGGACCACGAGCACATCGCTCGCCGCCAGCCCCTCGGGCAGATCGTCGTGGCCGCGCCAGCCCGCGAAGTAGATGCCCTGGGCACCGACCTCCTCGGCGACGGAGGCAGGGTGTTCGCCCTCCCACTCGCCGGGATGGCCGCCCCAGACGACCAGCGACGCGGGTGCGGTGAACCTGTGGCGCGCGCGGGCAAAGCTGCGCACCAGGGCCGGCACGCGCTTGAACCCGAGGAACCGACCGACGAAGAGCAACACGGTGGCGTCGTCGTCCGTGCCGAGCAGCCGGTCGAGGTCGGCTTCGGTGTACGCAAGCGTCCCCGCCGGACCCGACTCGGTCCAGCCCTGCGGGTCCTCGACGAGCACGCGTCGGAACAGGGCGCGGCGCGATCCGGGCGTGCGGGGTCGCGGCCGAAAGCGCTCGAGATCGACGCCGTTGGGGATGGCGGTCACGCGCTCGGGTTCGAGCCCGAGCACAGAGATCGCGTTGTCCCGGTTCGCGGGCGACACGGTGATGACATGGTCGGCGAGCTGCGCGTCCCGGATCAGCTTCGCCGCCCAGAACTCGCCGTGACGCCACGAATCCCAGCGGGTCGTGCGCAGCACCGCGAGCCGGTCGGCGTCGAGACCGCTCACGGAGCCGCTGTCCTCGGCCACCGACTCGGGCATGGTGGTGAGCGTCTCGCCGAGCGTGGCCGCGATTGCCCGGCGCTCGGCGATCGCCGCGAGCATCTTCAGCTCGGTGCCGTGCAGATGCACGACCAGTGGGGTGTCGGGCCAGTGCCGCTTCACGGCATCGAGCTGCGGTGTGAGGTGGTGCAGGTGGAACACGTCGGCACGGTCCGCGTCCGCGGCGCGCAAGGGTGCCTCCCAGGCCGCGGACAGATGCTCGGCGAGCTCGGGTGCCACCGACGCGAAGACGACGTCCGGCACCCCGGCGCGGTCCTCGTACGAGGGATGCATCGGTCGCGGGGCCGCGATGGCGTCGCCACCGGCCTCGAACGCGCGTATCGCAGCCGTGTAGTCGAGCGGGTGGACGTCGAGACCGTCGAAGAACGTGGGTGCGTGCGTCTCCTCGCCCACCGCACCATGCGAACCGACTGCGAGCGACACCGACCATCCTGCCCTCGCCAGCGCAGGACTCAGATAGCGAACCACGTACGCCGATCCGCCCCGGGGCGAGAACAGCAGCCCCATCACCACACGACCACGATCCATGGCCGCGGACCCTAGGCGGTCGCGGACCCGCAGCTACGTCTGCTGTCGCACCCACTCGCTGAATCGCGCTGCGACCGGCCGAGCGGTGCGCTCGGTGTCGAACAGGCCGACTTCGGTCACGGCACCGACCGGGTTGATCAGCGCCGTCTGCCAGTCGAACTGATCGCCGCGGCTGTACCAACACAGTCCCCGTGCTGGGCGGCCGTCAGCGCGTTGGCGCATCAGCCCGGCACCGAACGCATCGAGCCACGGGATCTGCTGATCGAGTGGCAGCGTGAGGTTGGAGGTCTCGGCGATCCAGAACGGGTGGTCGTAGCGGTCGTGCCAGCGTTCGACTTCAGCGAGCGCGAGCTCGATCAGGTCACGTACCGACCAGTCGGGCCGTTCGCCTCCCACGTGCTGCACCGAGATCGGGTAGATGTCGAGCCCGGCGATCAACCGGTCACCGAGCGCCAGCGCCCGGATGCGTTCGAGCGTGGCATCGGCAACCGGGTCGAGGTAGTGCGCTGCGGGGGGAAGCGGATCGCGTCCGAGATGCAGATCCCAGACGAGCCAGCCGAGCGCCCGCCGCAGCCCGACCTCCGTCTCGACGGCTGCGCCGTGCGACACACCGACGGGGACGTCGAAGCCCTCGGAGCCGACCCACCAGCCACCACGATCCTCTCGGATGCGGGCCATTGCCTCCAGGTTGGCGAGCACCACATTGCTCAGGGCGGTGGCGTGCGCCTCGGGGG
>JAWOIO010000087.1:0-2543 GCA_046484625.1 Acidimicrobiia bacterium
CTCGAGCCGGTCGGCGAGCCAGGAGTGCTCGACCCCGTGATGGCGGCGGTCGTCGGGCGAGCCGAGGAAGGCGCCGGCCTGGGCGATCACCCCGGTCCAGTCGTCGGGCGCGTGCAGCGCGAGGGTGGCGAGCACGCCGAGTGCGAACGCGAGCACCATGGGGGAGAGCAGGTTGAGACGAAGCAGCTCGAGGGCGTCCACCGATGCTCACCGTACGATGCGCGTCGCTTAGGTGGTGGCACGGACCCGCGCCCCCGCTTCCGTCAGGCAGCGAAGGCGCTCACGGCCCCCCGAAGTCGATCTCGTTGCCCGAGTTCCAGATCTCCCAGACGAGTGCCTGGGAATCCGGGCCCGTCTTCACGCCGGACACCGGCGTGCCGAAGTCGTTGCCGACCGCCATGATGGTCGTGCCGGCGAAGGCGGCCCGGCGGTCCTGGATCTGCCATTCGGCGTTCCCGAGGATCGTGTTGCCACCCGGATCGTCGGCGGTGCCCAGGTCGATGGTTCCGGAGCTATCCGTCTCCACGCCGGACGAGTCGTTGCCGGTGATGCGGGTGCCGCGGACGAAGACGTTGGCCGCGCCCTCGGCGTCGATCCCGTCGCTCTCATTGGCGCGGATCTCGCTGTCCACGACCGATATGGAGGCGGTGTCCCGCACGAGGATGCCCTCGTCCCCTCCGTTGGACAGGTCGACCCGCAGCAGTTCCGCCACGGCGGCGCCGATGGCCGCCAGCATGCTTCCGCCACCGCCACCGACGGCCACCACGTCCTCGATCGTCGTCGTTCCGCCGCGGAGTTCGATCGTGTTTCCCGTGAAGCCCACGACCTCGAGCGCCTTCACCGATGCGCTGCCGTTGAGGACCACGAGGGCCGTGACGTTCGTGCCACTTCCCTCGTAGGCGAGAGACGTCTTGTCCGCTCCGAGCCCTTGGATCGCGAGGCCGGAGACGTCGAGGGGGAACGTCTCTCCGGTGGCGTCGCTGAACGTCCCGCACAGGACGTGGATGGTCGTGCCGAGGGGCGCCACCTCGAGGGCTTGGGTGAGGCTGCGGAACGGAGCGGCGAGGGTTCCGGTGCCCGAGGCGTCGTTGCCCGAGCCGGAGACGAACGTCCCTGTGGCGCCCTGTTCGGGTAGACACCCGTCGAGGGCGGGGGGAGCGCTGCAACTCGCGAGCATCGCTGCGATGGAGAGGAGCGTGATGGATCGGCTTAGCTGGGTGCGCATGTGTCCTCCTTCGTGCACGCGGCCGTGGCGCCCCTGGCCACGACGCTGGCGACAGTCTGGAAAGCGGGGCGTTACGCGGGCGTGACGCGGCGATCGGCCTGTCCCGGCTCGCCCTGGTACTTGGCGGTTCGAGTCGCCGCTGACGGAAAGGTGGCCCTCGGGCTCCTGCACACCTGGCAGCCGGGCCTGCAACCCCTTTCGCCGAGTGACGTGCCGGCCGAGGTCTTCGCCCGCGAGCGGGTGTTGGAGGCGCCCCTGGGCGTTCCCTTGCCCGGAACTCGACGCCTACCTGGCCGGTAGGGTCGATCAGGCGACGGCCGGGCCCCAGCCGCTCCGCGTCGCGCCCCGGCTGCTGCGCGAGCTCACGGCTTGAGCTTTGCTCGGGCATGCGCTGACGCTGACGCGGCGCCGGCGGCGACGTCCGGGTTCGTGATCGTCTGGCGTCGCTCGGCCTCGACCTCGATGGGACCGACGTCGATGATGGTCTCCTCGGTGGTGAAGTCGATACGCGGCACCATGAAGCCGGCAATGTCCAGCAGGATCAGCACGATCCCGATGGTGACGCGTCGTGGCTCCCTTCGTTATCGGGAGACGAGTCGGGCGATCAGCGACAGCAGGAACAGGACGAGGAACACGTAGAACAGCACGCGCGCGATCGTGACTGCGCCCGCGGCGATGCCGCCGAATCCGAAGACCGCCGCGACGAGCGCGATCAGGAAGAACGCGATGGACCAGCGAAGCATGGATTCCTCCTTTTCACGAAGGAACGTAGGCGTGGCCTCACCCTAGCAGCGGAGAGGTGGATCGTGTGTGGCGCAGTAGGCAAGGCGCTTTCCCCCTCGGCGGTGACGTCGATCCCGGGCCGAGCGCGCGCGCGAGATCATTCGTGTGAAGAGGTGAATCGCACCGGGGTGAAGCGATGATCCGGGGTGCTTCAGGTGGGTGGAGGCGCCGGGTCTGCGTCCAGGGCCGTCGCGGAGGTGGAGGTCCGATGCGGACCCGGCCGGCCCTCCGCTATGGAAGCTCACCTGCGCTGCCCCTCCCGTCGGGCGCGGCAACGACGTAGCTGACGGCGTTCTTCCCCTTCAGCTTGGCCTGGTACATCGCGGTGTCGGCCGCGCGAAGGAGCGCACGCGGGTCGGCCCCGTCGTTCGGGTACAGGGCGACGCCGATGGACGTCTGCACGCTCACCGTCGTTCCGGCCACCTCGATGGGCTGGCTGACGATCGCGAGGAGCTTTTCGGCCACGCTGCAGGCCTCGTGCAACTCCGACATCTCGGGGAGGATGAGGACGAACTCGTCGCCGTGGATCCGCGCC
>JAWOIO010000107.1:0-20555 GCA_046484625.1 Acidimicrobiia bacterium
CTGATTGCTCTGCTGGCTTCTTCGCTGCTGCTCGGCTGCCCGGGCAGCGACGCGTCACGCCCCGGGGGAGGCTCCAGCGCGGGCGACCCCGATCCCAACATCCCTCGCGGGCTCACCGCCGAGCAAGCTCCTTGGTGACCATCGCCGGCGCGTGCCACGGCAGCACCAACAGGTTCGCGAACACGCGCACGCGCTCCGTCAGCGCGGCTGCCGCCGCACACGCCGTCAGCCCCTCGACGTTGTGGTACGTGATGCGCTCCCCTGCCGAGACCGACGAGAACGGGCCATCGTCGATCCCGCGGCACCACGCCTCGAACGAGTCGTGGTCGAGGCCCTGCGCCATCTGCGGGATCGCGACCCCGACCTCCATCCGACGCTCCTGCACGCGGTGGACTCGTCGTCCTAGCGGGGCGCGCGCGGCATGCCGAGGCCGGCCATCTGGATGATCTCGCGCTGCACCTCGTTCACGCCGCCCCCGAACGTCCCGACGGGCGCCGACCGGTAGGCCTGCTCGAGCTGGCCGTGGAGGACCGCGCCCGGCGAGCCGTCGGTGATCGTGGCGTACGCGCCCACGATCTCCATGAGCCGGCGCACCGAGGTGCACTGCTCCTCGGTGCCGAGCACCTTCATCGCGGACGCGTCGGCGGGGTTGAGATCGCCGCTGCCCGACGCCACCTTCCAGTTCATGAGCCGCATCGCCTCGACGACGGCGTGCACCCGGGCGAGCGAGAGCTGGACCCACTCCTGGTCGATGACGCGAGTGCCGTCGGCGAGCTCCTCCGATGCCGCCCACTCCCGTACCGACTGGAGCTGGCGGTCGATCCGTCCGGCCGGACCGAGCGCGACCCGTTCGTGGTTGAGCTGGTTGGTGATGAGCTTCCAACCCGCGTTCTCCGCCAGCACGACGTTCGTCACCGGCACCCGCACGTCCTCGTAGAAGGTGGCGTTGGTGTGGCCCCCGCCCATCACCCAGATCGGCGAGTGCTTGAAGCCGGGTGAGGTCGTCGGCACGAGGATGATCGAGATCCCCTTGTGCTTCGGGGCCTCGGGGTCGGTGCGGCAGGCGAGCCACACCCAGTCGGCATCGTGGCCGCCGGTGGTCCAGATCTTCTGACCGTTGATCACGTACTCGTCGCCGTCGCGGACCGCCTTCGTGCGGATCGACGCGAGGTCGGTGCCCGCGCCGGGCTCGCTGTAGCCGATCGCGAAGTGCAGCTCACCGGCGACGATCTTGGGCAGGAAGTAGTCCTTCTGCTCGTCGGTCCCGTAGTGCATGAGCGTCGGACCGACGGTGTTGAGCGTGACCAGCGGCAGGGGGACGCCGGCGGTGTTGGCCTCGTCCCAGAACAGGTATTGCTCGAACGGCGTGAACCCTCTCCCTCCGTACTCCTTCGGCCACCCCACCCCGAGCCAGCCGTCGCGCCCGATCTCCAGGATCAGCTCCCGGAAGGCGGTGCCGCCGGCCTCGCCGCCGGTGAGGGCTGCCCGCCGTTCGGGGGTCATCAGCGACGCGAAGTACTCGCGCACCTCGGTCTGGAGCGCTCGCTGCTCGGGCGTCAGATCGATGTGCACGGGCGAGGCTCCATCGTTTCGGGAACGCAGGACGGTACGGTCGCGTGGACAAGTTCGCTCCACACGTGCGTCGAGCGTACGAGGAGGCCACGATGGCGAGCAAAGCGTCCCGGAAGCGCAGCCCGGTCATCATCGAGGCCGCCATCAACGGCACGACCACGAAGGAGCGCAATCCACACGCGCCCCGGCTGCCCGACGAGATCGCGGCCGACGCGCTCGCGTGCCTGGCCGCCGGCGCGGCCATCGTCCACAACCACGTCGACGTGGTCGCGGTGCCCGGCGAGGAGTCGGCTGCCCGCTATCTCGAGGGTTGGCGGCCCGTCTTCGCCGAGCGCCCGGACGCCCTCCTCTACCCCACGACCAACTTCGGCCCCGGTGTCGAAGGGGCGTACTCGCACATGGCACCGCTGGCCGCGAGCGGATGGCTGCGCATCGGGATCATCGACCCCGGCTCGGTGAACCTCGGCGGTCTCGACGACGACGGCACACCCGCCGCGCCGGGGTTCGTCTACGCCAACTCCTATGGCGACATCCGCTACCAGGCCGCGGTCTGCGCGGGATCCCGGCTCGGGCCGTCGATGGCGATCTTCGAGCCGGGCTGGTTGCGCACGGCGTTGCTCTGGCACGTCGCCGGACGCCTCCCGCGCGGCGCCATGATCAAGCTCTACTTCGGCGGGGACGCCGGGTACGTCACGAGCGTCGCCCAGCAACGCGGCGGTGCGACCTTCGGGCTGCCGCCCACGCCGACGGCACTCGACGCGTACTGCGAGCTGCTCGACGGCTGCGACCTCCCGTGGTCGGTCGCCGTGATCGGCGGCGACCTGCTCGCGACGCCGGTGGCGCGACTCGCGCTCGAACGCGGCGCCCACCTCCACGTCGGGCTCGAGGACTACGCGGGGCCGGGCCAGCCGACGAACGCCGCGCTGGTCGAGCAAGCCGTCGCGCTCTGCGCCGAGGTCGGCCGGCCCGTCGCGACGAGCGACGACGCCACGGAGATCATGAACCTCCCCCGCCGCGGCCCCGAGCCCCCGGACCACGCCGACGCCGACGACGAGGCCGTCGCCTCGGCGTGAGCGTCGTCAGCTCTTCAGGTGCGGCACGCCCTCGGGGAAGTTGAACTCGATCCATCCGCGACCCTTGCGCCCGTCGGGCGTCTCGAACGCGCACATGGCGCGTGGGAAGCGGGACGCCTTGCCGTCCGGTGAGACGAGGAGCACCGGCGCATGCAGCTCAGCCATCCAGGTGAGGTCGAGGTCGCCGATGGCGAGCGAGCCGCGGATCGGGAGCTCCTCCTTGTCGAGCTCGTAGTCGATGCCGATCTTCTCCGACGGCTGGAGCGACATGTCCGGCGAGACCACGTACCCGGTCTGGAAGATGTCGATCTTCGGGACGATCGACCGGGCGCAGTGCCACCACGTGTCGTCCTCGAGCCGTCCTGAGCACCACACCCAGCCGAACTGCCACCAGTCCCGCACTCCCCACGAGTGGTCGCGCTGGCCGGGGCAGTGCACGTCGATCGTCTCGTCGCCGATCGTCACCGACCCGCTGACCCACGCCGACTGCTCGAAGCGAGTCGTCGCGCGGTACGGGAACGGCTCGGTGATGCCTTCCCACGTGAGGTCGACGGCGACCGCGACCTCCGGGCCGCGCTCGCCGTGGAACGCGTCGGCAGGGTTCGCGAGCTCGACGCCGGTCCCCTCGGAGGTGATGCGGTACGTACGCAACGGATCCAGGGCGCCCCAGCTCCCCCGCACGCGGTCCGAGCCCAGCTCGAGTGGACTGCCCGCGTCGTGGCGGGCCGACGGACCCGAGTACGGGACCGCGTGGTCGCGCACCACCACGAGCGGCTTGCCCTCGCGGACCAGGTGGACCCAGTACCACGCGACCTCCTGGTTCGGGTAGAGGCCGAGGCGCAGGTACCCGCCGTAGCTCCCGTCGGACGCGGCGAAGTCGTGGTACCACGACTCACCCCACAACGCATCGGTTCCCGGGAGGTGTCGGCCCTCGTCGTTCGCGGTCAGCTCCATTGCTGTCTCCTCTTCGTGTGCGCGCAGGGCGGTCGTGTCGAACGGTGTCTCAGATCCGGTCGGGACCGAACATCGCGTCGGTCCCCCCGTCGACGAAGAGCGTGCTCCCCGTCGTCCACGACGACTCGCTCGACAACAGGAACCAGACCGCCGCGGCGATCTCGTCCGGTTCGCCCCACCGGTCGAGCGGGACCGGGAGGCCCCGGATGAGGTCGCCGGTCACCGGGTGCCGGAGCGCCTCCTCGGTGAGGCCGGTCAGCACCGGACCCGGCGCGACGGAGTTGACGCGGAGTGTGGGAGCCCACTCGACCGCGAGGCGGCGCACCTTCCGGGCGAGCGCCTGCTTGCCGTGCGCGTACACCACCTCACCGTCCATCGTCGCGGCCACCTTTGCGGCGGCGTCCTCGTTGCCGGCCACGCAGGCATCGACGAGGGTCGTGTCGCTGACGGGCACGAGCGTGGCCGAGTTCGAAGCGATCGCGACCGCCGCGCGCAGCACTCCTCCTTCGAGCGCGGAGCGCAGCCCCTCGAGCACCCCTACCGCGCCGAAGTAGTTGATGCGGGCGACCATGTCCGTGGGTGCCGGGGTGCTCCCGCCGATGCCCGCCGCAACCACGAGCCCGTCGAGCGTGCCCCCGGCCTGCTCGACGACGGCGGCGCACGCGGCCGCGCGACCGGCGGGTGTGGAGAGGTCGGCGGTCACCTCGGCGTCGCGCACGTCGACGCCGATCACCTGGTGCCCCTCGGTCTCGATCCGCCGACGGATCGCGCCACCGATGCCGCCCACCGATCCCGTGACCGCCACGAACCCCATGTGCTCCGACGCCCTCCCGAGAGACGTGGTCGCCCGAGAACGGGCGTTCGACGCCGACGCTAGCCTGACCCCGCGATCGTGGGCCCGGGGCCGGGGCCACGTCAGGGGACCGTGACCACGGGAGACATCATGCTGGACCTGATCATCCGGGGCGCCGACGTCGTCGACGGGACCGGAGCCCCGCGTCGCCGTGCCGACATCGGCGTGCGCGACGGTCGGGTCGTGGCGATCGGCGACGTCACCGAGGACGCGACGCGCGTGATCGACGCCGAGGGCCAGGTGGTCGCGCCAGGGTTCATCGACATCCACACCCACTACGACGCCCAGGTCCTGTGGGACCCGGCGCTCACGCCGTCGCCGTTCCACGGCGTCACCACGATCGTCGGTGGCAACTGCGGATTCACGATCGCACCCGTCGAGCCGAGCGAGACGGAGTACCTCACCCGCATGCTGTCGCGCGTCGAGGGGATGCCGCTCGAGTCGCTCGTGGAGGGCGTCGACTACGGGTGGCGCACGTTCGGTGAGTACCTCGACCGTATCGACGGGACGCTGGCCGTGAACGCCGGCTTCCTCGTGGGACACAGCGCGATCCGGCGGGTGGTCATGGGCGACGATGCCGTCGGCCAGGCGGCGTCGGCCGAGCAGATCGCCGAGATGGGCCGGATCCTCGCGGAGTCGCTCGCCTCCGGCGGGCTCGGCTTCTCGTCGTCCCAGGCCACCACGCACAACGACGGCGACGGCGAGCCGGTCCCCTCCCGCGCGGCGGACCCTGAAGAGCTGATCGCGCTGTGCCGGGTCGCCGGCGAGCACGAGGGCACCACGCTCGAGTTCATCCCGACCGTCGGCGAGTTCGAGGAGCGGCATCTCACGCTCATGGCCGAGATGTCGCGCGCCGCCGACCGACCGCTCAACTGGAACGTGCTCGTGCCGAACGCGGCGCGCGCCGCCGACATCTGGCGTCGCCTCGAGGCGGGCGACTTCGCCTCGGAGCGCGGCGCCAAGGTGCTCGCACTGACGGTCCCGGACGTGATGCGCACCCACCTCACCCTCAAGGCCGGGTTCGTCCTCGACGCGCTGCCGGGGTGGCGCAAGCCGATGGCGCTGCCCGTCCGCGAGAAGATCGCCTACCTGTCCGACCCGAAGCTGCGGGCCGAGCTGGCCGAGAGCGCGGCCTCACCCGAGGCCGGGCTGCTCCGTGGGCTCGCCCGGTGGGCCCACATGACCATCGTCGAGACCTTCTCGGAGGAGAACGAGGGGCTTGCCGGGCGCACGATCGGCGACATCGCCGAGGAGCGGGGTCAGGAGCCCTTCGACGCGCTCTGCGACATCGCGATCCTCGACGACCTGCGCACGATCCTCATGCCTCCGCTCGCGGGCGACGACCAGGAGAGCTGGGAGCTGCGGCGCGACGTGTGGCGCGACCCGCGTGCGGTCGTGGGGGCGTCCGATGCCGGCGCGCACCTCGACATGCTCTCGACGTTCAGCTTCTCCACCGCGATGCTCCGCTCGTGCCGCGAGCGCGGGCTCATGCCGGTCGAGGAGGCGGTCAGTCTGATCACCGACCGTCAGGCCCGCCTGTACGGCCTGCGCGAGCGGGGTCGCATCCAGGAGGGGTGGCACGCCGACCTCGTGATCTTCGACGAGTCCACGATCGCACCGGGTCCGGTCACCTGGCGCAACGACCTCCCGGCCGGCGCGGGTCGCCTCTACGGCGAGGCGGTGGGGATCTCGTCGGTGATCGTCAACGGCGTCGAGATCGTCCGCGACAACGAGCTCACCGGCGAGCGCTCGGGAACACTCCTGCGCAGCGGCCGCGACACCGAGACCGTCACCGCCGCCGCCGGCTGACGATCAGGTCGACTCGGGGGCCATGCTCGGGAGGCCGAGCTTGCGGTGGTCCCACGAGACGTACTTGTCGACGTTGATCTTCACGACGACCCGCTTGTTGATCATCGCCTCGACGCCGGCGCGCATGTCCTCGGTGTAGGTCATCTTGGTCGTGCGCTCGAAGACGCTGATCCCCAGCTCGAAGATCCGGTCGGGGTCCTCGACGATCTCCGCGGTTCCGACCATCTCCACGCCCATGAGCTGGTCGTAGGTGTCGCCCTCCTCCACGAGGCAGGTGATCCGGTTGTCGCGGCGCAGGTTCTGGACCTTCTGGCTCTTCGCCTTCGTCTCCAGGGCGCAGCACCCGTCGAGGAAGCCGTACCACATGGCCACGAGGTGGATCGTCCCGTCGTGGTTGAAGGTCGCGCAGTTCATCGTGTGCCACCCCTGGAGGAACTCGTCGATCTCCTCCTGGGTCATCTTGATGAGATCGCGCTGTTTCACGCCCTTCCCGAACGGCGTGCTCATGTCGCTCATGTCGAAGCTCCTCCTCGTTGGTCGCGCTCGCTGCGTTCGGGGATACCCCGAACGCGGCCGCTCGGCTGCTCCATCGGGCGCACGCTCACGCCGTGACGCCCATGTCGATCGGGATGATCGTGCCGGTGATGTAGCTCGCCTCGTCGGACGCGAGGAACGCGATCAGCGATGCCACCATCGCCGGCGTCCCCAGCTCCCCCGTCGGCGGCATCATCTTCTGGTACTCACGCGGATGCGTTCCCTCGAGGAAGTCGAAGTCCTTGGTGATCGGGGTGTCGATGCCGGCGGGGGCCACGGCGTTCACCCGCACTCCGCGCCGACTGAACTCGACCGCCATCGAGCGGGTCATCAGTGACACGCCGCCCTTCGACGCGCCGTACGCGGCGTTGTACGGATTGCCGAGGATCCCCGCGCTCGACGAGGTGTTGACGATGCAGCCCTTGGTCTCGAGCAGGTGGGGCAAGCATGCCCGCGACATCGCGAACGCGCCGACGAGGTTCACCTCGAGGATGCGCCGGAACTCCTCGACCGGCTGCTCCTCGGAACGGGCGAACTTGCCGATGCCGGCGACGTTCGTGAGCACTGCCGGACGTCCGAGCTCGGCGGCGATCGTGCCCACGACGTCGTCGACCGCGTGCTCGTCGGTCACATCGAGCCGCCAGTGGCGGGCCCGGCCCCTTGCGCCGACGATGCGACCCGCGGTGGTCTCGGCGCCGTGCTCGTCGACGTCGAGGCAGGCGACCACTGCGCCCTCGACTCCGAACCGCTCGGCCGTCGCCGCCCCGATGCCCGACCCCGCGCCGGTCACCACCACCACTCGATCCTCGAAGCGTGCCATCGCCGGCGAACCTACCTGCTCGGATCGGGCTCGCCGGGCGCCGCGGACAACGGCTCGGCCACCTACTTGATCACCACCGGGTTGACCGGGCTTCCGACCGCATGGGTGAACGGGAGCGGCGACGCGTCCAGGAAGAACGCGTACCGCCCGTCGTCGGCGCAGTCGCGCGCCAGCTCCTCGAGGTCCCAGTTCTGGCCCTGGGTCATCCCCATGTCGACGAGGTGGAGCAGGTGCACGGGCAGCATCGCGTCCTCACGCTCCGACGGGAAGCACTCGAACACGATGTTGTCGGTCGCGACGGCGGCGACGTCGTGCGCGTGGAACCACTCGACCGTCTGGAGCGACGGACCCGAGCAGGGGGTGCCGTACGCCTCGCGGTCGCCGGCGTGGAAGAGCTGCATCTGCCCGGTCCTGATGAGCAGGATGTCGCCCGACCGGACTTCGACCTTTCCGAGCTCGCACGCGGCGTCCAGGTCCTCGGCTGTGAGCGGGTAGTTCCCCTCGATCCGGTCGACACCCTTGGCCTTCGCGACGTCGAGGAGCACCCCACGCCCGACGATCGTGCGGATCTTGTCGATGCCCATGCGCGCCGCGCCGGCGGCGCTGATGACCTCGCTCGACTGCACGCCGTTGTAGAGGTTGCCCTCGTAGCTCACGTGCGCGAGCGCATCCCAGTGCGTCCCCGCCTGGATCCCCATCGCGACCTTGTCGTCGCTGGTGGTGAAGTCCGCAGGGTCGCCGAGCAGCGGCGTGTCGACCATGATCATGTCGCGCACCGGGTTGTCGCGCCCGGGGATCGCCCCGGTCTGCGGCCCGTGCTCGTCGAGCGGGAGTCCGAGCGTGAGCCGCTTCCCGGTGCGGATCTCCTGCGCGGCCGCGACCACGACCTCGTCGGTGATCAGGTTCAGCGTGCCGATCTCGTCGTCGTCGCCCCAGCGGCCCCAGTTGCGGACCTTCGCGGCCAGCTCCTTCACCTCGGGTGGCATGGCCATGATGAACCCCTCCCCCTCGCCCGCGCTCAGGACGCGAGCGCCTCGGCTTCGAATCGGTCTCGATCGACCTCGATCCACGTGGCGCGTGCCCGTGCCCGCAGGTCCCCCATGTCCGTCGTGAGCGCGACCGCCACGGTGCCTTTGCGACCGTCGCGGTGCTCGAGCCGGGAGAGGACGATGTAGCGGTATCCGACGGGAACAGCCCCAAGACGCTCGACGGCGAGACGACCGAGCACGAAGGCAGACCCTTCAGAAGCGTGGTCGAGCAACGGCGAGACACCCGGGCAGTCGAGCGCGGCCCACACGAACTCGGGCCGCACGTTCCCGTCGACGCCCGCCAGCGATGCATCCGGCACCCACGGTGCGGCGTGGAGCCCGTCGTCGCGAGCGGGCACCGGACCGAACACGAGGGCCAGCCCGTCCGGTGCGCGCCGGTCGGTCCCGCAGGCGAAGCACGTGCGGAAGGCGAAGGACTCGAGCGCGGCGCGCCCGGCATCCGCCGCGGCCTCGGCGTCGGCGAACCGGATCGGGTCGGGGATCGCCACGTCGACGCGGTCGATCACCTTCGCCTCGGCGACCACGGTGTCGCCGTCGCGGAGCACCGCGGTGTCCCCGTGGCGCTCCACTTCGAGCGGCCGTTCGAGCGGTGGGGGTAGCCGGAGCGTCACCTCGGCCGGCTCGCCGACCTCCATCGCCAGCCGACCGGCGACGTACCCGCCGTGCCCGGAGTGCGGCGGTCCACAGAACCGCGGCTCGACGACGATCACGCGCGTCGCGCTACGGGGCCGAGACGGTGAGGACGCCGCGCGCGAGCTTGCCCTCGTGCAGGTCGTGCACGGCCGACTCCCAGTCGTCGAGCGGGTACCGCTCGCTCACGAGCTCGTCGAGCTTCACGAGCCCCCGCTGGTACGCGTCGACGATCAGCGGGATGTCCCAGTGGGGCCGGTGCGATCCGGCGCGTGACCCCGTCACCGTGCGCTCGACGTGCGTGAAGTTCGTGACCCGGGCCGGCACGGTGGCCGTCGGCGCGGGGACACCCACGGCGACGGCCGTCCCGCCCCAGTCGAGCATCTCGAGGCACTGGTTCAGGATGTCGGGGTGCCCGACGCAGTCGAAGGCGTAGTCGACGCCGCCCTCACCGAACGAGCCGACGACGTTCGCGATGACGGTCGGGAACCACTCCCGCACCCGTGCGACGACGTCGACGCCGTCGCCGGCCAGGATGAAGTCGGTCGCCCCGAAGTCGCGGGCCGCCGGTTCCTTCCCCGCGACCGTGTCGACCGCGATGATCCGGCTCGCGCCCTTGACCTTCGCGCCCTGGATCACGTTGAGGCCCACACCGCCGACGCCGAACACCACGCAGGTGTCGCCGAGCCCGAGATCGGTGCGGTTCCACACCGTGCCGATCCCGGTGAGCACGCCACAGCCGATGAGCGCGGCGACCGAGAGGTCGATCTCGGGATCGATCTTCACGCACTGCACGCCCTGCACGACCGTGTACTCGGAGAGACACGATGTCGCGGCGAAGTTCCACGCGGCCTCGCCGCCCACAGTGAACGGCTGGCTCGCGTTCGAGATGCTCTTGCGGCAGTAGGCGGGTCGCCCCGTGTTGCACCACTTGCACTGGCCGCAGAACGCGAGCGTGTGGAGCACGACGTGGTCGCCGGGTGCGACGTGGGTGACGGCCTCGCCGATCTCGTCGACCACCCCGGCCCCTTCGTGACCGAGGACCGCCGGGGGCGGCCACGGGATCGTGCCGTCGATCACCGACAGGTCACTGTGACAGAGGCCCGCGGACGTGACCCGCACCTTCACCTCGGTCGGCCCCGGTGGACGCACCTCGACGTCGTCGCGGATCCGCGCGACCTTGCCGTCGTACACGAGCGCCTTCATCAACTATTTCGCTCCTTGCGCTCCGCGCAGGGGCGCTCGGCCCCCGGCTCACTGCGCCGCAGGGTACCTGCGGCGCGATCGTTCGCCTCTGGCTGTGCTCCCATCACCGCCGGCCTCAGCCGGGCCATACGACGCTCTGGATCTCCGTGTAGGCGTACAGACCGAAGTCGCCGCCGTCACGCCCCACGCCGCTCATCTTGAAGCCGCCGAACGGGGCCTCGTGGTTGCGCTGGGCGGTGTTGATCCCGACGTTCCCCGCCTCGAGCTGCTGGGCCATCAGGTACGCGGCCGCCGTGTCCTCGGAGAAGACGTAGTCGTAGAGCCCGAACTCGGAGTCGTTCGCGATCGCGATCGCCTCGTCGTCGTCGTCGTAGGGCACGACCACGATGACCGGACCGAAGATCTCCTCGCGCACGGCCCTCATCTGGTTCGTGCACCCCGCGAGCAGCGTCGGGCCCACGTAGAAGCCGCGGTCCATCCCGGCGGGATCGCGACCGTCGACGAGCAGCTCGGCCCCCTCGTCGGCGCCCGACTGCACGTAGCCGGCGATCCGGTCCCGGTGCGCGGCCGAGATCACGGGACCGACGACCGTGTCCTCCGCCTCGGGTGGGCCGATCTTCAGCTGCGGCGCCGTGGCCTGGAGCGCGCCCACGAGCGCGTCGACCTTGCTGCGGTGCACGATCGCTCGGGTCGGTGCGGTGCAGATCTGGCCCGAGTGGAAGCCCCAGACGCTCGCGAGCCCCGCGACCGCCTTCGCGAGGTCGGCGTCCTCGCGCACGATGCACGCGCCCTTGCCGCCGAGCTCGAGGAGGAGGCGCTTCATGGTCTTGCCGCCGGCCTCGAAGATGCTCGCGCCCACGCCGGTGGAGCCGGTGAACGAGATCATGTCGACGTTCTTCGAGTCGACGAGCGCCTGGCCCGAGTCGGGGGTCGAGCCGGTGACGACGTTCACGACCCCCGGCGGGAAGCCGACGGCCTCGCAGATCTCGGCGAGCTCGATGATCGCGAGCGGGTCCTGCGGCGCCGGCTTCATCACGATGGTGTTGCCGGTGGCGAGCGCGGGGCCGATCTTCCCCGCCATGTTCACGAGCGGGAAGTTGTACGGCGAGATGCACGCGACCACCCCGACCGGCTGGCGGAACACCTGTCCCCCGATCACCCCGCCGGCCGCGAGCGGCGTCGTCGGCATGATCGACGGCGGGAGGGCGACGCTGATGTCCTGCATCGCACCGCGTGCGTAGCGCTGGAAGCGCGCCACCGCCTGAGGCACCTGGAGCGACGACCCCACCTTCAGAGTCGCGCCGGTCTCGGCCATGATCAGCGGGAGCAGGTCGTCGTTGCGCTTCTGCACCTCGGCACCGAGCGCGGTGAGGAGGTTCGCCCGCTCCTCCGGGCTCGTGCGCTTCCAGGCCGGGAGCGCGTCGCGCGCAGCCTGCGCGGCGGCCTCGGCGTCGGCCGCACTGGCCTCGGGGGCCTCGTTGACGATCTCCTCGGTGGCCGGGTTGACGATGCCGTAGGTGCCGCCCGAGCCGTCGACCCACGTGCCGCCGATGCCCAGTCGGTACCGCTTGTCGCTCGCGATCGCCATCGTGAACTCCTGGGCTCTCAGGCGGTTGGGTCGGGCGCGGACCGTAGCACCGCCACCTTCGGCGCTCCCGCGCCGGGCACGTGCCCGCTCACGCGCCCGCGGGGACCGGCTATGCCCCTGCGGGGACCGGCTATGCCCCTGCGGGGACCGGCACCGTGCGGGTGTCCCGACCCGAGCGCAGGATCCCTCCGGGCAGGTCCCCGGTGAGGTCCCCGTCGGCGACGACCGCGCGTCCGTTCACGAGGACCGTCGGGACGCCGATCGCGCCCGAGAACAACCGGGGGGTCCCGCCCGGGAGGTCGTGGACCATCTTGGCGTCCTCGGCCCCGACCGTCTCGGGGTCGAAGCAGACGATGTCGGCGTGCATGCCCTCGGCGAGCAGTCCTCGGTCCCGGAGACCGAACAGCTCGGCCGGCGCCTGGGTGAGCAGGTGGACCGCGCGCTCCAGGCCCACGAGCTTGCGGCCGCGGAGGCAGTCCTTCAGGAACTGGGTCGTGTACGGCGCACCGCACATGCGGTCGAGGTGCGCACCGGCGTCGGAACCGCCGAGCAGCACGTCGTCGCGCTCCCAGGCCTGGCGGCGCAGCTCCCAGCTGTCGGCGTCGTCGTCGGTGGGGAGCGGCCACAGGACCGTGCGCAGCTCGTCGGCGATGACGACGTCGAGCAGCGTGTCGAAGGTCGACGTCCCCCGTTCGGCGGCGATGTCGGCGATGACCCGGCCCCGGAGCCCCTCGTTCTCGGGCGCGTACGTGTCGCCGAGCTGGTAGCGCCCCCACTGCGTGAGACGCGAGAACACGCCGGCGTCGGGCGACTGGGCCCGCTCGTCGAGGTGGGCGCGCACGGCCGGGTCCTGCAGTCGCTCGATCCGCTCGGGGATCGGGAGCTTCATCACATCGCCCCAGTCGGGAAGCATGAAGAGCGCGCAGTAGGTGCCGAAGCTCATGTTCATCTCGACGAGGACGGGCATCGTGAGCGCGACGGCCTTCCCGCCCTTGGCGGCGGCGTTCTCGCACGCGGCGAGCTGGGCCCGGTAGCGCTCGGGCTCCTTGGCGTCGACCGTGAGCACGTTCCAGTTGAGCGGGCGTCGCGCCGCGAGCGTCATCGCGGCCATCAGCTCGACCTCGTCGTCGCGGAAGCCGCGCATGCAGCCGTCGGTGACGTACTCGAGCGTCGTGCCCTCGTGGTCGCGCACCGCTGCGCACAGCGCGAGGACCTCGTCACGGTCGGCCCACCGTGACGCCACCGGCTCGCCGTCGCCGTCGGAGTGCGTGAACGCGAGTGTGGTCGAGAACCCGAGCCCGCCCGCCTCGATCGCTTCGTGCAACAGACCGACCATCTCGGCGATCTGCTCGTCGGTGGCAGGGCCGGTGACGGCGTCGGCGCCCATGACCCGGCGCCGCAACGCGCAGTGCCCGACCAGGAAGCCCGCGTTCACGGCGATCGCGCCGTCGAGCCGGTCGAGGTACTCGCTGAAGGAGGACCAGTCCCACGGGACACCCTCCTCCAGCGCGAGCAGCGGCATCCCCTCCACCTTGGCCATCATCCGGCGCGTGTAGTCGGCGTCGGCCTCGCGAATCGGCGCGAGCGTGAAGCCGCAGTTGCCGCCGATGATCGACGTCACTCCGTGGAGGCTCGACGACGAGGCGGCCGGATCCCAGAAGAGCTGGGCGTCGTAGTGGGTGTGCGGGTCGACGAACCCGGGGGCGACGATCAGCCCTTCGGCGTCGATGACCTCGGTCGCCTTCTCGTCGCCGAGGTCCCCCACCGCCACGATCCGACCGTCGCGGATCCCGACATCGGCCCGACGCGCCGGGGCGCCGGTGCCGTCGACCACCGTGCCACCACGGATCGCAACGTCGAGCATCAGGCCCTCCCCGGGCGTCCTCGGGCCCCCGATCCGGACGGTCGAGGGGCCTTGCACTGCAACAGGTTCTGATTCTCGCCCGCCGCCGCCCGCCTCACAACTCCTCGGACCGCCGGCCTGCGACCGTGGGGACCAGAAATGAACACGAGGTGGTGGCGAGGTGACCAACGGGTAACTAGGGTTCCTACGTCCCTGTACGCAACATAGGAGCAACCATCCATGCGCCGAAACCGGCTCATCAAGTTGGCTTCCGTCCTCACGGTCGCCTGTCTGGGAGCCGCGCTCAGCGTGGTCCCGGCGGGTGCCCAGGGCGGCGGCCTGGTCATCGGGGCCCTGAACCCCGAGACCGGCGACCTCAGCGCGATCGTCGAGTCGCTGCGGACGCCGATCACGATCGCCGCCGACGAGATCAACGCCGCCGGCGGCGTCAACGGCGAGGATGTCACGGTCGTGACGGGTGACGACGGCACCGACCCCCAAGTCGCGGCCCAGTCGCTCGACACGCTGGTGACCTCCGAGGGCGCCAACGTCATCATCGGCCCGGCCTCGTCGGGGACTGCCCTCGGCATCCTCGACAAGATCAAGACCGACGACGTGCTCGTCTGCTCGGGCTCCAACACGTCCGCGCAGCTCACCAAGGACGGCCCGAAGAAGTCCGGCGGTCGTTACTTCCGCACGGCTCCGCCCGACGGCCTCCAGGGCCCGGCGCTGTCCGAGCTGGTCCTCTCGGACGGCAATAGCAGCGTCGGCATCCTGGTCCGGAACGACTCCTACGGTGTCGGCTTCGGCAAGTCGCTGAGCAAGGCGCTGGAGCAGGGTGGCGCGGACGTCGTCGCGAACGTGGCGTACGACCCCGAGGGCGCGAACTTCGACGCCGACGTGCAGAAGGTCGCCGACGAGAGCCCCGACGCCGTCGTGATCATCGGCTTCAACGACGACGGTGCCAAGATCGTGCAGACGATGATCGCCAAGGGCCTCGGCCCCGACGCGGTCGCGATCTACACGGCCGACGGCATGCAGTCGAGCAGCTTCGGGGAGACGGTCGACCCGGCCAACCCGGGCGTCGTCGCCGGCATCAAGGGCACCGTCCCGGCGGCCGCACCTGGTGGCGTCGAGCACCCGTTCCAGGAGGTGTACGCGGCGACGGGCCTCGACCCGATCTTCTCGTCCTACTACTACGACTGCACCATCCTGGCTGCACTCGCGGCGGTGAAGGCAGAATCGACCAGCGCCAAGGCGATGGCGAAGGTGTTCGCGTCCAACCTCAAGGGCGACAACAACTGCAGCGAGTTCGCTGACTGCAAGACGTTCCTCGAGGACGGCGAGAGCATCCACTACCGCGGTGCTTCGTCGAGCTTCGCGCCGTTCGGCAAGAACGAGCCGAAGCAAGGCGTCTACGACGTCTGGTCCTACGACGCAGCCGCCGAAGTCGTGACGGAGGACGTGTCCTCCCAGATCAGCATCGGCTGAGGCAGCACCAACGCACGACGACGGGGGGCCCGGGCGACCGGGCCCCCCGCTCGCGTCCGGACCCGTCGCGAACGGAGCCTCACTCCACGCGGGCGAGACTCCCCAGGTACAGCTCGACCACCTTCGGGTCGCGCAGCAGCTCTGCGCCCGTCGCCTCGTACGCGTTCGAGCCCGAGTCGAGCACGTAGCCCCGGTCGCAGATCTGGAGGCACCGGCGCGCGTTCTGCTCCACCATCACGACCGCGGTTCCGGCGTCGTTGATGCCCTCGATCCAGTCGAAGACCTGGTCCTGCATCATCGGCGAGAGCCCCGCCGACGGCTCGTCGAGCAGGAGCACTGCGGGCTCGGTCATGAGCGCGCGGGCCATGGCGAGCATCTGGCGCTGGCCACCGGAGAGCGAGCCGGCCTGGGTCCGGAGACGATGGGCCAGCACCGGGAACAGCTCGACGACCGCATCGCGTCGTTCGTCGAAGCGGCCGGGCGCCAGGTACGCCCCCATGCGGAGGTTGTCCTCGACACTCAGCATCGAGAACACGTTGCGGACCTGTGGGACGTAGCCCACCCCACGGCTGACCATCGCGTGGGCCGGCAGGGCCGTGATGTCCCCACCCCGGAAGCTGACGGCCCCCCTCCTGACGTCGACGAGGCCGAACAGCGCCTTCACCAGCGTGGACTTTCCCGCGCCGTTGGGGCCGATGATCCCGACCAGCTCGCCCTCGGCGCAGACCAGCTCGACGTCGGAGATGATGTCGACCTCGGGCACGTAGCCCGCCGTGATGCCGTCGGCGTGGAGCACCGGAACCGCGTCGGTCGTCGGAGCAGCGCTCATGTGCTCGTCCCCTCGTCGGCGACCGCGGCGGCGGTGCCGTGGTGACGACCGAGGTAGGCGTCGATCACCGCCGGGTCGGAGACGACCTCGCGCGGCGTCCCTTCGGAGATGATCTGACCTTCCGCCATGCACACCACCCGGTCACTGATCGAGCTCACCACGTCCATGTCGTGCTCGACGAAGAGCACGGTCAACCCTTCGTTCTTCAGGCTCTGGATCCGCTCGAGCAATGTGTCGGTCAGCGCCGGGTTCACGCCTGCCGTGGGCTCGTCGAGCATGAGGAGTCGGGGCTCGGTCATCATCGACCGGCCGAGCTCGAGGAGCTTGCGTTGGCCGCCCGAGAGGGTCCCCGCGTAGTCGGAGCGCTTGTCGGCCAGGCCGACCCAGTCGAGGAGCTCGAGCGCGCGGGTCTCGACGCCGCGGTCCTGGGCCTCCCAGAGCGGTCGGACCAGCGCGCTGAAGAACCGCTCTCCCCGCTGGTCGGGTGTGGCCAGCTTCATGTTGTCGAGGACGGTCATCTTCGACAGCGCCTTCGGGATCTGGAAGGTGCGGACCATGCCGGCCCGGGCGATGCGGTACGAGGCCTTCCCGGTGAGGTCTCGGCCGTCGAACACCCAGCTCCCGGCGTCGGCCCGCTCGAAGCCGGTCAGCAGGTTGAAGAACGTCGTCTTGCCGGCTCCGTTCGGGCCGATGAGTGCCAGGATGGCGCCGCGTGGGACCTCGAAGTGATCCACGTCGACGGCCACGATCCCACCGAACGCACGTCGCACGCCACGGGCCTCGAGGATCACGCCGTCGCTCGTCGTGCCGGCCGTGCCCGCGTCGCCTGCGGGCGTTGCGTCAGCGCTCATCGACCAGCGCCTCCTCGCGGTTGCCGAGCAACCCCTGGGGTCGGAAGATCATCAATGCCATCAGCGCCAGACCGACGAACGCGATGCGCAGCGGACCGGTGTCGGTGGTCGTGAGCGCGTCACCGAACACACCCTCGGTGATGGCCTGGCGCAGCAGGGTGTCGAGGCCGGTGTAGAGGAACCAGAAGAGCATGGCGCCGATCACCGGACCGAAGACGCTTGCGACACCACCGAGGATCAACACGGTGTAGGCGAAGAACGTCACCGGCGCCTTCCAGTAGTCGGCGTTGGTGAACGATGCGTCGAGGGCGATGATGATCCCGCCCAGCGCCCCGAACACCCCACCGACCATGAGGCTCTGGAGCTTGGTGCCGAAGGCGTTCTTGCCCAGGCTGCGGGCCGCGTCCTCGTCCTCACGGATCGAGCGCAGCACACGCCCGTAGGGGCTGCGCACCAGGAGGCGCACGAGCAGGGACCCCACGATCACGCAGGTCCAGGCGACGGTGAGGAGCCACATGGTGCGGTGGTTGAACGAGACGTCCCCGATCCCGTACCGGCCGGTCGGATAGGGGTTGAGCTCGTAGAACGCCTCGGCGAACCCGCCGATCCCGAACGCGCCGCCGGTGAAGCCCTCGAGCTGGCGCGAGGCGACGGTGATGCGGAGGATCTCGGCGGCCGAGATCGTCACGATGGCCAGGTAGTCGGCTCGCAGGCGCAGCGTGGGGATGCCGAGCAGGAGCGCGAGGCCGATGGCGGCGAGGATCCCGACGAGCAGGGCCAGCCAGAGCGGACCACCCCGGTCGACGGTGATCGCGGTGCCGTAGGCACCGACGAGGAGGAACCCGACCTGGCCGAAGTTCAGCAGTCCGGTGAACCCGTACTGGACGTTGAGCCCGATCGCGGCGAGGGCGAACGCGGCTGCGTTGATGCCGAGCGCGGCCCGCAGGCTGTCGGTCAGGACCTGGCCGAAGTCCATCAGCCCCCTCCTCCCTGGCAGGCCGCTGGCCTGCGATCGCGGTCGATCATCCGACCCGCTCCCGCACGCCGAGGATGCCTTGCGGTCGCACCAGCAGGGCCAGGATCAGCACCCCGAGCGCGATCGCGTTCTTGAAGTCGGTCGGGATCCAGAAGGTGCTCACCTCGAGCGTGATCCCCAAGATGATCCCGCCGACCATGGCGCCGAACGCGGACCCGAGCCCGCCGAGGATCATCGCCGCGAAGATCACGAGCAGCACCTTGAAGCCCATGTCGTACTCGACGGTCTGGGTCATCCCGAGGAGCACGCCGGCGGCCGCCGCGAGCGCGCCACAGGTGACCCACACGGCGAGGATCACGCGCTGCACGTCGATCCCCGAGGACTCGGAGAGGTCCTGGTTGTCGGTGACCGCCCGCACCGCGGTGCCGAGCCGGGTCTTGAGGAGCAAGAGGGCGACGACCACGAGGATGACGGTGCAGATGAGGATCGTGGCCACGTTCTTCGGGAGGATGTCGAGGGGTCCGATCGCCCACGACTTCTGCACCGCGTACTGCTCGTAGGACTTGGGCGTCGACCCGAACACGATCTGGTAGGTGCTGCGGAGGAACAGCCCGAGGCCGATGGAAACCACGAGCAACGCGACGTTGCCGGTGCGGCGTCGGCGGAGCGGGCCCCAGAGCACCCGTTCGAGTCCGCCCCCGAACAGCCCGCCGAAGACCACGCCGAGCACGCCCGCGAACACGAGCGGGATCCCGAGCCCGCCCGACTCCGAGTTGAAGTACCACGTGACGATCGCGCCGAACGCCAGCAGCTCGCCGTGGGCGAAGTTGATGAGCCCCGTCGTCCCGAACACGAGCGACAGCCCGACGGCCGCGACCGCGATGATGAGCCCGAAGCGCAGGCCGCTCCCGGCGAGGTCGATGATCCGGTCGAAGCCGCCCGGCTTCTCTTCTGCACGCTCGCCGAACGGGAAGAGCACGAATTTGGTGCGCCCTTCGAGGACGATGACGCTACCCAGGGAGGCCCGGTTCGGCGCACCCTGGCGCTTGGTGATCGTGTCCGGGTCGAGACGGACCTCGTAGGAACCCGGGCCCGGAACGGGGATGATCGCTTCCCCCTCGTCGTCGGTCTCGCCACGGCCGACCGTCTCGCCCCCCTGGCGAACGACCACGGTCACACCGACGATCGGAGGTCGGGACTGCTTCGTCGTGTCGAAGAGCCGAGCCGTGATCGACTCGGCCGGCGCGTCGGTCGGAGCGGCCGGCGCCTCCTCGACCGGGGCCGGAGTGTCGGACTGCGCCGCGACACTGTCGAGCAGCCCGGCGAGGGCAGGCCCCGCGGCAGCCGCGAACAACCCGAGGACGAGCAGCAGCGCCACCAGCGCGCGGCGTACCAGCGGCGATCGTTCCGGGAACGCCATCTGGCTGTGGGCCCCTCTCCCTCGTCGCCTTCGGCGGGCCGCAGACTAGTCGGATGGGCCTGCGACACCCGAGGCACGGGCTGCGGCTCGCTCCCGCAGGACGTACTTCAGCACCTTGCCGCTCGCGTTCATCGGGAGCTCGTCGACGACCTCGACCACCCGGGGCGCCTTGTAGTTGGCGAGGTGCTCACGGGCCCACGCGATGACCTCCTCGGACGTGACCACCGCACCGGGGCGAGGCACGACGTAGGCGGTCGCGACCTCGCCGAGCCGCTCGTCGGGGACCCCGATCACCGCGACCTGGGCGAGGGTGTCATTGCCCAGCAGCAGGTTCTCGATCTCCGCGGGGTAGGCGTTGAAGCCACCCACGATGAACATGTCCTTCTTGCGGTCGGTGATGCGGACGTAGCCCCGCTCGTCCATCACGCCGATGTCGCCGGTGTGGAGCCAGCCCTCGGCGTCGATCGTCGCCGTGGTCTCGGTGGGCTCGTCGTAGTACCCCTGCATCACGTGGTAGCCGCGGGTGACGACCTCGCCCGGCTCCCCCACCGGCACCTCGACGCCGTCGTCGTCGACGACCCTGAGCTCGGTGTCGGGGATGGCCTTGCCCGACCAGTGCGCGATCGTCTCGGGGTCGTCGTCGTGACGGCACATCGCCGTCGTCCCCGTGCTCTCCGTCAGGCCGTATCCCGTGATGATCGTCGCGAAGGTCATCTCGTCGCGCAGGCGCTCGATGAGCCGCACCGGCACCGCGGCGGCGCCGGTCACCGTGAGCCGCAGCGACGACAGGTCGAAGGACGCGCGCTCGGGGAAGTCGAGGATGGCCTGGAGCAGCGTGGGCGGGCCCGGGAGGACCGAGATGTGCTCGGCCGCGACCATCTCGAGCACCTTCGGCACGTCGAAGACCGCGAACGGCACGATCGTCGCGCCGCGCAGGATGCACGACATCCACCCGGCCTTGTAGCCGAACGTGTGGAAGAACGGGTTGACGATGAGGTACCGGTCGCCGGCGCGCAGGCCCACGACGTCGGTCCAGGCCTCGTAGACCCGCACGCTC
>JAWOIO010000096.1:0-8541 GCA_046484625.1 Acidimicrobiia bacterium
CGCGACGACGATCCAGCGCGTCGGCTCACTCCGCGCCGCCAACGCGTTGGTGACCCGTCGGGCGAACAGTTCGGCGTTGGCGAAGAAGAGGGGGGCGTCGAAGCGGTAGAGCACCAGGCCCGGGATCGTCAACGCCTCGGGGTGACGGTCGAGGTCGTGGTAGCCCTTCTCGCCTGTGATCCGGCCCAGCACGGCGTCGTAGGGACTCCACGCCCGGCGGACGAAGTTCGCGAGCGACAACGCGATCGCCACCACGATGCCCTCGAGGGCGCCGAGTATCACCACGCTGGCGAGCGCAACCAACGAGAGGAGGAGCTCAGAGCGTCGGACCCGCCACATCCAGCGCAGCGCGCCGACGTCGAAGAGCGTGAACGCGGCGACGACGATGATCGCGGCGAGCACGGACCGGGGCAGATCGCGTGCGAGGCCGCCGTCGGCGACGAGCACCACCAGGACGCCGACCGCGCCGACGATGCCCGTCAGCTGGGTGCGCGAGCCGGCGGACTCCGCGAGCGCGGTGCGCGAGGTCGACGCGCTCACCGGGAACCCCTGGAAGAGGCCCGCCGCGACGTTGGCTGCACCCAGGGCGATGATCTCCTTGTCGGCGTCGACCGTCTCGTGGCGATGGCTCGCGAAGCTGCGGGAGAGCGCCACCGAGTCGGTCAGGGTCACGAAGGCCAGGCCCGCGGCGGCGACCAGGAGGGCGCCCACGTCGTCGAGGCTCACGTCAGGGATCGCTGGGGTCGGAAAGCCGGACGGGATGCTGCCGACAACGGGTACGCCCTCGGCCGCGAGGTCGAGCACCGCGGTGATGACCGTGGCTCCGACGGCGGCGATCAGGATGCCGGGAATCGCGGGCGACCACGCCCGCAGGCCGTAGATGACGACGAGTGACGCGACACCGAGGAGCAGCGCGGCGACGACCGTCTCACCGTCGATGACCCCGCGGACGAACTGTTCGATCCCGTCGATCGTCCCGGTGGCGTCGGTCGTGAACCCGAAGAGCTTGGGGAGCTGGTCGACGAGCACGACGATCGCGATCCCGTTGAGGTAGCCGATGCGCACGGGCCGCGACAGCAGCTGCGCGAGGACACCGAGGCGGGCGAACCCGGCGCCGATGCACAGCACCCCTACGAGCAGCGCAAGCATCCCGGCCAGCGCGACGGCCTGTCCCGGGTCTCCCCGGGCGCCGATGAGCGGGACCACCGCAGCGGCGATCAGCAGACCGAGAGCCGAGTCCGGGCCCAGGACGAACACACGCGACGGCCCGAAGGCCGCGTAGGCGACGAGGGCCAGGACCGTCGTATAGAGCCCCGTCACCGGCGGGAGCCCTGCGAGCTCCGCGTAGGCCATCCCCTGGGGGACGAGCAGTGTCGTGAGGACGACCCCGGCGACGAGGTCGCGACGCAGCCATTCCCGCCGGTACCCGCCGACCAGCCGCATCACGGTCGCGAACCCCTCCCGCTCCCCTCGCCGCCGGGGTCATCCTGTCGCGCGCGGGACGCCCGAGGCAGCCCGGTCAGCGGCGGAACAGGCCCCGGCGACGGTTGCCGAGGTCGATGCGGCGCTCGATGTCGAGGCAGAGGTCCGTGATCTTGCGACCGAAGTCGGGGTTCGCGCACGCGATGTGGCCGTCGTCGATGCGGTTGATGTGGGCGTCGGGGATGGCCATGGCGAGGCGCGACTGCGCGGTCGGGTCGATCGCCCGGTCACGGGTCGTGATGAGCACCGACGTCGGGACGTCGATCTCGTGCACCCAGTGCTTCGCGCTGTAGGTCCCGATCGCGTGCCCCGCCTCGAGGATCGCGCGGGGGTTGTGCCGGCCCATCTCGGAGCGAGCCCAGCGGGCGAAGGTGCCGGGCCGCTTCGGTGGCCGGATGCCGAACAGCGTCTTGGTGACGAGCCCGGGGAGGAACGCGGCGAGCTGGCCGACGCGGGTGGTGCCGGCCGCGACGGTCATCATCGTCGTGAACCCGTAGCGCTCGCGGTTCCCGGTGACGAACTCGGCGCCGGTCGCGCACAGCCCGAGCCCGGCGACCAGCTCGGGGTGCCGGCGCCAGAGGAGCTGCACGACCGGCCCGCCCATCGAGTAGCCGACGGCGATGACCGGCCCGCACTGCTCGCGCTCGATGAGCGCGGCGAGGTCGTCGGCGCAGTCGGCGAGGCGGAACGGCTTCAGCGTGCGGATCCCCCGCCCGTGGCCGCGGAGATCCGGCGCGAGGACGTTGAAGTGCTCGCCGAGCGCGTCGAAGCACTGGAACCAGTTGAGCCCCCCGGACGCCAGCCACCCATGGGCGAGCACCACGGTCCTCGCCCCGGGTGGCCCCTCCACCCGGCGCACGAACGTGGTTCCCCGGCCCCGCAGCCAGACCCGGTCGCCGAGCGGGAGCGGGGGACCGCCGTCGTCGCCCGGCGATACGTCCGGGTCGGCCGACACGTCGGGGTCGTCGGGCGCGGGCGCTCGTGCAACCTCTCGTGCCATCACCGCCCAAACGCTACCCCCGGGGCTCGGGCCGGGGGACGGGGCCTTCGGCCCTGTTCCGATGGGCCTTCTGCGGCCTAGGTTGCCCTTGCCATGCGACATGTCGACGGTGCGGGCGCCGGGTTCCTCGCGGGCGAGACCCCTGGCTGGCACATGCACGTCTCGGCGCTGATGATCCTCGACCCCACCGACGCGCCGCACTGCACCTTCGAGTCGGTCCGCACGGGCTACGGACGACGCCTCGGCAACGCCCCGGCCCTGCGCGCCCGTCTCGTGGACGCTCCCCTCGGCCTCGACCGCCCGATGCTCGTCGACGACCCCGACTTCGACCTCGACGCGCACTTCCACCGCGTCCGCGTGCCGGAGCCGGGCACCCGCCGGGAGCTCACCGCGCTCGCCGCGTCGCTGATCGCCCGCAAGCTCGACCGGCGCCGACCGCTCTGGGAGGCATGGTGGATCGACGGGCTCGACGACGGGCGGGTCGCGCTCGTCGTGAAGATCCATCACGCGCTCGTCGACGGGGTCTCCGGCGTGAACCTCGCCGGGCTCATCATGGACGTGGAACCCCATCCGCCTCCCGATGTCCGGGACCGCGTCGCGGAGGGAGAGGGGGTCACTGCCGATGCCGTCCCGTCGCTCGCGCAGCTCGGCCTCGGCTCACTGCGCGCGCTGGCCGCACTGCCCTGGCGCTCGGCCCGGTTCGTCAACCAGCTCGCGCGCCAGACGGCCACCTTCACCCGACACCTCCGCAGCCCCGAGCCCCCGCCCCGGGCGTTCTCGGCGCCGCGGACCCGGTTCAACACCTCGATCGGCGCCGACCGCTGCCTCGCGGTGACGACGGTCCCGATGGCCGACATCCTCATGGTGAAGGAGGCGTTCGGCGTCAAGGTCAACGACGTCGTCCTCGCCCTCTGCGGGGACGCCCTGCGCGGCTATCTCGCCGACCGCGACGAGCTGCCGGACTCCTCACTCGTCGCGCAGGTCCCGGTGTCGATCCGGAGCGACACGACGATGGGGGACGCGGGCAGCCAGGTCGTGAACATGTTCACCACCCTCGGCACCGACGTCACGGACGCGATCGAGCGTCTGCGGGTGATCCAGGCGGTCACCGCGCGCGCCAAGCAGTACCAGCAGGCGATCCTCGCCGACCGGTCCATCGCGATCCCCGACGTCTTCCCACCGGCGCTGATCGCTGCCGCGGCCCGACTGTTCACGGGCCTCGGCCTCGAGCAGGTCGTCCCACCCGTCTACAACGTGATCGTGTCGGACGTGCGCGGCTCACCGGTCGACCTCTACGTGGTGGGGGCCCGGGTGGAGGCGATCTACCCGCTCGGTCCGCTGCTGATGGGTGCCGCGCTCAACGTGACCGCGCTCTCGAACCGCGACGGCATGGATCTCGGGTTCCTCGCGACGCCGGAGGCCGTCCCCGACCCCTGGGAGCTCGCCGAGCGCTCCGAGGCCGCGCTCGCGACGCTGGTCGACGCCGCCCGCGCGCAGGCCTGACCCGGCGCGCCGCCGCTCAGCGTGCGAGGTGGGCCGCGTGGATCGTGTCGAGGAACCGGTGCACCGCGTGCACGACATGGTGGGTGCGTGGCGAGTGGAACACCTCGAACGCGTGCTGGGCCCCGGGCAGCTCGAGGCTCACGACCGGGGCCCGGGACTCGGCGCGCAGCTGCTCGCTGAAGGCGCGCGCGCCGGCGACAGGGGCGAGCGAGTCGTGGGACCCGTGGACGACCATGAACGGCGGCGCGTCGGCGCGGATCCGACGCAGTGGTGACGCCCGGACGAACGCGTCCGGGTCGTCGGCGATCCGCCGCTTGAGCACCACGCGCTCGATGAAGCTCCCCATCCCGTCGGCGCCCCGGCCACCGAAGCGGTCGCTGAACTCGTAGATCCCGTAGAAGGGGACCGCGGCCTGGACCGACGTGTCGGCGTCGGCGAACCCCGGCTGGTACTCGGGGTCGCCGGGGGTGAGCGCGGCGAGCGCGCTGAGGTGCCCGCCGGCAGATCCCCCGGTGATGGCGACGAAGGCCGGGTTGCCGCCGTACTCCTCGATGTGGGCGCGGATCCACGCGAGCGCGAGCTTCACGTCGACGAGGTGGTCGGGGAAGGTGGCCCGGGGGCTGAGCCGGTAGTTCATCGCCGCGCAGATCCAGCCCTGCTCGACCAGGTGGAACATGAGGGGGCGGCCCTGGTGCCGCTTGTCTCCCGATACCCAACCGCCACCGTGGACCTGGAGGAGGACGGGCGCGTCCGTGACCGGCTCGCGTGGTCGGTACACGTCGAGCAGGTGGCGGTGCTTCGCACCCGGGGCGTAGCGGAGGTTCTGTTCCACCTGCACCCCGGGACGCGCGAACGGCCAGGCAATCGCGTGGCGGGCGCGAGGTGTCGCCGGTGCCGTGTCCCCCGGATCGGGTGCGAGGACCTCCCCGAGCCCGGCGCGCAGCGCCTCGTCGGTGACGTTGCGTGCGTGCAGACCGCCCCGGGCGAGGTAGGCCAGGCCGACCCACGATGCGAGGGTGATCGCCAGCGCGAGCCAGCCCGGCCACGCTTCCAGCGCGCCGGCGGCGACGAACACCGCGGTGGCGATCACCTGCCACACGATGTGATGGACCGCGAGCTCGCTCGTGAGCCACCCGGCGAAGAAGCTCGGTACGACGAGGATGCTCTGACGCCGCCGGGGCCGGTACGCGTTCAGCGTGAACACGACGCCGACGAGGCTGACGACCAGGAACGCGACGGGCATCCCTGGATCGTCGCGCGCGAGGCCCGTTCCGACCGAGTCGACCGAGTCCTACGCGGCGGCGATCAGCCCGAGGTTCATGGCGAAGATCGATGCGCCCCCGAGGATGCCGAGCGCATGCCAGACCTCGTGGTAGCCGAACCACACCGCGACGGGGCGTGGCCGCTGCATCGCGAACAAGACTGCGCCGACCGTGTAGAGCATGCCGCCGAGGGCGGCGAGCACGATGAGGTCGGTCCGGTGGGCGAGCGCGGGCGCCGCGAGCAGCGCAGCCCATCCGAGCGCGAAGTACAGCCCCCATCGGATACGGACGAACCGGTCGAGCGCGAATGCCGCGATGAGCACACCGGCGAGCGCCCCGCCCCAGACGAGCCCCAACGCCACCCAGCGCAGCGTCCCCTCCAGGGCGAGCAGGCACACCGGGGTGTAGCTGCCGGCGATGAGGACGTAGATCATCGAGTGGTCCATCCGCTGCATGATCCGCCGGGCCCGCTCGGATCGCGCGTACACGTGGTACGTGGAGCTCGTGGCGTAGAGGGCGATCATCGCGAGCCCGTACACCCACGCGGCCACGAGCGCGGTGGGCGTATGGGCGTCGACGATCAACCAGGCGAGACCGGCAACCGACACGACCGCCGCGGCCTGATGGAGGCGCCCCCGCAGCCGGGGGCGAACGAGGGACGCGACCGAGGAGCTCACCTGCTCCATCGTCGCGCGGCAGGGGCTCGCCGACGGGTCAACCCTGCGGCTGACCTGAGCAGCGCGATCGTGTGATGCATATGCTCGCGCTGATGCGCGTGGTCAGATCGACGCTCGGTGGTGCCCTCGCCGTCGCGGTGCTGGCGGGTCTCGTGGCCGTTGTTGCGGCTCCGCTCGGCGCGAGCGCTGCCGGCGCCGCCAACCCGTATCCGCGTGACGGGAAGCTCACGCTCTCCGACGTGCAGCTGCTCGGGACGCACAACAGCTACCACCTGCGCCCCGACCGGGAGGTCGCCCCGACCGAGCCGGCCAACTACGAGCATCCGCAGCTCGAGGGCCAGGGCATCCGCAGTCTCGAGATCGACGCCTACAACGGCCCCGACCTCCCGGTGTTCCACTCCCTCATCGTCGACGACCGCTCGACGTGTCCCACCCTCGCCGCGTGCCTCGACACCGTGGCGACGTGGTCGAAGGCACGCCCGGGCCACGTGCCCCTCGTGCTGTACGTGGAGCCCAAGGCGCTCCCGACCAACACCAACCCGGACATCCAGGCCGCCATCGACACCGTCGCCGCCGAGCAGGGCCTCACCAACTGGGACGCAGCCGGTCTCGAGCGGATCGACACCGCGGTGCGCGAGGCGTTCGCCAAGACGCTCCTCACCCCCGACCAGGTGCGCAAGAAGCGCCCGACGCTGCGCGACGCGGTGCGCAAGGACGGCTGGCCGACCCTGGGCGCGACCCGGGGGAAGGTGCTCGTCGTCCTCAACGTGCGCGATGCGCTCCTCGACGCCTACCTCGACGGCGCTCCCTCGCTCGAGGGCCGGGCGATGTTCGTGCCGTCGACGGTCTCGGATCCCTATGCCGCGTTCATCAAGCGCGACCGCCCGACGCCCGTGGCCACGATGCGCCTCGTCGAACGGAACTTCCTCGTCGGGAGCCGAGCCGACGCCGACGGCATCGAGGCGCGCGCCAACGACCAGACCCGAGCGGAGGCGGCGCTCTCGAGCGGCGCCCAGGTCGTGGTCACCGACTACCCGGTCGCCGATCCTCTCGTCGGCCCGTACCTCGTCGCCCTCCCCGGGACCGCAGTGGCCCGCTGCAATCCGGTGCGCGCCCCGACGTCGTGTCGCGACACCGACATCGAGAACCCGCGCGGGCTCCGCAACCCGAAGGGCTGACCGGAGCCGCACCTCGGTCCCGAGGTTTGGGTCCTTCTCCCCTGGTCGGGATGGCGGGAGCGCCCGTACGGTCGGTGCGTGGACCCGAGGGAGCAGCGCGTTCGCGCGGAGGATGTGCTTCGGCGGCCGGTGGACCGTCGGACCTTCCTGGCGTGGTCAGGTGCCAGCAGCCTTGCCGGCTTGGCGATGCTGGGCGCATGGGGGCCGCTCGGCGGGACCGCCGGGGCGAGCCGCTTCGCGGGGATGGCCGAGCGGGTCGGGGGTCGCCTGCCCAAGCAGCTGAAGGTCGGCGTGATCGTCCCCACGTCGGGGATCGGCCAGTTCCTCGGTGAGATCGTCGACCGATCGCTCAACGCCTCGCTGCTCCACGTGCGCGACGCCGGCCTGATGAAGGGGACGCAGGTCGACTACGAGATCGTGAACGCCCCGGCGGAGGAATTCGCCGACGCGACGAACGCGGCGTACAACAAGCTCGTCGCCGACCCGGACGTGATCGGGATCCTCTGGTGCACGCCGAACGGCATCCGCGAGGCCCGACCCCAGATCCGTCGTGACAACATGCCGGTGATCGGGGTCTACGCAGACCTGTGGTCCGAGGGCTCCCTGTACCCCGAGGGGCCCGAGCGGTCCATCTTCCAGATGCTGTTGCCCGACGCCATGGCCTTCGACGCGCTCGCCCGCTACGCGGCGAAGGATCGGGGCTATCGCAAGGCCGGGCTGATCTACGACAGCGCGACGCTGGCGAACGCACGCGACCTGTTCGAGCCCGCAGCGAAGAAGCATGGTCTGCGCGTTGCCGGTGTGGAGGAGTTCCAGATCTTCTCGGGCGACTACGGCGCCCAGCTCCAGCGCTTGAAGCAGGAAGCCCCGGAAGCGCTCTTCGTGTGGGGACTGTCCGACAACACCGCGGGCATCATCAAGGGTCTCGACGCCCTCGATGCCGGCTACGTCGACACGCCGACGGCCAAGAGCGGGACCGAGTGGCGGCCGCACATCCTCGGGTACCCGGGTGGCACCGGAGAGAAGAAGTGGGCCGAGCTCGCGGGCGATGCCGCGAAGGTCGGGACCGTGACCTCCTGGTACCTCGGCGGGCTCGTGGGGGGTCCGCAGTTCGCGATCCGCACGTGGCTCGAAGATGCGGGGGAGCAGGCGCCGAGTGGCGGCGAGGAGACGCCCGCGAACGGGTTCTGGGCGCTGCTGGCCGCGGCGAAGAAGGCGGGCAGCACCGACCGGGCCGAGATGGTGCGCGCACTCGAGGGTCTCTCGACGCGCTTCGCGGGGCTGGAGTACGGCTTCACCTCGAAGCGGCACCTCTCCCTGACGCCCGACGACCTGTGTCTCATCGCGCTCGAGCGCTACACCGGCCCGGAGCCCACTGATCCTCCCTACGAGCTGGGGCGGGAGTGGGAGACCACCTTCCCCGAGATCCGTCCCGACTA
>JAWOIO010000119.1:0-2770 GCA_046484625.1 Acidimicrobiia bacterium
TTGGCGCGGACCGCGTCGGGTTCGAAGCCCGGGGATCGGTTGGTGGGCTGGGTCATGGACCGAACCTCGCAGATCGTGTGCCGTTGCCGTACCCGCGCGAGGACCGACATGGAGTCGGCGACGCTGCGCCCTCCGGCGCGAGGCGCCGCCGGCGGCAACCTAGTGGGCGATACTGGTTTCCAACCACTGACCCTACGCGGCCACGATCGCCGTCGCAGTGCTCCGCCACGAAGGCATGCGCGTGAACGTCGCCCACGGTCCCGAGGTCCGACGCAAGGACCGCCGTTGGCGCCCGAGCGGGTGGACCCACCATCCTTGCCGGCATGCGCCGGGTCGTGATCATGGGGGCAGGCGGCCGCGACTTCCACAACTTCAACGTCGTCTACCGCGACGATCCGGAGGTCGACGTCGTCGCCTTCACGGCCGCACAGATCCCGGGCATCGATGACCGCACCTATCCACCGTCGCTGTCCGGGCCCGCCTACCCCGACGGGATCCCGATCCGGCCCGAACGCGAGCTCACGGCGCTGATCGAGGCTGAGCGCGTCGACGAGGTCGTCTTCGCGTACTCCGACCTGTCCCACGAGGAGGTCATGCACCGGGCCTCGATCGTGCTCGCGGCCGGCGCCGACTTCTCGCTCCTCGGGCCTCGGTCGACGATGTTGTCGAGCCCGGTCCCGGTGGTCTCGGTATGCGGGACGCGTACCGGAACGGGCAAGAGCCAGACCACCCGCAAGATCGCCGGCGTGCTGCGCGACGCGGGCCTCGCGGTCGCCCTGGTCCGTCACCCGATGCCCTACGGGGATCTCGAGCGGATGCGGGTCCAGCGCTTCGCCACGCTCGCCGACATCGACGCGGCGGAGGTGACGATCGAGGAGCGCGAGGAGTACGAGGCCCCGGTCGAGCTCGGGATGGTCATGTACGCAGGAGTCGACTACGCCGCGATCCTCGACGCGGCATCCGCCGAGGCCGACGTCATCGTCTGGGACGGTGGCAACAACGACCTGCCGTTCTTCACGCCCACGCTCTTGATCGTGGTCACCGACGCGCTGCGGCCCGGCGACGAGGTCCGCTACCACCCGGGGGAGGCGAACCTCCGGATGGCCGACGTCGTCGTCGTCAACAAGATCGACGCCGCGCAGCCTGAGGCGGTCGAGATCGTGCTCGCCGACGTCGCGCGCGCGAACCCCGACGCCGTTCTCGTCCGCGCGGCATCACCCGTGTCGCTCGCGCCCGGACCCGATCTCTCCGGCCGCAGGGTGCTCGTCGTCGAGGACGGGCCGACGGTGACCCACGGCGGGATGGCGTTCGGGGCCGGCACCGTCGCGGCCCGCGAGGCGGGCGCCGCCGAGCTCGTCGACCCCCGGCCGTGGGCCGTGGGGACGATCGCCGAGACCTTCGGTCGCTTCCCGCATCTCGGCGCGGTCCTGCCCGCGATGGGGTACTCGCCCGAGCAGCTCGACGACCTCGCGGCGACGATCCGAGCCGTCGCGTGCGACGTCGTCGTCACCGGCACCCCGATCGATCTCGGTCGCCTCGTCGATGTCGGCCACCCGCTACGTCACGCGACTTACGAGCTGCGCGAGATCGGGAAGCCGGACCTGGCATCGGTCCTCGGTCCGTTCGTCGACCGGGTGCGGGGCGGCCGGTCCCCCCGCTAGTCGCGACGCGGCGGGACGAGCGTCAGGCCGTCGGCGGTCGCGGTGACCGTCGTGCCGGCCTCGCCGCGCAGGATCCGGGCCGCGTCCTCGAGCGCGCCGATCGCGGCGATCCCGCCGCGCGTCGCGAAGGCGGCCGCGGCCTCGACCTTCGGGCCCATCGAGCCCGGCGGGAAGGGCAGCGCTCGGATCGACGCCGGATCGGCCCGACGGACGACCTGCTCACTCGATGAACCGCGGTCGACGAACGCGCCCTCGACGTCGGTGAGCAGGAGCAGCACGTCGGCGCCGAGGCACCGCGCGAGCAGCGCCGAAGCATGGTCCTTGTCGACGACGGCCTCCACGCCCTGCAGCCCCCCACCGGGTGCCGGGACGACCGGGATCCCGCCCCCGCCGGCGCAGATGACGACGATGCCCGCCGCGCGCAGGGCCTCGATCGCGGCGAGCTCGACGACGGCCGAGGGGCGAGGCGACGGGACGACGCGCCGCCAGTCATCGCCGTCGTTCGAGAAGGCCCACCCGCGCGCTCGCGCGAGGCGCGTGGCGTCGGCCGCGGAGTAGACGGGACCGATCGGCTTCGTCGGCGAGGCGAACGCGGCGTCGTCGGGGTCGACAACGACCTGGGTGAGCACGGTGGCCACCTCGGCGCCCGGGAGCGCGCGACGGAGCTCCTGCTCGAGCACGTAGCCGATCATCCCCTCGGTCTCCGCGCTGATCACGTCGAGCGGCATCGGTGCGGACCCGTCCGCAGCCTCGCTCTGCAGCGCGAGGAGGCCGACCTGGGGGCCGTTGCCGTGGGTCACGACGACGTCGTGCGCTCGGGCAACTGCCGCGACGCTCGTCGCGGCCCGCTCGATGTTGGCTCGCTGGTGCGCGGCGTCGAGCGGTTCGTGGCGCCGGAGCAGGGCATTGCCGCCCAGGGCCACGACCACCAGCACCGGCGATCCTCCTCGGGCGTGTTCCTCGGTGTCCACCGAAACGAGACCCCGGGGCCTGGAGGCCCCTCGCTGGCCGTAGGCGATACTGGTTTCGAACCAGTGACCTCTGCCGCGTGAAGGCGAACCACCCGACCCCTTGACCTGGGCTTCCGCGCGAATCCGCAGTTCAGCGGC
>JAWOIO010000097.1:0-14340 GCA_046484625.1 Acidimicrobiia bacterium
GCCAAGGCGGGCGACTCCCTCGGGGGAGTGGTGGAGGTGCTCGCGTACGGCGTCCCCCCGGGGCTGGGTTCCCACGTCCACTGGGACCGTCGCATCAACGGGCTGCTCGCGCAGGCGCTGATGAGCATCCAGGCGATGAAGGGCGTCGAGATCGGCGACGGGTTCACGACCGCCGCACAGCGGGGGAGCGAGGCCCACGACGAGATCCTGTGGGACGAAGACGCGGCCGACTACACGCGCGGCTCGGCCCGAGCGGGTGGGATCGAGGGCGGGATGACCACGGGTGGCCTCCTTGTCGCGCGCCTCGCGATGAAGCCGCTCGCCACGCTCAACCGGCCGGTGCTGCGGACCGTCGACGTGGAGACCAAGGAGGAGACCGTCTCCTTCAAGGAGCGCACCGATGTCACCGCGGTCCCGGCCTCCGGCGTCGTGGCGGAGACGATGACCGCGCTGGTGCTCGCGGGCGAGGCGCTCCGGAAGTTCGGGGGCGACTCGCTCGCCGAGGTCGTCCGCAACCACGACGCGTACCGAGCATCGCTCTCGTGAACGGTCGGGAGGGGAGCCCGGTGGCGCCCGAACCCGAGGGATCCGGTGGCGGCGCTTCCCGCCCCGTCTCCGAGGAGCGCGAGAACGGCCGGCACCTCGTCCTCGTCGGGCTGATGGGAGCGGGCAAGACGACGGTCGGACGCCGGCTCGCCGAGCGGATGGACCGTCCCTTCGTCGACACCGACGAGCTCGTCGAGGCACTCACCGGGCGCTCGGTGTCGGAGATCTTCGCGACCGACGGTGAGCGCGCGTTCCGCGATCTCGAGCGTGGGGCCGTCGCCGACGCGTGCGCCGCGCCCGCCCCGATCGTGATCGCCTGCGGGGGAGGTGCGGTCCTCGACGCCACGAACCGCGCCGCGTTGCGGGCCGCAGGGTTCGTGGTGTGGCTGCAGGCCGCCACCGAACGGCTGGCCGCACGGGTTGGCGGTGCCGACGACCGTCCCCTGCTCCAGGGGGGTGCCGCACAGACCCAGCTCCAGCGCCTGGCCGCGCTCCGGTCCGACCTGTACGAGGCGGTCGCCGACGTGGCCGTGCCGACCGACGAGCGCGACGTCGAGCAGGTCGTCGACGCAGTCCTCCTGGAGGTCGACCGATGCGCCGCGTGACGGTCGGCGTCGACCCGCCCTACGACGTCGTCGTGGGCGCGGGCGCGCTGGCGACGCTCCCCGAGGTGGTGGCCGACCGTCGGCGGAGCGTCGTCGTCACCCAGGAGCACCTCCTCGACGCGCTCGGCCCGCAGGTCGGCGATCGACTCGGATCCGATCCGTGGGTCGTGACGATGGGCGACGGCGAGTCCGCGAAGACCCTCGCGACCGTCGAGGATCTCTGCCGCGCCTTCGCCGCGGGCGGGCTCCTGCGCGACGACGTCGTGGTCGCCCTGGGCGGCGGGGTCGTCGGCGACACCGCGGGGTTCGCGGCGGCCGTGTACCACCGGGGGGTCGACGTCGTGCAGGTCCCCACCAGCCTCCTCGCCCAGGTCGATGCCGCGATCGGTGGCAAGACCGCGGTGAACCTGCCCGAGGGCAAGAACCTGGTGGGCGCGTTCCATCAGCCGATCGCCGTCCTCTGCGACACCGAGGTGCTCGCGTCGCTTCCCGCGCCCGACTTCCGCAGCGGCCTCGGCGAGATCGCGAAGTACGCGTGCATGCCCGAGGGCGGCGAGATCGTCGACCTGCTCCGGCTCCGGACCGATGCCGTGCTCGCCCGCGAGCCGGACGCGCTGGCCACGCTCGTCGCCGCGAGCGTGGCGATCAAGGCCGGGGTGGTCGGTGCCGACCCTTACGAACGGTCGGGGCGGCGCGCGGTGCTCAACTTCGGGCACACCTTCGCGCACGCGCTCGAGACCACGACCGGCGCCCAGGAGAGCGAGCCGCTGCCGCACGGGGAGGCGGTCGCGGTCGGGCTCGTCTTCGACGCACACCTGGCTCATGCCATCGAGCGGGTCGGGCTCGACGTCGTCGACCGGGTGCACGGCGTGGTGGCCGGTCTCGGCCTGCCGGTCGCGGTGCCCGCCACCCTCACACGCGACGACCTGATGGCGGTCATGCGCCGGGACAAGAAGTCGACCGGTGGCCTCACCTTCGTGCTCCCCGGTCCCGACGGCCTCGCGGTGGTCGACGATCCGCCCGCCGCGGCGCTCGACGCAGCGTTCGCGGCCGTCGGCGTGGGAGGCTGAACGCCCATGGCGACGATCCTGCTGCTCTCCGGGCCCAACCTGAACCTCCTCGGCGAACGCGAGCCCGACATCTACGGGACCGACGACCTCGACGACTGCGTCGGCGACGCCAGGGCGGCCGCGGAGGCTGCCGGATACGCACTGGAGCACCTGCAGTCGAACCACGAGGGCGCGCTCGTGGACGCGATCCAGGGGGCCCGGGGGCGCTGTGCCGCGGTCGTCGTGAACCCCGGAGCGCTCACCCACTACTCGTACGCGCTCGCGGATGCGCTCGCCACCTTCGACGGCGTCAAGGTGGAGCTGCACCTCTCGAACCCGTCGTCGCGAGAGGCTTGGCGTCGCCGTTCCGTGGTCGCGCCCTACGTGACGGGCACGGTCGCCGGCTTCGGGCGCGCGGGCTACCGCCTCGCCATCGAGGCGGCCATCGGCGCCCTCGCGTCGTCGTGATGGCCTTCCCCGCGATGGAGGTCGCGGCGCGGGCAGATCGTGTGCGAGCCCGCCTGGCCGACGCCGGTTGCGACGTGCTCGTGGTCACCCGGCTCCCCAACGTCCGGTACCTCACCGGATTCACCGGATCGGCCGGCGTGGTCCTCGTGGCGTCGGACGAGCTCGTCCTCCTCACCGACGGTCGCTACACGACGCAGTCCCGCGAGCAGCTCGCCGCCGCGGGGGTGAGCGCGGAGGTCGAGATCCTCGCGTCGCAGGCCCTGCAGCTCGACCACATGCGCTCGCGTTGCGCGCCGGGCACCCGTGTCGGTCTCGAGGCGCACGGGGTCACGTGGGCACAGCAGCGCCGGTTCGCCGACGCGCTCACGGCGTGCAGCCTCGTCGCGACCGAGGAGATCGTCGAAGGGCTGCGGCGGGTCAAGGAACCCGGTGAGGTCGCACGGATCCGCGCCGCCTGCGCGATCGCCGACGATGCCTTGCAGGCGACGCTCCCGATGCTGGCCGATCGCCCGACCGAGCAGCAGTTCGCGCTCGCCCTCGAGGTCGAGATGCGGGAACGCGGCGCGTCGGGGACCAGCTTCGACACGATCGTCGCGTCCGGTCCCAACGGTGCGATGCCGCATGCCCGTCCGAGCCCGCGGCCCATCGAGCGCGGTGAGCTCGTCGTCATCGATTTCGGGTGCGTCGTCGAGGGGTACTGCTCCGACATGACCCGAACGGTGAGCCTCGGCGATCCCGGCCCGGACGCCAGCCGTCTGTGGGACGTGGTGCGCGAGAGCCAGGAAGCCGGTCGCGCGGCGGTGGCCGAGGGCGTGGAGTGCGTCGCCGTCGACCGCGCGAGCCGCGATGTGATCGACGACGCGGGATGGGGCGAGCTCTTCTCACACGGCACCGGGCACGGTGTCGGGCTCGAGATCCACGAGGCGCCCCGGGTGGCGAAGACGGCCTCTGGTACCTTGGAGCTCGGCGTCGTCGTGACGGTCGAGCCCGGCGTGTACCTCCCCGGCGTCGGGGGCGTCCGGCTCGAGGACACGGTCGTCGTGACCGCGACGGGCGCCGATGCGCTCACCGAGTTCCCGAAGACCCTGGTCATCGAAGCCTGATCGACGAAGCCCGATCGACGTACCCACGGGGCGCTCCGCACGCACCGGGACGGCGAACCAGATCTCCTCCCCCCGACTTCGACCCTCGACACGGAAGCGCACAGACCAACGATGAACGTCTCCACCAACAGCCTGAAGAACGGGATGGCGCTCGACCTCCCCGAGGGCCTCGTGACCGTGGTCGAGTTCCAGCACGTGAAGCCCGGCAAGGGCGGCGCCTTCGTGCGGACGAAGCTCAAGAACGTCCGCACCGGCGCGGTCGTCGAGCGCACCTTCCGCGCCGACGAGAAGGTGCCGATGGCGGTGATCGACAAGCGGGAGATGCAGTACCTCTACCGCGAGGGCTCGGCACTCGTCTTCATGGACAACGAGAGCTATGAGCAGCTGCACGTCGAGGCCTCCGACCTCGGCGACGCGGTGCAGTACCTCAAGGAGGGCAACGTCGCGGTCCTGCCCGTCCACAACGACCAGGTCGTCGGCGTCGAGTTGCCCGCCGCCGTGGAGCTGACCGTGAGCGAGACCGAGCCGGGGGTCCAGGGCGACCGTGTCTCCGGTGCGCGCAAGGCCGCGACGCTCGAGACCGGGCTCGTCGTGCAGGTGCCCCTGTTCATCGAGCCCGATGAAGTCGTGAAGGTCGACACCCGCACCGGGGAGTACCTCGCCCGCGCCTGACGGGCGGAGAGACAGTGGCGACCCGACGCGAGTCGCGTGAGCGAGCGCTCGAGCTCTGCTACGAGGTGGAGACGAGAGCCAAGACCGCCGACGAAGTGCTCGCCGAGCTGGTCGTCGAACCGGACCAGTACGCCGTGCGGCTCGTGCGCGGCGTCGATGCGCATCGGGCCGCGATCGACGAGCTCGTGTCCAGGGTCTCGGAGAACTGGACCCTCGAACGCATGCCCGCGGTGGACCGTGCAGTGCTGCGGATCGGCGGCTACGAGCTGGGGTGGGAGCCAGAGCTCGCGACCGCCATCGTGATCGACGAGGCCGTCGAGCTCGCCCGACGGTTCTCCACCAAGGACTCAGGGCGCTTCGTCAACGCGCTGCTGTCGAAGATGGCGGTGGAGCTCCGGCCATGAGCGCGTCGGCCGCGATGGCGCTCCCCGTCGAGATCGTCGAGCCCGACATCGCCGATCCGGAGCTCGACGAGGCCACCTTCACCGACAAGCCGTGGATCGTGATCGTCTGGAACGACCCCGTGAACCTGATGTCGTACGTCGTCTACGTGCTCCAGGAGCTCTTCGGGTACTCCCGCGAGAAGGCGACGCGGCTGATGCTCGCGGTGCACCACGAGGGCAAGGCCGCCGTCGCCGACGGCACGCGGGAGCAGTGCGAGGGTTACGTCGGGCGTCTCCACGGACGGGGGCTCTGGGCCACGATGGAGCATCCGGCATGAGTCGCCGCTTCGTGCGGAAGGGCACCGGGCTGCGCCTGACGTTGGCCGAGGACGAGCGGGACCTCCTCGTCCATCTCCCCGACGAGCTGCGCAGCCTCTACCGATCGGATCCCGACGACCCGGCCGTGCAGCGGCTCTTCCCGCGTGCCTACCTCGACCCGACCGAGGACGAGGCAGAGGCGGTGTGGCGCGCGCTCCAGCACCCGGAGCTGCTGCGCCAGCGGATCGATGCCCTCGACCGACTCGCGGCCGTCCTCGCCGACGGCACCGTCGACCGGAAGGGACGGGTGCACGTGGACCTCGCTGACGACGACGTCCCGGCGCTGCTGCGGGTGCTGAACGACGCCCGGCTCACGCTCGGGACCCGCCTCGACGTCACCGACGAGACGGACCTCGGCGCGATCGATCCCGACGATCCCCGCGCCCCGGCGTTCATGGCCTACGGCTGGCTCACCTACCTCGAGGGCGAGCTGGTCGAGGTGCTGCTGCGCGAGCTCCCCGGCTGAGCGCGCCCGTGCGGACCGGCGTTCTCGGGCCGCCATGTGCCCCGGGTAGGGTCGAACCGCGTTCATCCATCGCCCGATCCGACCCTCGGATCCTCGCAGCAGGAGCACAGGAACTTGGCGTATCTCGACGGCAAGACGATCGCAGTGACCGGAGCAGGACGGGGCATCGGCCGCGCCGTCGCGCTGGCGTGCGCCGCCGCGGGCGCGAACGTCGTGGTCAACGACTACGGCGTGAGCATCGACGGCAACGACCCGTCGAGCGAGGTCGCCGACGCGGTCGTCGCCGAGATCGAGGCAGCAGGCGGGAACGCGATCGCCGTCGCCGACACCGTCACCACCATGGCGGGCGGCGCCCGCATCGTGCAGGCCGCCGTCGACACCTACGGCAAGATCGACGGCGTCGTCTGCATCGCCGGCATCCTCCGGGAGCGGATGCTCTTCAACATGTCCGAGGAGGAGTGGGACCCGGTCATCGAGACGCACCTGAAGGGGACCTTCACCGTGTTCCGGGCGGCTGCCCCACTGATGCGGGCCCAGAAGTCCGGCACCATGATCGGCTTCACGTCCGGTGCCTTCGCCGGCAGCGTCGCCCAGGCCAACTACTCGGCGGCCAAGGGCGGCATCGTCTCGCTCACCCGCAGCGCGGCCGTGGGCATGCACAAGTACGGGGTGACCGCGAACGTGATCGCGCCGGTCGCGAAGAGCCGCATGTCGGGCAACGTGCCCTTCGGCATCGAGATGGGCGAGCCCGAGGACGTGGCTCCGATGGTGGTGTTCCTGCTCGGCGACTCGGCCCGCGACGTGACCGGTCAGGTCTACACGGCCAACGGCGGGACGATCGCGGTGTGGAACCAGCCGGTCGAGGTCCGCAGCATGAAGAAGGACGGCCGGTGGACACCCGAGGAGATCGCCGAGCGCTTCGACGAGGTCGGCCAGGAGCGCATGGGCATGCTCGACCGCCTCGAGGCGATGGCCAAGGCCGCCGCCAGCGGCGACAAGCCGAACGAGTAGCCGCTCCTCAGCTCCGGCGCGGCCTCACGCCGCCGCGGGTTGTCGATCTCGCCGTGCTGGATCGGTGGGTGACTCCATCGCTCGGCGGCCGTCGTCGTGCTCGACGATCGTCCACCCGGCGGTCTTCCGGCGGTGGTGCTGGGTGCAGAGCCCGTCGACGTTCTCGGCGCTCGACTCGCCCCCTTCGCTGACCGGGCGATGGTGGTCGCCCTCGATGCGCATCGATCGCCCGCATCCGGCGATGGTGCAGACCGGGTCCCGGGCGGCGAGCAGCTGGGCGAGCGCAGCGGTGACCTTGCGACCCGGGCGTGCGAACGTGCGGACGTCGCGCCCGTCCTCGACGAGGATCGAGAGGACGCCGTCGCCGAGGATCGAGCGAGCGTGCTCCACGGGGACCGGTCCGAGCCCGGGGATCTCGCAGCGGTCGCCCGGGCGCGCCTCGCCGGCGATCAGCGCGGTCGCATCGACGTGGACGACGACGTGGTCGCGGGTCTTCACGCTCGGCAGCCTCGCCGCCGACCTGCGTCGCAGTGGTCACCTGGTGGGCGAGCGTGAGTGAGAGCTCGCCCGAGCGAAGTGCCGCGTCGGTCTTCGAGCCCTCGTGCAGCGCGCTGGTGACCGCGAGCGCATCTTTCGCGGGTCCGATCCCGGAACCGGAGAGGTCGGCGAGCCATTCCGCCGGGGTGACCGCCGGCACCCGCGCCTCCCGGTCGGTGGACCAGACGCCGGTGTCGACGCAGCGCTGGGCGAGGTGTGCCTTGGCGGTCGCGGACAGCCGTTCGGCCCTCGCCGCGACGCGCACGAGTCGGAGCGCATCGCGACCTTCGAAGCGCGCGACCTCGAGGTCGGCGACGAGGTCTTCGAGCTCAGCGACGACGCGTGCCCATCGATCCATGCCTGCATCGTGACAGGGGGGTGTGACAGTCACCCCCGGCGCGCGACGGCCAGTCGAGAGGTCTCGCTCCTCGGCTGCGACGTCGGTGCACCGGTCCATGGCTGCATCAAAGCACGGGGGTGTGACAGTCACCGTCCGTCGTCAGCGGTCGCGGTACTCCTCGGGGAGCGGAATGTCGAACGCCTCGCAGAGGAGCGCGACGTCGTGGAAGTCGGAGTCGCGCAGCTCGTAGTCGGTGTGGAAGCCGACGAGCTCCGCGGCCGCGATGCACCGGACCGCACGTCCGCCGAGCGTCCCGCGGCCACGCAGCGCGCTCGCGGTGTAGCTCTCGCCGCCGTCACCGCTGTAGTCACCGTTCCCGTGCTCGTCGAGCTCGACGAGGTGGAGATCGATCTCGTGCCCGTTGTCGTCAACGAGGATGTAGTTGCAGGGCCGCGCATCCGGCTCGCCCTTCTCGCGGAACCCGCGGGCGCCGAGCACCGCGAGCAGGTCCGGCTCGTCGCGCTGCTCCAGTGTGGGGTCGAGGTCGCGATGCGGGCGGGTCTGGCGGCCCAGCAGTGCGTCGACGGCCCACCCGCCGTCGACCCAGACGCCGACGCCGGCGTCGGCGAGCGCGTCGAGGATCGCGACCGCGTCGGCCTCGGGCATCTGGGGCTCGGGCATGGCGGCCATCGTCGCGTGTGGGGCAGCGTCGTTCGCCGGACATCTCGAGCCGGACATCTCAAGCCCGGCTCGGCGGGTGCCGATGGCTCTGCTATACATGCTCTGACCGTGAAGGGAGTCCCGAGAGGCTCCTACGGAACCGAAGAGAGCTGCAGATGCCCGACGCCACGAGCGCCGGACAACCGAACGAGGCCGCGGCCGCCCCCGACAGCTCGGGAGGCGGCCGTTCCATGTCCGCGGCCGCCCCCGACAGCTCGGGAGGCGGCCGTTCCATGTCCGGGACCGCCCCCGACAGCTCGGGAGGCGGCCGTTTCGTGTCCCGGCCCGACCTCGTCCTGCGCACCGAGGTGCTCGACGCCGACGACCTGCGGCGGGCCCACACCCGCATCGCCCACGAGATCGTGGAGCGCAACCACGGCGCCGACGACCTCGTCCTGATCGGGCTCTACACCCGCGGCGTCGCGATCGCGCACCGCCTGGCCGCCGCCATCGAGTCGTTCGAGCACGTGACCGTCCCGGTCGGTGCCCTCGACGTGGCGTTCTACCGCGACGACATCGCGCTGCGCCCGGTGCAGCCGCTCGGGCCGACCGAGGTCCCGGTCGACGTCAGCGGCCGCGTCGTCGTCCTCGCTGACGATGTGCTCTTCACCGGCCGCACGGTGCGCGCGGCCCTCGACTCGCTCACCGAGCTGGGGCGGCCCCGGGCGGTGCAGCTCGCGGTGCTCGTCGACCGGGGCCACCGGGAGCTGCCGATCCGGGCCGACTACGTGGGCAAGAACCTCCCCACGACGATCACCGACGACGTGCGGGTGCGCCTGGCCGAGGTCGACGGTGCACCGCCCGACGGCCCCGGCGACGGCATCGCCCTCTGGGGGCTCCCGGCGGGCAACGAGGGCGCCGGTACACCCGACGCGGGCGGCGGGGAGCCGGGCGCGTGAGGCACCTGCTCTCGATCGACGACCTGGGCCGCGACGGGATCGAGGAGGTCTGTGCGCTGGCCACCTCGTTCCTCGAGATCACGAGCCGCGAGATTCCCAAGGTCCCCGCCCTGCGGGGCAAGACCGTCGCGACGGTCTTCTACGAGGACTCCACCCGCACCCGGCTCTCGTTCGAGACCGCGGCCAAACGGCTCTCGGCCGACACGATGAGCTTCTCGGTCTCGGCGTCGTCGGTGAAGAAGGGTGAGTCGCTACGCGACACCGTCCAGACGATCGAGGCGATGGGTGTCGACGCGATGGTCGTGCGCCACGGCGCGGCCGGCGCACCGAACCGGGTCGCGGCGTGGGTCGACGCCGCGGTGGTGAACGCGGGTGACGGGCGCCACGAGCACCCCACGCAGGCGTTGCTCGACGTGTTCACGCTCCTGAAGCACCGGGGCAGCGGGTTCGACGGCGCACGGGTGGCGATCATCGGCGACATCCGCCGGTCGCGGGTCGCGCGCAGCACCGCGAAGGCCATGGCGATGCTCGGCGCCGACGTCACGCTCGTCGGACCGCCGACGATGCTGCCCGAGTCGCTCGAGTGCTGGCCCGGCGACGCGACGTCCGATCTCGACGACGTGCTCACGAAGGCCGACGTGGTCTACCTGCTCCGGATCCAGCACGAGCGCGCCGACGGCACCCGCTTCCCGTCCCTGCGTGAGTACACGACCCGCTACGGCCTCACCGTCGAGCGGGCGGCGCGCCTCGCTCCCGACGTGCTGATCATGCACCCCGGCCCGATGAACCGCGGCGTCGAGATCGCGCCCGAGGTGGCCGAAGGGCCCGCGTCGGTGATCACCGAGCAGGTCGCCAACGGCGTCGCGATCCGCATGGCCGTGCTCTACTCGATCCTCGGCTCGGGAGGGCCCGTTGCCTGACGCATCGAACGACCCGGAGCTGGTGCTGCGCGGCGGCCGCGTCGTCGACGCGACCGGCGAGCGCACGGCTGACGTGCGGGTCGTCGACGGCCGGGTCGTGGAGGTCGGCGCGGGGCTGACCGGTGACCGGGTCCTCGACGCCGAGGGATGCATCATCGCTCCGGGCCTCGTCGACCTCCACGTGCACCTGCGCGAGCCCGGCGGTGAGGAAGCCGAGACGATCGAGACCGGTGCCCGCGCCGCGGCGCTCGGCGGCTTCACCGCGGTCGTCGCGATGCCCAACACCGAGCCGCCCCAGGACGACCCTGCCGTGGTTGCCGCGGTCCTGGCGGCCGGTGCCGCATCGGTCTGCGACGTCCATGCCGCCGGCGCCATCACCCGGGGGCGCCGCGGCGAGGAGCTCGCCCCGATGGGCGAGCTGCACGCGCTCGGGGTCCGGATCTTCACCGACGACGGCGCATGCGTCGCATCGGCCGGCGTGATGCGAAGCGCGTTGGAGTACGCCGGATCGCTCCCGGGTGCGGTCCTCGGCCAGCATGCCGAGGACCCGACGCTCGCGACCGGCCACATGCACGAAGGGGAGTGGTCGAGCCGACTCGGCATCCCGGGGCGGCCGGCGATCGCCGAGGAGACGATCATCGCCCGCGACTGCGCGCTGGCCGAGCTCACCGGAACACCGGTCCACTTCCTGCACGTCTCCACCGGAGGGTCCGTGGAGATCGTGCGGGCCGCCAAGGCGCGCGGCCTGGCGGTCACCGCCGAGGTCGCGCCCCACCACTTCACGCTCACCGATGCCTGCTGCGCGTCGTTCGACCCGCGCTACAAGGTGCACCCTCCGTTGCGCACCGACGCCGACATCGCCGCGATCAAGGCCGGGCTCGCCGACGGCACCATCGATGCCATCGCCACCGACCACGCACCGCATCCGACCGAGGCCAAGGAGCGTCCGTTCGAGGACGCGCCGCCCGGGATGCTCGGCCTCGAGACCGCGCTGGCGCTGACCCTCACCGAGCTCGTGGAGCCGGGAGTGCTCTCGCTGGCCGACGCACTCGCCCGGCTCTCGTGGGGTCCGGCCACGATCGCGGGACTCGCCGAGCACGGCTGCACGATCGAGGCCGGTGCGCCCGCGAACCTCTGCGTCATCGATCCCCGGCTCGAGTGGGAGGTCGAGGCGACCCGGCTCGCGAGCCGGGCACGGAACACGCCGTACGAGGGGCGTCGGCTCACCGGCCGGGTCCGCCACACCATCTGTCGCGGCGAGGCAGTCGTCGTCGACGGCGAGGCCCAGCGATGAGCCCGCCCACACCACCCCGCGACGCGGTCCTCGTCCTGGCCGACGGCACCACGTTCGAGGGCGAGCTCGCAGGTTCGACCGACATGGGCGCCGACGTCGCGGTGGGGGAGGTCGTCTTCAACACCGCGCTCTCCGGCTACCAGGAGATCATCACCGACCCGTCCTACGCCGGGCAGATGATCACGTTCACCTACCCGCACATCGGGAACTACGGCGTGACCGGCGACGACGACGAGAGCCGCCGCCCGTTCTGTCGGGGTGTGATCGTGCGGGACCTCGCGCGACGGGCCAGCAATTGGCGCTCGGAGGCGAGCCTCGACGCGCTGTTGCGCAACCACGGGGTCCCGGCGATCGCCGGGATCGACACCCGTCGGCTCACCCGCCACCTGCGCGACACCGGCGCGATCCCCGGTGCGTTCGGCACCGACGAGGCGACCGCGCGCGCCGCCGCGGTGGCGGCACCCCCGACCGAGGGGCGCGACCTCGTCGCCGAGGTGACCACCACCGAGGCGTACGTCGTCGGCGACGACGATGCCCCGTTCTCGGTGGTGGCCTACGACTTCGGGATCAAGCGCACGATCCTCCGTCACCTCGTCGGCTCGGGGTGCCGGGTCGAGGTGGTCCCGGCCGGCACGTCGGCCCACGACGTGCTCGACCGAGCACCCGACGGCGTGTTCCTCTCCAACGGACCCGGGGACCCCGAGGCGGTGGGCGGCGCCGTGGCGGAGATCGGCGCGCTCGTGGGCGCGGTGCCGATCTTCGGGATCTGCCTCGGCCACCAGATCCTCGGGCTCGCGGTCGGCGCGCAGAAGCAACGGCTCCTGTTCGGTCACCACGGCGCCAACCACCCGGTTCGGCACCAGGCCACGGGGCGCGTCGAGATCACGAGCCAGAACCACAACTACGCGATCTCGATCGACGGTCTCGACCGGGCCGAGCTCACGCACGTGAACCTCAACGACGGCGTGGTCGAGGGCTTCCGGCTGCTCGATGCCCCGGCGTTCGGGGTCCAGCACCATCCCGAGGCCGGCCCCGGACCCCACGACGCCGCCTATCTCTTCGAGGAGTTCACGGACCTGATGGTTCGAGGCCCGAGACCACGAAGCTCGAAGAGCGGGGGCGGCTGACGTGCCTCGCCGCGACGACCTCCACACGATCTTGATCCTCGGCAGTGGGCCGATCGTGATCGGCCAGGCCTGCGAGTTCGACTACTCGGGCACCCAGGCGTGCCGGGTGCTCCGCGACGACGGGTACCGCGTCGTGCTCGTGAACTCGAACCCGGCGACGATCATGACGGACCCCGAGTTCGCCGACGCGACCTACGTCGAGCCACTCGACATCGAGACCGTCACCCGCATCATCGAGCGGGAGCGTCCCGACGCCGTGCTCCCCACGCTCGGCGGCCAGACCGCCCTGAACCTCGCGATCGGGCTCCACGACGCCGGGGTGCTCGAGCAGTACGGCGTCGAGATGATCGGCGCCGACGTCGAGGCGATCCACACCGCCGAGGACCGGTCGCGCTTCAAGGAGGCGATGCTCGAGATCGGTCTCTCGGTGCCGATGTCCGGCCTTGCCTACGGCATCGACGAGGCGGTCGAGATCGCGGGCGAGGTCGGGTACCCGGTGATCTGTCGTCCCTCCTTCATCCTCGGAGGCGGCGGGACCGGCTTCGCCGCCGACGACGACGAGATGCGCGCCCTCGCCCAGCGCGGGCTCGCGGCCAGCCCCGTCGGGGAGATCCTCATCGAGCAGTCGGTCCTCGGGTGGAAGGAGTACGAGCTGGAGCTCATGCGCGACCACGCCGACAACGTGGTCGTCGTCTGCTCGATCGAGAACCTCGACCCGATGGGGGTGCACACCGGGGACTCGATCACGGTCGCCCCGGCGCAGACTCTCTCCGACGTGGAGTACCAACGGATGCGCGACGCCGCGTTCGCGTGCATCCGCCGCATCGGCGTCGACACGGGGGGCTCGAACATCCAGTTCGCGGTCAACCCCGCGAACGGCGACATGGTGGTGATCGAGATGAACCCGCGGGTGTCGCGCTCGAGTGCCCTTGCCAGCAAGGCGACCGGGTTCGCCATCGCGAAGATCGCAGCGCGTCTTGCCGTGGGCTACACGCTCGACGAGATCCGCAACGACATCACCAAGGAGACCCCGGCGTCCTTCGAGCCGACGATCGACTACGTGGTGACCAAGATCCCGCGTTGGGCCTTCGAGAAGCTCCCCGGTGCGAGCCCGGTCCTCGGCACGCAGATGCAGTCGGTAGGGGAGGTCATGGCGATCGGACGCACCTTTCCCGAGTCGCTGCAGAAGGCCCTCCGCAGCCTGGAGACCGGGCGCGAGGGACTGGGGCTCGACGCCGCCGAGGCCGAGATGGACACGATCGACACCGACGAGCTCGTCCGCTTGGCCGCGACGCCCACGCCCGAGCGGATCCTGCTCATCGCGACGGCGTTGCGGCGCGGGGTCCCGGTGGAGCGACTCCACGAGGCGACGGGCGTCGACCCCTGGTTCCTCGACCAGATGCTCCAGATCATCGAGGCCCGAGAAGCGCTCGCGGACGGCGACCCCGCGGCGCTCGGCCGCGCCGAGTGGCGCCGGGCGAAGCGGCTGGGCTTCGGTGACGCCCAGCTCGCCCGGCTCTGGGGGACCACGAGCGACGAGGTGCGCCGCATCCGCCTCGATCGCGGCGTGAAGGTCACCTACAAGACGGTCGACACGTGCGCGGCCGAGTTCGCCGCGGCCACGCCATACCACTACGGAACCTACGAGGACGAGGACGAGATCGCGCCGCTCGAACGGTCCGCGGTCGTGATCCTCGGGAGCGGACCGAATCGAATCGGCCAGGGTGTCGAGTTCGACTACTGCTGCGTGCACGCGGCGTTCGCGCTCTCCGCCGCCGGTTACGAGACGGTGATGGTCAACTGCAACCCCGAGACCGTGTCG
>JAWOIO010000183.1:0-9931 GCA_046484625.1 Acidimicrobiia bacterium
CACACGCGCCTGGGCGACCGCGCCGACGCTCGGGACGTCGTCGGCGGTGCGCTGCATGGCGGCTTCGTGGTGCCGACCCCGGGCGTCGGGCGCCACCATCACCCGCGCGCCCGCGAGGCGGGCCCGCCAACAGAGGTCGAGATCCTCGGATCCGGGGGACGTCTCGGGGTCGAACCCCTCGAGCTCCCGGAACAGGTCGGCGCGCACGAGCATTGCCACACTCGGCACGTAGAAGACGTCGCGCACGCCGTCGTGCTGCTCCTGATCGAGCTCCCCGGGCTCGATGCCCGTGTGGGACCCCCCGAGCCGGTCGATCGCCCGACCCACCTCCAGCAGGACCCGGGGGTCGTCGGCGTTCACGAGCTTCGGCCCGACGATGGCCGCGTTCGAGCGGTAGGCCTCACCGACCATCACCTGGACCGCGTCCGGGTCCAGGACGACGTCGTCGTGACAGACCAGCAGGAAGGCAGCCCGGTCGGCGGCGGCCAGGACCTCGTTCGCCGCCGCGGCGAAGCCCGGACTCTCGTCGAGGCGGCGGACGAAGGCGGACGGCGCCACGGCCGCGATCCGCGGGGACACGTCGACCCGGGAGCCGGCGTCGACCACGAGCACCGTGAGCGCCGGGTAGTCCTGGGCCACCAGTGCGGCCAGGGCCTCCTCGAGGAACGGCCCGGGGTTGCACGTGACCATGACCGCGACCACCGGCGGTGCGCCTGCGCCGGGAGAGGGAGCCGCCGTCGTCATCGGAAGGGCGGAGCATACCGGCGCTCCTCCCCGTGACGTGCGTCACGAGTGCTTGCAACTGTTATGCAAAATGCGTACGCTGGCGAGCAGGAGCCCGGGAGTGCACCATCCACCGATCCCGGGTGACCGACCCTCAGCACAGGAACCCAGAGACAGGAAGAGGAGCCATGAGCGAAGTACGCAAGAGCATCCAGGACGCTGCCTACACCGCCGTCGGTGTCGGAGTCCTCGGCGCCCAGGCCGCCGTCGCCCGAGGCCAGCAGGCCAAGGACGCCTTCGGCACCCGCGCCGACGAGGTCCGGACCACCGCCGAGCACAAGGCGTCGACCGCCCGAACCGAGGCCAAGTCCACCGCGACCAAGGTCGCGACCGACACGAAGCAGCGGGTCGAGGCCATCGTCTTCGACGTGCGCGAGCGCGTCGAGCCCGTTGTGGCAAAGATCTCCGAGCGCGTGGAGCCGCTGATCTCCGACGTGCGCGAGCGGATCGAGCCCGTCATCGACCAGCTGCAGACCAAGGCGCACGAGATCAGCGAGGTCGGCACGGCGAAGGCCCGCACCTTCCTCGGCCGCCCGTCCACGACCTGGACCGACCCGAAGACCGCCGACAAGAAGACGGCGAAGGCGAGCGCGGGCAAGGCCGGCACGGACAAGGCGACCAAGGTCGCCTAGGCCCCACCGAGCTTCTCGAGCGTCAGGCACCTCGAGCGTCAGGCACCTCGAGCACCAGGCACCTCGAGCACCAGGCACGTCGAGTACCAGGGCGAGGCCCCCGGACAACCCGGGGGCCTCGTCGCGCGCTGCTCTAACGTCTGACCATGCTGACCGCGCTCGCCGGAGGGGTCGGAGCCGCACGGTTCCTCGTGGGCCTCGTCGACGTCGTCCCCCCGGAGCACGTCACCGTCGTGGTGAACACGGCCGACGACGACGAGTTCCACGGCCTGTGGGTGAGCCCCGACCTCGACAGCGTCACGTACCGCCTGGCCGGGGCCCACAACCCCGAGACCGGCTGGGGCCTCGCCGACGAGACCTTCCGCACGATGGACGCCATCGACCGCTACGGCGTCCCCACCTGGTTCCGCCTCGGGGACCGCGACCTCGCGACCCACCTGTTCCGCACGCAGCGCCGCCGCGACGGAGCGTCGCTCTCCCAGGTCACCGCAGAGATCACCCAGGCGTGGGGCATCCGGGCGCGACTCCTCCCGATGACCGACAACCGGGTCGCGACCCGCATCCGGGTCAGCGGCCCGGCCGGCGACGAGGACCTCGCGATGCAGGAGTGGTTCGTCCGCCACCACGCCGAGCCACCGGTCGTCGCCGTGCGCTTCGAGGGCGCGGAGCAGGCGGTCCCGGCACCGGGGGTCCTCGAGTCGCTCGCGTCCGCCGAGACCATCGTGGTGTGCCCGAGCAACCCGATCATCTCGATCGGCCCGATCCTCGCGATCCCGGGCGTGCGCGAGCTGCTGGTGGAACGCCGGGACCGCGTGGTCGGGATCAGCCCCATCGTCGCCGGTCGTCCGGTTCGCGGGCCGGCCGATCGACTCATGGGCCCGCTCGGTCTCGAGGTGTCGAGCGCCGGAGTGGCCGACGCCTATCGCGACTTCTGCTCGACCCTCGTGATAGATCGGGCCGACCGGGACCTCGCGCCCATCATCGAGGCCATGGGCGTCCGGGTGATCACCACCGACACCGTGATGCGCGATGCCGCGGTCGCCGCAGCACTCGCGCGCGAGACGCTCGCGGCGGTCGCGTGACCCTCTCCATCATCCCGGTCGCCGGGATCCCCGAGGTCCACGTGGGCGACGAGCTCGCCGACCAGATCGCCGAGGCAGCGCGCGACCAGGACACGCCGCTCCTCGACGGCGACTGCGTCGTGGTCACCCAGAAGGTCGTGTCCAAGGCCGAAGACCGACTCGTCGCGATCGACCCGAGCGATGCCGACGCCCGGGCCCGCCTCATCGAGTCCGAATCGGTGCGGATCGTGCGTAGACGCGACGAGCTCGTGATCTCCGAGACCCGGCACGGATTCGTGTGCGCGAACGCGGGGGTCGACCTCTCGAACGTCCCCGACGGTGTTGCCGCGCTGCTCCCGCTCGACGCCGATCGCTCGGCCCAGCACATCCGCGACGCGCTCCGCGCCCGCCACGGCGTCGAGGTCGCGGTGATCGTGTCGGACACGTTCGGGCGCGCGTGGCGGCTGGGGCTCACGGACGTCGCCATCGGTGTCGCGGGGATCGCGGCCGTCGTCGACCTCCGGGGAACGACCGACGCGGTGGGAAGGGAGCTCCAGGTCACCGAGGTCGCCGTCGCCGACGAGATCGCCGGTGCCGCCGAGCTCGTGATGGGCAAGGCCTCCGGGATTGCGGCCGCGATCGTCCGGGGCCTCGACCCCACGTGGGCGGCCGACGGTCGGGCCCGGCACCTGGTGCGCCCGGCAGCGCACGACCTGTTCCGATGAGCGTCCCCACGTTCGTCTCGGCGCGGCGCTCGATCCGTGCGTTCGCGACCACGCCTATCGCGCGCGACCGGCTCGACGCGCTCGTCGAGGCCGCCTGCCTCGCCCCCGCCCCGCATCACTCGCGCCCTTGGCGCTGGGTGGTCGTCGACACCCCTGCGGCCAAGCACGACCTCGCCGAGGGGATGGGCCGACGATGGAGGACCGACCTCGCCGCCGACGGGCTGGCCGATGCGCGCATCGCCGAGCTCGTCGACGCGTCCCGCGAGCGGCTCACGGGTGCGCCCGCGCTCCTGCTCGGCTGCCTCACCTGGGCCGGCCTCGACCGCTACCCGGATCCCGCCCGCGCGCGGGCCGAATGGGGGATGGCACTGCTCTCGCTCGGCGCAGGCGTCGAGAACCTCATGCTGGCGGCGACCCACGACGGTCTGGCGTCGTGCTGGGTCGCCGCGCCGATCTTCTGCCCCGAGGAAGCAGGCGCGGCGCTCGCGCTCCCGCCCGAGTGGCTGCCCCACGCGTTGGTGCTCGTGGGCGAACCCGATTCCGGGTACCAGCCACGGGACCGTCCCGATCCCCCTCTCGACGATCTCCGCGTGTTCCGCTGAGCGACCGCCGACGCTCCCCGCCGATCAGGCGCGGATCAGGTGCGCGAGCGGATCGAGTCGATCGTGCGGCGCAGCCCGACGTCGAGGTCGGTCCAGGGCTTCCAGCCGAGATGGATCTCGGCGCGCGACGGATCCAACGCAGAGCGCCGGAGCTCACCGGCGCGTGGGGGTGCGTAGCGCGCCGGTTCGGCGAACCCCGTCTCGCGCGCCATGGTGTCGAACAGGCGCTGGACGCTCGCCTCGGACCCCGTGCCGATGTTGATGGTCAGGCCGCCGCCCTTCTCGGCCGCTCGGACGAAGGCGTCGCAGACGTCGTCGACGAACACGAAGTCCCGCGTCTGCTCCCCGTCGCCGTAGATGGTCGGTCGCTCGCCGGCCAGGAGCTTCGCCGAGAAGATCGCGATCACCCCCGCCTCGCCGTGCGGGTCCTGCCGCGGGCCATAGACGTTCGCGAGCGCGAGCGTCGTGGAGTCGAGACCCTGCACCTCTCGGTAGTAGTGGAGGTAGTCGATCACGACCTTCTTCGAGACGCCATAGGGAGACAGCGGGTGCTGCGGGTGCCCCTCGCGGGTCGGGATGGACTCCGGGATCCCGTACAGCGTCCCGCCGGAACCGGCGAACACGATCTTGCGGGTCCCGGCCGCGAGCGCGCCCTGGATGACGTTGAGCGAGCCGAGGACGTTCACCTCGGCGTCGAGCGTCGGACGCTCCACCGACACCACGACGCTCGCCTGCGCAGCCAGGTGGAACACGACCTCCGGCTTCCGATGCTGCAGGTACTCGATCGCCGCTCCCGACCGGACGTCGAGCCGCTGAAAGGTGAACCGCCCCTCCCGTTGGGACCGCGCGTCGCTCAGGTTCGCGAGCGTTCCCGAGGACAGGTCGTCGACGACGTCCACGTCGTGGCCTTCGGAGAGCAACCGTTCGACGAGGGTCGATCCGATGAAGCCGGCCCCGCCGGTGACGAGCGCGCGCATCGAGTCAGCCTGCCGCTGTCGGCAACTCGACCTTCGCGCCGACCAGCGCTGCGCTCGCATCCACATAGGCGCCTTCGCCCACGACCGAGCCGCCGCTCAGGACGGCGCGAGGCCCGATCGTGGCCCGGGGTCCGACGATCGACTCCGCGACCCTCGCGTGGGGTCCGATGCACGCCCCGTCGAGCACGACCGCGTCCTCCACGACCGCTCCCTGCCCGATGACGACATCCGCGCCGACGACCGCTCGCTCGACCCGGCTGTGGGCCTCGAGAACCGCACGCGATCCGAGGAGCGTCGGCCCCTCCACCGAAGACGCGTCGTCGATGGCGGCCCCGAGATCCCACACCGAGTCGTCCCGGGCGACGGCACCGGCGACGGGTGGGGTCCCGAGCTTGCCCGCCACGACGTCCCGGTTGGCTTCGAGGTACTTGTCGGGCGTGCCGATGTCGAGCCAGTAGTCGTCGGTCCCGGTGGCGAAGAGACGGCCGTGTTGCTCCAGCATCCGCGGGAACGTCTCCCGCTCGATCGAGACCGTGAGGTCCACGGGGATCCGGTCGAGTACGGACGCCTCCAGGACGTAGGTGCCCGCGTTGATCCAGCTGCTCGGGGCCGTGCCTGGCGGTGGCTTCTCGACGAACGCGCGCACCTCGCCGTCGTCGGAGGTGGGGACGACACCGAACGCCGACGGGTCCGCGACCCGCGTGAGGTGGATCGTCGCCTCTGCCTCCCGCGCGATGTGGAACGCGATGAGCTCGCCGAGGTCCAGCGAGGTCAGGACATCGCCGTTGCAGACGACGAACCGCTCGTCGTCGCCGGCTACGGCAGCGCCGGCAGCGAATCGGATCGCGCCGGCGGTCCCGAGCGGGTAGGGCTCCACGACGTAGGAGAGCCGGACCCCGGCGTGCGCGTCATCGGGGAACCGCGCGCGGAACGCATCGGGGAGGTACCCCAGGGAGAGCACGACCTCGTCGACGCCGTGGGACGCGAGCCACTCGAGCTGACGCTCGAGGAACGGCTGGCCCGCGATCGGGAGCAACGGCTTCGGGACCGTCGTGGTCAGTGGGCGCAGGCGGGTTCCCTGACCACCGACGAGGACGATCGCTCGCACGCGCCGAACCTACGGTGTCGTCGTCGGCGTCTCGGCCACTGCGGTCGAGTCAGTCGTCGCTCCCGCGAGCGACGTGGTCGTCGTGACCTCTTCCCCGGGCCCCGCGGTGCTGCACCCCGGGTTGTCGAGTGGCGTCGCGCCGCTGCCGTCGTCGACCGGGGTCGCGGTGGCGTTCGGGGGGACACCGATGTCCTCGCCCTTGGGGAGGAAGGCCAACGCGTACACGGCCTGGTCCTTCAGCTTGACCCTCGACGGGTCGCCCTTCTCGGGCCGGCAGTCGGTCGACCACTTCACGACGCCCTTCTGACCCGCGAACGGCGTCCCGGGGGGGCACTCGTCGCCGTTCGACCAGGTGGTCTGGTCGGGAGCCGAGGCGGGACCCGACCAGAGGTCGATCGACGTCTCGGACGCCGACCAACCGCCGTAGGTCAAGAACCGGTCGAGGCTCGCGTTGTCACCACCTTCGGACGCCGTGAACGGGTGGATGTGGATGAAGCCGTCGCCGTGGGTGTGGATGCCGGACCGGACGTTCGGGTTGTCGGCCGCGGTCTCGAACTCGGCCGGGTCACCCAGCCAGGTCCCGCAGATGTCGGCTGCGATCGCTGCATGCCAGTGGTCGCCAGGGGCACCCGTTGCGGGGTTGCCCGGTTGCGGGGCGACCGCGTCGGCGCTGTCGGGACGCGCGAGCGCGACGCCGATCGCTCCCCCGATCACGATCACGGCGAGCACCGAGTAGAACCAGGTCGCTCCTCCCCGCTTCTTCGGCCGACGGCCGCGGGCCCTGATCCGGGCGCGGGTGTACTTGCTCCCAGACTTCGCCATCGGTCGAGGCTACCGCGCGGTGCCCGGCCGACCTCGGCGCGGGGCTCCGACCCGACCGATGCGCGAGGCAGCCATCTGGACGACCGCCCGGCCGGCCAGGAACAGCGTCGCGGGAACGAGCAGGACCCGCTTCGGCCCGCGCCAGCGCTTCGCCGCGAACCGCAGGAGTGAGCGGTGGTGGGCCGCGATCATCCGGTACGGATGCCGCCGCGTGCTCAGCCCCTGGACGTGGGTGACGGAGCCGGCGGGCTCGTACGCGATGGTCCATTCGGCCCGCCGGAGCCGCCAGCAGAGGTCGACGTCCTCGACGTACATGAAGTACCCGTCGTCCCATCCACCGACCTCGTCGAGCGCCGAGCGCCGGAGCCAGATCGCCGCACCCGACACCCAGTCGACGGCGCGCGGCAGCGTCGGGTCGCGATCGAGCTCGCGATATCGCCGGGTGAACCCATTGCCGGGACGCAGCTTCCCGAGGAGCGCGTGCCCCACCGTGTCGCGCAGCGTGGGCACCTGGCGGGCCGACGGGTAGTGCGATCCGTCGGGCTCGAAGATCGCGGGTCCGACTGCTCCCAGGTGAGGGTCGTCGTCGAGTCGCCGCACCATCGCGGCGGCCGTCCCCTGCGAGATCACGAGGTCCGGGTTGCACACCGCGACGACGGGTGCGGTGGTCGCCGCGATCCCCCGATTGGCGGCCCCCGCATACCCGAGGTTCGCGCCGGTCTCGATCACCCTCACATCCGGATGGACGGCGAGCAGTCGCGCCACCGACCCGTCGCCGGAGCCGTTGTCGACCACGACGATCTCGGCGGGGCCGGCGCTGCCATCGGCGACGATGGTCGAGACGCAGTCACGCAACGCGTCGCCGGCCTCGTAGTTCACCACGACGGCCGACCACCGGGGCTCGGGGGTCATGCGCGATCCGTCATGCGCGATCCGTCATGCGCGATCCGGCCCGCTCGTCAGTCGACGAAGCGGTACTTGATCAGGGTCCAGAGGGCCGCGAACCCGTCGCGCCAGGTGATCTTCTTGCCTTCGTCGACCTCGCGCCCGGCATAGGAGATCGGGACCTCATAGATCCGGATGCCCTGCCGGAGGATCTTCGCGGTGACCTCGGGCTCGAAGTCGAAGCGCTCCGCCCGCAGCCTGAGCCCGTCGAGGACCCGGCGATCGAACAGCTTGTAGCAGGTCTCCATGTCGGAGAGGGTGGTGTTGTAGAGCACGTTGGTCACGAGCGACAGGAACCGGTTGCCGACCCAGTGCAGGAACATCATGTTGCGCCGTTCGCCCGTGAACCGCGAGCCGTAGACGACGACCGCCCGACCCCGCAGCACGGGCGCGAGCAGCTTCGGCCAGTCGCCGGGGTCGTACTCGAGATCGGCGTCCTGCACGAGCACGAGATCGCCGGTGACATGACCGAGCCCGGTGCGGATCGCGGCACCCTTGCCCTGGTTCACGTCGTGCTGCACGACGCGGGTCGTGCTGTCGTGCAGCTGGGGCAGAACGCTCGCGGTTCCGTCGTCACTCCCGTCGTCGACGAGAATGATCTCGAGCGCGAGCGGGAGCTCGACGGCCCGCATCCGACGCACGATCTCCACGACCGTGTTGCGCTCGTTGAAGACGGGCACGATCACCGAGAGCTTCGAGTACGTGGCGAGCGGCTCGATGGGCTTCACACGCGGCTCCGGTACCAGTCAAGGGTGTGGACAAGACCTTCGCGCAGGTCCACCCGGGGTTCCCAGCCGAGCTCGCGACGCGCCACGGTGATGTCGGGCCGCCTTCGGGTCGGATCGTCGAGGGGGAGCTCCTCGAAGTGAACAGCGGCGGCCGACCCGACGACGTCGACGACGAGCTCGGCCAGCTCGAGGATCGTGTGCTCGTCGGGGTTCCCGATGTTCATCGGCCCGACCCAGTCGCTGTCGAGCAGCGCGAGGAGGCCACCGACCTCGTCCTCCACGTAGCAGAACGACCGGGTCTGGAGCCCATCCCCGTAGACGGTGAGGTCACGTCCCGCCAGCGCCTGAGCGAGGAAGTTGGAGACCACCCGACCGTCACCTGGCTCGAGTCCGGGCCCGTAGGTGTTGAAGATGCGCGCGACCTTCGTGTCGACGGCGTGGGTACGGTGGTACGCCATCGTGAGCGGCTCGGCGAATCGCTTCGCCTCGTCGTAGACCGACCGGGGACCGACCGGGTTGACGTTGCCCCAGTAGGTCTCCTGCTGGGGATGCTCGAGCGGGTCGCCGTAGACCTCGCTGGTCGACGCGAGCAGGAACCGGGCGCCTGAGCGACGGGCGAGCTCGAGGGCGTTGCGCGTCCCCTCTGAGCCGACGGCGAGCGTCTCGAGCGGTCGGGCGAGGTACTCCGGCGGGCTCGCGGCGCTCGCGAAGTGCAACACCGCGTCGACCCGACCGTCGACGGGGATCCCCGCGACCACGTCGTGCTCGAGCAACGCGAACCCCGGACCTTCGAGATCGGCGACGTGGTCGATGCGCCCGGTCGACAGGTCGTCGACCGCCACGACCTCCCAGTCCCGGGACCGAAGCGTGCGGCACAAGTGCGACCCGAGGAACCCGGCACCTCCGGTGACGACCGCGCGAGGCATCAGCGCCCCACCCCGACGTACGAGAACCCGCGACGTCGCATCGCGGCCGGGTCGAGGAGGTTGCGGGTGTCGACGATCGTCGGCGAGGCCATCTCCGCGGCGACCCGATCGAAGTCGAGCCAGCGGAACTCGTCCCATTCGGTGAGGACGACGAGCACGTTCGCGCCCGCGCACGCCTCGTACGCGTCCGCGACGATCTGCAGGCCGGGGAGACCCGCTTGCATCGCATCGGACACGGCCGGGTCGTACGCCCGGACCTCAGCGCCCTCGCCGGCGAGGCGATCCGCGATCGCGATCGCAGGCGAGTCCCGGAGGTCGTCGGTGTTCGCCTTGAAGGTGAGGCCCCACACCGCGATGCGCGCACCGGCGAGCGGCGCATCGTGGGCGGATCGCACCTTGGCCACCATCCGGTCGCGTTGGGCCTCGTTGACCTCCACCGCGCCTCGGAGCAGGCTGAAGTCGTAGCCCGCCTCCCGTGAAGCGTGGAGGAGTGCGGCGGTGTCCTTGGGAAAGCACGAACCACCCCACCCCGGACCGGGCTGGAGGAACTCGAATCCGATGCGAGGGTCGTATCCCATCCCCAGTGCGACGTTGCGCACGTCGGCGTTCACCGACTCGCACA
>JAWOIO010000071.1:0-10648 GCA_046484625.1 Acidimicrobiia bacterium
CTCCTGGCTTCCGCCTGCAACGCACCCCCCCCTGTCGCCTCGGCACCGGCAGCGGCACCGGCCGCGGCCGGTGCCGCTGCCGGTGCCGAGGCGACAGGGGGGGGTGCGTTGCAGGCGGAAGCCAGGAGCACGAGCGCCCCGACGCTGACGAGGAGGGCGATCCTCAGGTGCCCAGGGGGGTCCCCGACCCTCGATGCGGTGCCGCTACGTCGAGGTGGGCGACGGTTCGTCGCCGCGGGACCGGGCGAGCGACGAGTACCGCGGAAGGTGGTGAGACAAGGTGTCGGCGACTACTCCCCGTGGTATCGCCAGCACCCGGTCTGGCGCGCGTGGCGTCGCGGGTCGCGAGGTGCTCAGACAGCTCGTCCCTGTGATCGGCTCGATCTCGGTGCGCCGGCTGGGAGCATCCGACCACCGCAGGTCACTCACCTGCAGTTTCGTGGGCGCCCTCGGCAGGACTCGAACCTGCGCACACGGCTCCGGAGGCCGATGCTCTATCCGCTGAGCTACGAGGGCGGGCCAGTCAGGGTACCAACTGGATCGTCCGATCCTCGCGGCGGCTCGTGCTCGACTGCGACACCGGATCGATCCGGCTCGGTCGCACTGGAGAGCGCTGTTGTCCGCCGCGCCGGACGGGGAGGGCGGACCGGATCCCCCCGATCGATGATCGCTCTCGTCGAGCCGATGCTGCTGAGCTTCGGTGCAGGCACGCCGGCTCCTGAGGCTCGGTCAGGGACACCCCGGGCGGCATCGCCCTCGGACGGAACGGCTCCTCGCTCACGCGATGGAACCGTGGTGGCCGATACGGTCGCGCCCCGATGAGCACCCTGGCCCGGATCGTGGCGCGGCACGCGGCCGTGCAACCCCACGACGTCGCGTTCGTCGACGACCTCGGTCGACTGACGTGGCGCGAGTACGACGAGCGGTCGACCGGCCTGGCGAGTGCGCTTGCAGCGTCGGGTGTCGCGGCGGGCGATCGCGTCGCGGTCCTGCTGCCGGACGGTGCCGCGGTGCACGTCTGCTACCTGGCCATCGAGAAGGCAGGCGGGGTCATCGTCGGGATCGGTCCCCGAGCCGGGGATCGCGAGATCGAGCACCTGCTCGCGAAGAGCGGGGCGACGCTCCTGCTCGCGGAGGCGGACCGAGCGGAGCTGGCCGACCGCGTGGGAATCGGCCACCGGATCGTGGGGGACGAAGAGCTGCGCCACGCGGTCGCACACACCGCCGGCGCCGCGATCGAGGGCCGCGGGATGGGGCCCAACGACCTGTGGCTGCTGAACTCCACCTCCGGCACGACCGGCCTGCCGAAGTGCGTGATGCACCACCAGGCGCGCTGGTTCGCGTTCCACGAGCTCGCCGTCGGCGCGGGCGCGCTGCGAGCCGGCGATGTGTTCATGAGTGTCGTCCCCGCGCCGTTCGGCTTCGGGATCTGGACCGCCCACGTGACCCCGACGGTGCTGGGCGCGCCGTGCGTGCTGATGCCACGATTCGATGCCGACGAGTGCCTGGAGCGCATCGAGCGCGAGCGCGTCACCGTCCTCGCTGCCGTCTCGACCCAGGTTCTCATGCTCGTGAACGCGGCGACGTACGAGACCCGCGACCTCTCGAGCCTCCGCGTGGTGTTCACCGGTGGTGAGCGGGTCCCCTATGACGCGGTTGCCGAGCTCGAGGAGCGGACCGCGTGCGCGGTCCTCCAGTTCTACGGGTCGAACGAGACCGGCGCGCTCTCGCGCACGACGCTCACCGACGACCGTGAGCGTCGGCTCCGCACCGCCGGGCGGATCATCCCGCACATGAGAGTGCGGCTCCTCGACGAACGAGGGAGTGCTCGATCGGCCGCAGCGGCGCGTGACGTCACCGCGACGGGCGGCCCGGGCCTCGCGGTCTGCAAGGGGCCGCTCACCTGTCTCGGGTACTACGAGGACCCGGAGGCGAACGCCGCCCTCGTGACCGCCGACGGGTGGATGCGCACCGGTGACGTGTGCGCTCTCGACCCCGACGGCTATCTCAGCGTGGTCGGCCGCGCCTCGGACTTCATCATCCGGGGCGGGAAGAACATCAGCGCGGCGCAGGTCGAGGAGGAGGTCGCGACGCACCCGGCGGTCGCGCTCGCGGCGGCGGTCGCGGTGCCGGATCCGGTGTTCGGTGAGCGGGTGTGCGTGTTCGTGGAGTGCCGCACCGGTGGGGTGGAGGCCGAGCCGGCCCTCACGTTGGAGGATCTCCAGGCCCATCTCGCGTCGCGGGGAGTGGGCAAGGAGCTCTGGCCGGAGCGCCTGGAGGTGGTGGCGAACCTCCCGCGCTCGTCGGGAGGCAAGGTCGCGAAAGGCGAGCTACGTGCGCTCGCAGCGAGGACGTCCGAGACCGCAGAGTGAGGGCCGGCCGAGGCCGAGGGGTGAGGGTCAGGCCGGAGCCGGAGAACGGGTCAGGCGGGGCGGAATGCCGGGAGCGCGCCGGGCCGACCGACCGCCACCGGCGTGCGCGCCTCGACCTCGGCGACCTGATCGGCGGTGAAGACCGCCCGCAGGCTCGTGATCGCGATCTCGAGCTGGTCGAGCTCGGGCTCGCGGGTGGTGAGCTTCTGGAGCAGCAGGCCGGGCTTCATGATGACCCGTACCCACGCGCGGTCCATGTGCCGGGCCGAGAAGCGGATGACCTCGTAGGCGAGGCCGGCGACGAGGGGGATCAGCACGATCCGGGATGCGACCAGGATCGGCAGCGCAGGACGGCCGACGAACGAGTACACGAAGATCGTGGTGACCATGACCGTCAACAGGAAGTTGGTGCCGCAGCGCACGTGCTGCGTCGTGAACTGCTGCGCCGACTCCGGCGTGAGCTCCACGCCGTTCTCGTAGGCTGCGATCGCCTTGTGCTCGGCGCCGTGGTACATGAAGACGCGCTTGATGTCGGGCAGGAACCCGATGCCAATCAGGTAGGCGAGGAAGATCGCGAGGCGAACCGCGCCCTCGAGCAGGTGGTAGGCGAACCCCTCGACGCCGAGCGAGTCGCCGAGGGCGCTGGTCCCGAGCGCGGGCGCCACCAGGAAGATCGCGCTGAACAGGATCACCGAGATCGCCATCGTGATCCCCATGGCGCGCGACGAGATGCGCTCCTCCTCGGGGAGCTGGCGATCCGCCGACCACGTGAGGGCCTTGAAGCCGAGCCCGAGCGACTCGCCGAGCGACATCACCCCGCGCATGATCGGGATCTTGGACCAGCGTTGGGCCCAGCTGGGGGCATCGTGGACGGCGAGCTCGATCTCGCCGTCGGGGGTGCGCACGGCGACCGCCCACGTGTCGGCCCCGCGCATCATGACGCCTTCCATGACGGCCTGGCCGCCCATGAAGCGCTGTTCGGTGTCCGGCACGGGTCGCGGTCTCCCTGGTCGGAGGCTCGGCTCAGCTCTTCTTGGCCGCGGACTTCGCGAGTCGGCGCTGGTAGCGCTCGACGCGCCCGCCCGTGTCCACCAGCTTCTGCTTGCCGGTGTAGAAGGGATGGCACTCGGAGCACAGCTCGGCTCGCAGGCTCGGGACCGTGGAGCGGGTCTCGAACTCGTTGCCGCAGGAGCAGTGGACGGTGCAGAGGACGTAGTCAGGGTGCGTGTCGGTCTTCATGGCAATCCAGTCTACGGCAGATTCGGGGCCGTTCTTCAGCGCGAGCTCGAGGCTCAACCGGCGAGGCTGGGGGCCTTGGCCACCTCGGCGAGGAACTCGGCGTTGCTGGCCGTCGTGCGGATCTTCTCGATGAGCAGGTCGAGTCCGCGGCCGGACCCGCCGCTGTCGCTGTCGAGCGCGCTGAGCACCCGACGGAGCTTCCAGACCTGGTTGAGCTGGTCCCGCTCGAAGAGCAGCTCCTCGTGGCGGGTGCTCGACGCCTCGACGTCGATCGCGGGGTAGATGCGGCGTTCCGCGAGGCGGCGGTCGAGTCGTAGCTCCATGTTGCCGGTGCCCTTGAACTCCTCGAAGATCACCTCGTCCATCCGGCTGCCGGTCTCGACGAGGGCCGTCGCGATGATCGTGAGGGACCCACCTTCCTCGACGTTGCGGGCCGCACCGAAGAAGCGCTTCGGCGGGTACAGCGCGGTCGAGTCGACACCACCGGACAGGATGCGACCCGACGCAGGCGCGGCCAGGTTGTAGGCCCGGGCGAGGCGGGTGATGCCGTCGAGGATGATCACGACGTCCTTGCCCATCTCGACCAGGCGCTTGGCGCGGTCGATCGTGAGCTCGGCGACCGCCGTGTGCTCGTCGGAGGGGCGGTCGAACGTGCTGGCGACGACCTCCCCGTTCACCACATGGCGGCGCATGTCCGTGACCTCCTCGGGCCGCTCGTCGACGAGCAGGACCATGAGGTGGACCTCGGGGTTGTTGCGTTCGACCGAGAAGACGATCTGCTTGAGGATCGTGGTCTTGCCGGCCTTCGGCGGCGAGACGATCAGCCCGCGCTGACCCTTCCCGATCGGCGAGATGAGGTCGACGATGCGACCGGTGGCCTCGGCGGGGTTGTCCTCGAGCTCGAGGCGGAGCTGCTCGTCGGGAAAGAGGGCCGTGAGGTCCTCGAAGCGCGGGCGCTTCTTCGCCTCCTCGGGCGACATCCCGTTGATCGTGTCGACGCGCAGGAGCGCCGGGTACTTCTCGTTGCTCGCCTGCGGTCGGCAGAACCCTTCGATCGCGTCGCCGCGACGAAGGTTGAAGCGGCGGACCTGCGATGCCGAGACGTAGGCGTCACCGGCGCTGGGGAGGTATCCCTTCGTGCGGAGGAACCCGTAGCCCTCGTCCTTGAACTCGAGCAGGCCGCGGACCTCGACCGGGTCGCCGGCCGGCTCCCGATCGGCGTTCCCGCCCTGCTGACGCTCGTTGCCGCCGCCCTGCTGGCGATCCCCGCCGTCGGACTGACCACCGCGACCTCGGCGCCGACGACGCCGGTTCGACGAGCGGGTCTGGTTGCCGTCGCCGTAGGAGGCGCGCTCGTCCTCCGGGTCGATCTCGACCTTGGGACGGTTGCCCGACGGGCTCCCGGACGCGCCGGAGCCCGATGCGCCTGCGTCGGCCGTGGGGCGTTCGGCGGATGTCGACGACGATCCCGACGACCGGCGGGGCCGCGGTGCGACCTCCGGCTCGTCACCGCCGGTGCCGAGGGCGTCCTCTTCTGCCGCGAGCGCCTCGATCGAGTCGGCTTCGAGCTCCGATGCCTTCGCGGACCGGACAGTCGCGCGCGTGGCGCCGTTGCCGCCGCCGGACTTGGTGTCACCGGATCTGGTGTCACCGGACTTGGTGTCACCCGACTTCGCGTCGTCGTTCGACGCGGCCTCCAAGATGGCCTCGATCAGCTCGGCCTTGCGCATGCGGGTCGGGGCCTTCACGCCGATCGCGCCGGCGATCGCGTGCAACTGCTCGCGATCCTTGCCGTCGAGGGCGGAACGGTCGATCTCGGTGGCGCTCATCAGTTCGTGATGCTCCTCGGTGAGGGAGCGGTGCATCCGGAAGTCGGGTCCGGGTGGACCCGGGGGGAAGCACCGGGTTGCCAACGGCTGTCGCTCACCGCAGATCGCGATGGGTGCTGCCGAGCGGGACGCGCTCCGGTGCGCACGACGAACGAGACATCGAACATCGTGGTTCCCAGACGGGGGGCCGGGGAGTCGCCGCACCGACGCGGCGGAACACGGCCAGCATAGAGGCCGCCGCCGCCGCGGGCAACCATCCGGGAACGGCACGGCCGGGAACGGTACGGCCGGGAACGGCCTCAGGCGAGGAGACGGGCCATGAGCGAGTGTCCGGCGACCGACGTGCTCGACGCGACACCGCGCTCGCTGTAGGTGCCGCCCGGACCCGGTGACGTGGAGTCGAACAGCAGGTAGGGGACCGGGTCCGACGTGTGCGTCCGCAGCGCGCAGGGTGTCGCGTGGTCGGGGAGGAGCAGCACCCGGTAGGGCTCGTCGCCCAGCGACTCGACGATCGGGCCGATGATCTCCGCGTCCCACCGATCGAGCGACGCGACCTTCTCGTCGACGTCGCCCTGGTGCCCCGCCTCGTCGGTCGCTTCGACGTGGAGCACGAAGAGGTCGCGATCGACCAACGACGCGAGGCACGCGTCGCGTTGGGCGACGTAGTCGTTGTCGAACCCGGCGGTCGCTCCCGGGACGTCGACGACCTCGAGGTCGAGGAGCACGCCGAGACCGCGGACGAGGTCGACTGCCGAGCTGAGTCGCCCCGTCGTCGCGTACCGGTCGACGAACCGGGGGAGTGACGGTCGGGTGCCCTGGCCCCAGAGCCACACCTGGGTGGCAATGCTGTCGACCGACGCGGCGACCTCCCGAACGATCGGCTCCGATGCCTCCATGAGCGCGCGCAGTCGTCGCGCCGACGGCCCGGTCGGCCATGCGGCCGCCTGGCCGGTGAGGTCGTGCGGCGGCACGCACTCGGCGTCGGCGAGGTCGCTGGGGACGACGCACAGATGGCGGTACTCGACGCCGGCGTGGAATCGGATGCCGTCGCGGCCGCCGCCGAGTGCCTCGTCGAGCGCGGTGATGATCGGATGGCTCTGCGCGTCGGAGGGATGGCCCCCGGCGAAGTCGACCATCGTGCCGTCGTCACCGATCGTCACGAGGTTCGCTCGGTAGGCGACCTCTCCCGGCGCGAGGTCCACCCCCATCGCGGCGGCCTCGATGGGGGCGCGACCCGTGTGGTACTCGGCGGGATCGAACCCGAGGATCGAGAGGTTGCCGACGTCGCTTCCCGGGGGGAGTCCGTCGGGGATCACCGCCGCCCGGCCGACCTCACCGCGCGCGGCGAGGCGCTCGAGGTGCGGCATCGATGCGGCCTCGAGCGGTGTGCGGCCGTCGAGCTCCGCCAGCGGTTCGTCGGCACAGCCGTCGGGGACGAGCACGAGGTACTTCACCCCCCGATGCTCGCACACGGCAGGACCCGAGCCGATGTCGAGAGCGGATCGGGGGTCGATAGCGTGCGGGAGATGTCGTCCCTGCCCGCGTCGCGCCGCGTGTTCGCCACGGCGGTCGTGGTCCTCGCCGGCGCCTGCTCATCAGGTGACGGCTCCGAACGACGCCCGACCGGGTCGACCGGCCCCACGGACCCGGCAGCGTCCACGAGCAGTCCCCCGACGACCAGCGCGACCTCGGGCGCGGACCTGGCGGCGGCACGCGTCGCGCTGACGCTTGTCGCCGAGGTGCCCGACGCGGTCGCGCTCGCGACGCGGCGCGGCGATCCTTCGCTCTACGTCGGGACCCAGGACGGCAAGGTGCTGGCCGTCCGCGACGGGGTGACGCACCCGGTCCCGACCCTCGACCTCGGCGACAACGTCCGTTCCGGCGGTGAGCAGGGGCTGCTCGGCATGACCTTCGATCCGGACGGGCAGCACCTCTTCGTGCACTACAGCGGCCGATCGGGCGAGACCGTCGTCGCCGAGTACGTCGTGTCGATCCCGGGGGAGCGACCCGCCCTCGCCGCGACCTCCACCGCGCGGACGATCCTCACGGTTGACCAACCCCAGCCCAACCACAACGGTGGCGCGCTCGTCTTCGGTCCCGACGCCATGCTGTACCTCGGCCTCGGCGACGGCGGCGGAGCCGACGACTCCGGCAGCGGGCACGCCCCGGAGGGCAACGGCCAGTCGACGGGCACGCTCCTCGGGAAGATCCTTCGCATCGATCCCACGGCCCGCGGCGGTGCGCAGTACCAGATCCCGACGGACAACCCGTTCGCCTCGGGTGGCGGTCGGCCGGAGATCTTCGCCACCGGGCTGCGCAACCCCTGGCGCTTCTCCTTCGACGCCGAGACCGATGACCTCTGGATCGGCGATGTCGGGCAGGACGCGTGGGAAGAGATCGATGCGATCGCGTTCGACGACGCGTTCGGGGCGAACTTCGGCTGGCCCATCCTCGAGGGCTCGCAGCCGTTCCGGGAGGACACCGCGCCGGAGACCGTGCTTCCGGTGCTGGACATCAGCCACGACGACGGGGACTGCGCGGTGGTGGGCGGCCACGTGTACCGCGGCGCGGCGATCCCCGATCTCGTCGGTGCCTACCTGTACTCCGACAACTGCAACGGGAAGATCCGCGCGGTCCGGCTCGCAGCAGACCGCACCGTCGAGCTCGCGCGCGACCTCGGGATCGAGACGAACGGCGTCACGTCCTTCGGCGAGGACGGTGACGGCGAGCTCTATGTCCTGACGGCGTCGGCGGGCGTGTTCCGGCTCACGGTGGCCTAACCTCGGCCGCGTGAAGTTCGGCGTGTTCTACGAGCACCAGCTGCCTCGTCCGTGGACCGAGGACTCCGAGTACGACCTCCTCCAGCAGGCGCTCGAGCAGTGCGAGCTCGCGGACTCCCTCGGCATCGACTACGTGTGGGAGGTCGAGCACCACTTCCTCGAGGAGTACAGCCACTCGAGCGCTCCGGAGATCTTCCTTGCCGCCGTTGCGGCGCGGACAGAGCGGATCCGGCTCGGGCACGGGATCGTCCAGACACCGCCTCGCTTCAACCATCCGGCGCGCGTCGCCGAGCGCATCGCGACGCTCGACCTGATCTCGAACGGGCGCGTCGACTTCGGCTCCGGCGAGTCGTCGTCCGTCGCCGAGCTCGGGGGCTTCGGCATCGACCAGGCCGAGAAGCGGGCGATGTGGGAAGAGGGCCTCCGGGTCGCGGTGCGCTGCATGACCGAGACGCCGTTCACGGGCCACGACGGCCCGCACGTCCAGATGCCGCCCCGTAACGTCATCCCGAAGCCGCGGCAGAAGCCGCATCCCCCGTTGTGGGTCGCGTGCAGCCGCAAGGAGACGATCCACCTCGCGGCCCAACGCGGAATCGGTGCCCTCGCGTTCGCGTTCGTCGACCCCGAGGAGGCTCGCTTCTGGGTCCAGGACTACGAGGCGACGCTCGCCGCCGAGGGCGTCCCGATCGGCGACGCCGTGAACGCCAACCTCGCCTGTGTCACGACGTTCATGTGTCACGAAGAAGAGGAGGTCGCGCTCGAGCGGGGGCTCGAGGGCGCGAACTTCTTCGGGTACTCGCTCGCGCACTACTACGTGTTCGGCCGCCACCGGCCCGGCACCACCGACGTGTGGGCCGACTACCAGGCGCGTCGCGCCGAGCACGGGTACTCGCCCGAGGCCGTCGAGGCCGCGCGCGCGTCCGGCGACCGACTCGGAGCCAAGGTGGTGGAGCAAGGGACCGAGGGGCTGCGCGGCGCGATCGGGACCCCCGAGCAGATCCGCGAGTACCTCCGTCGCTACGAGGACTGCGGCATCGACCAGGTGATCCTGTGCTCGCAAGCCGGGCGGAACCGCCACGAGGACATCATGGAGAGCCTCGAGCTGTTCGGACGCGAGGTCCTCCCCGAGTTCGCCGATCGTGACGAACGGCGGGTGCGTGACAAGGCCGCGCGCCTCGAGCCGATCATCGACGCCGCGCTCGCGCGCAAGCCGGCCACCGAGCACCCGCCGCTGCCGGACGACTTCGAGATGCTGGCCATGCCCCGGGCGATGGCCGACATGACGGGCAGCGACGACGTGCACCGCTGGCTCGACGAGTTCGCGGACGACGCCGCGATCGACGCGGCCGGGAAGTTCCAGGGACTGGTCTGACCGGGCCCGCTTCGCCGTGGATGTTCTTGCGTCAGGAACCCGCTGTGAGAACGGGATGTTGACGCATGAACGCGACGTACCCTGGTTCGGATGTTCGAGCACCTGGCTGACCTCGAGGCCGAGCTCGACACGCTCGAGGCCCAGCTCTCCGAGATCTACGCGGGCGGCGACCAGGCGGCCGCGCGCGCGGCCGGGCGGCGCCATGCGGAGCTGAAGCCCGTCGTCGACGGGTACCGCGCCTACCACGCGGTTGCCGGCGAGATCGCCGAAGCCCACGAGATGCTCGAACACGAGGACGATCCCGCGATGCGGGAGTTCCTCGCGACCGAGCTCGCCGAGAAGCAGAAGCACCTGGCCCGCCTCGAGTCCGAGATCAAGGAGCTGCTCGTCCCGCGTGATCCTGACGACGGCAGGAACGTGATCGTCGAGATCCGTGGCGCCGAGGGCGGCGAGGAGGCGAACCTCTGGGCCGGCGACCTCGCCCAGATGTACGACGCCATGGCGAAGCGCCACGGGTGGAAGGTCGAGACCCTGTCGAGTCAGCCCTCCGACATGGGCGGCTTCCGGGAGGTCTCGCTCGTCGTGAAGGGCGCGGACGCGTGGTCGCGACTCAAGTACGAGGCCGGCCCCCACCGGGTGCAACGGGTGCCGGTCACCGAGAGCCAGGGCCGCGTGCACACGAGCGTCGCCACCGTCGCGGTGCTCCCGGAGGCGGAGGCCGTCGACATCGAGATCGCCGCGAACGACCTCGACGTCGACGTCTATCGATCCAGCGGGCCCGGCGGTCAGTCGGTGAACACCACCGATTCGGCGGTCCGGATCACGCACAAGCCGACGGGCCTCGTCGTGACCTGTCAGGACGAGAAGAGCCAGCTCCAGAACAAGGAGAAGGCGCTTCGGATCCTGCGCTCGCGTCTGCTGCAGGTGGAGCGCGAGCGCCAGGAGTCCGAGCAGTCGACGGCCCGTCGCGACCAGGTGAAGGGCGGGGCGCCCAGGTCGCCGGCGAAGCCCTGCAGGGTGCTGCGCACCTCGGCCACCGCCGCCGGCTCGGGCGTC
>JAWOIO010000126.1:0-21022 GCA_046484625.1 Acidimicrobiia bacterium
CGTGGCGGTCTCGGCGAGGAGCAGATGGTTCCGTACCAGCCACTCCAGGACCTCGACGCCGTGGTCGTCGAGCCCGAGTCGTTGGGCGACCGCACGGGCGGTGATCGCGCCGACCTTCGAGTGGTCCCCGGGCGAGCCCTTGGCGATGTCGTGGAGCAGTGCGCCGAGCAGCAGGAGGTCGGTCCGCGTTCGGCGAGCCACGTCACCGTCGAAGCCGTCTGCGTCGAGCAGCGCCGCGCACTCCGCCACGCACTCGAGCAGATGCCGATCGACAGTGAACCGGTGGTAGGCGTTCCGCTGGGGCAGCGCGCGCACCGCAGTCCACTCCGGCAGGAGCGCGCCGACGGCTTCGACCTGGTCGAGCGACTCGATGACGGGGACGGCCGCGCGCCCGTGGCGCAGCAGCTCGACGAAGGCATCGCGCACGCCGTCGGCGGGGTTCGGTTCGGGGTCCAGCGATCGCAGCCGCTCGAGCGACACCCGCTCGATCGGGACACCGTGCTCCGCCGCGCCGAGGGCGGCCGCGAGCATCGTCGGGACGTCGACGGGAGCATCTGCCCGCAGAGCGATGACGCCATCGCGCAGCACCACCCCCTCCGCGACCGCCTGCTCGCGCCCGGCGCCGCGACCGAGCGGCCCGCGGCGGGTCGAGCGCAGTCGGCGCCAGACCTCCTGGCTGATCCAGGTGACGCCCCTCGTGACCTCGGCGAGACCACGGACGAGGGCGTCGGCGTCGCCGCGGCCGATGAGGCGCGCGACCGCGTCCTGCTCCTGCAGGGTCAGCTGGTCACCCCGACCGGCAGTGACGCGGTGGAGCGCGACCCGGACCTCGAGGAGCCGGGCCCGCGCTCGCGCGAGGAGCGACGGGTCCTCGGGTTGCAGGTAGCCGGCCCCGACGAGCGCGGCGAGACCACCGACGACGGGATCCACCGCCCACCCGGCCCATTCGAGCGCCTGGAGGTCGCGCAGCCCCCCGGCGCCGTCCTTCAGGTTGGGCTCGAGCATCTCGGCGATCGGCCCCGGCTGCTCCGCGCGCGCCGAGGCCGCCACGGCGAGTGCTTCGAGGAACGGGCCCCGACGCTTGTGCGCCAGTCGACGCGCCCGGCCGGCGACGTCGCCGGCGAACCCCTCGTCGCCGACGAGGTGGCGGATCTCGAGGAAGCTCGTCAGCGCCTCGACCTCCTCCGCCGCGAGCTCGAGCGCCTCCTTCGGGGTCCGCACGGCATGACCGAGGACGAGCCCCGCGTCCCACAGCGGGTACCACAGGCGCTCGGCCCCGGAGGCGACCGCGGCGGACGACGCGCTGCCGTCGTGGAGGAGCATCACGTCGACGTCGGAGCCCGGGCACAGCTCCGACCGGGCGTAGGAACCGAGCGCCACCACCGCGAACGTGCCCGGCAGTCCCGCGTCGTCGGCCACCTCGCGGATGGCGTCATCGAGCACGCGCGCGAGCGCCGCGCCGAAGGCTGCACCTCCGAGCGCGGCGTCGCGCACGAGCCGGTCCCGGTCGGCGCGTACCTGCGCCGCCGGTGCTGTCCCGCCCCGGTCAGAGGGCGTCAGGACCCGCTTCCCCCGTTCGGATGCGGATGACCTCCTCGACCGGGACGACCCACACCTTGCCGTCGCCGACCTTGCCGGTGCGGGCCGTGTCGACGATCTTCGTCGTGACCCGCTCCACGTCGCCGTCGTCCACCAGGACCTCGATCCGGACCTTGGGCACGAAGTCGATGGTGTACTCGGCACCCCGGTAGACCTCGGTGTGCCCGCGCTGGCGGCCGAAGCCCTGCACGTCGGACACGGTGAGGCCCTGGATTCCGAGCTCCTTCAATGCGTCCTTCACGTCGTCGAGCTTGAACGGCTTGATGATGCCCACGATGAGCTTCATTGTCAGTGACTTCCTTTCAGACCCGTTCGAGGGCGTAGCCGGTCTCGGAGTGTTGGGCGAGGTCGAGGCCGATCTCCTCGTCCTCTTCGCTCACCCGGATCCCCCCGGGCAGTGCCTTCTTGAGTCCGTACCCGATCGCCAGCGAGACGACGAACGAGAACGCCATCACCACTGCCACGGCGAAGATCTGCTCACCGAAGAGGCTCCATCCTCCACCGAAGAACACCCCGTCGGCCCCGGCCGCGTTCACCGATGCGTCGGCGAAGAGCCCGAGGAGCACCGAACCGATGATGCCACCCACCAGGTGGACGGCGACCACGTCCAGCGAGTCGTCGTAGCCGAACTTGAACTTCAGGCTGATCGCCAGGTAGCAGACGGCTCCGGCGACCCCGCCGATCGCGAGCGGCGCCAGACCCCCGACGAAGCCGGCACAGGGCGTGATCGCCACGAGCCCGGCGACCGCGCCGGACGCCGCACCGAGCGTCGTGGCGTGACCGGACTTGAGGCGCTCGACGACGAGCCAGGCCACCATCGCCGCGGCGGCAGCCACGAACGTGTTGAGGAACGCCTGTGCCGCAACCCCGTTCGCGGCCAGGGCAGAGCCCGCGTTGAACCCGAACCAGCCGAACCACAGGATGCCGGTCCCCAGGAGGGTGAGGGGCAGGGAGTGCGGCGGCATCGGCTCCTTCGGCCAGCGTCGCCGCTTGCCGAGCAGGAAGACGAGTGCCAGCGCGCCGGCACCGGCGTTCACATGGACCACCGTGCCGCCCGCGAAGTCGAGCGCCCCCCGCTCGGCGAGCCAGCCACCGGCGAAGATCCAGTGCGCGACCGGGAGATAGACGAGCACCGACCAGAGGACGATGAACCCCACCCATCCGACGAAGCGCATGCGGTCGGCGATCGCACCTGTGATCAGCGCCGGGGTGATCACTGCGAACGTGAGCTGGAACGCCACGAACGCGATCACCGGAATCGTCGTCCCGGCGAACACCGCTTCGGGCGAGATGTCCTTGAGCCCGATGAAGTCGAAGTTCCCGATGACCCCGCCATTCCCGAGGTCGCCGAACGCGAGTGTGTAGCCGAACAGGACCCAGATCACGGTCACGATCCCCATGGCAAAGAAGTTCTGCATGAGCATCGCGAGGACGTTCTTCGCTCGCACCATGCCGCCGTAGAAGAGCGCGAGCCCCGGCGTCATGAAGAGCACGAGCGCAGTCGACACCAGCACCCAGGCGGTGTCGCCAGCGTTGATCGCTTCCACGTGTCTCCCCCAGTTCCGTCGAAATCACGACTGTCAGGTCCCAGACAGCCTGACGAGGGCAGGTTTCGTCCCCGTCGCGCCCGTGTTTCGGCAGTGTGAACTGGCCGAGCGGCGACGCGACGAGCTCAGAGCCAGGTCTTCGCCCGGATGAGCTGGGCGGCGAGATCGTCTCCGGGCCGGGGTGGGGCGATCAGGAATCCCTGGCGATCTTCATCGCGCCGCAGCGAGTACGGCAGCCTTCGCCATGCCCCACGCGAGCAGCAGCGGGCCGAGGTCGGCGTCGCCGAGGTCGCCCAGGGTGGCCGGGGTGAGGCCGTACCGGTCGTCGGGCCAGGACCGGGAGTCGAACTCGTCGCGCGCCACGGGCGCGATCCCCAGCGCCGCCAGCACGGCCGTCGGCTCGCGCACCGCGGTCCGCACGACCTCCAGGGGCGTGCGGGTCATCGCGGCGACGTCGAGCGCGAACAGCGCCCGCAGCTCGGCGCCGACCCGCTCGGCGGCGGCGTCACCGGCGCGAGCGGCGGCGGCCTCCCACGGGTGACTGGCACCGCCGTCGGCGACCCAGGCATCGACGATCCGACCGACCTCGCGCACCGCCCACCGGGGGAGGGCGGCGACCACGCCCACGACGATCTCGTCGGAGACGACGCGGAGCCGGTCGAGCGCGACGTTGCCCGTCAGCCGGTCGGCCACGCGCGCATCGACGCCCCGAGCATCGGGGTCATGGCTCCAGCCCCACCCGTCGGAGGGTCTCCGCCGGGTCGAGCACCAACCCGGTCACGAAGGCACCGAAGTCGGCGTACCGTGCCGAGACCTCGTCGAAGCGCATCTCGTAGACGATCTCCTTCAGCACGTCAGGGTCGTCGGCGAACAGCGTGACCCCCCACTCCCAGTCGTCGATGCCGGTGGAGCCGGTGATGAGCTGGACGACCCGACCGGCGAAGGTGCGGCCGACCCGCGCGTGTCCGGCCATGAGGTCCTTGCGCGCGTCGAACGGCAGCGCGTACCAGTTGTCGTCGTCGGGGCCGGCACCGCGACGCTTCGACATGGGGTAGAAGCACAGCATCCGACGCTCGGGCAGAGTGGGGTGGATGCGCTGTTCGCGGTAGTGGTCGATGCGCTCCCGCCAGGTCGCGAGCCGCGCCTCGATCTCGGCGGGATCGGTGAGCGACTCCTCCCCGACGAGACGGGCTCGCTCGTCGTCCTCCGTCGCGGCGTATTCGGACGACTCGGTGAGCGACACGTAGGACCACGTGAGCCGGAGCGGCCCGCGGGCGAGGTCGTGCTGGAGCGCCTGCAGGCGTGCGAGGTCGGGACCCACCGCCATGACCCCCAGGTCGGCCTTGTGGCCGAGCACCGCGAACGTCCGGACCTGGTGCGGCGCGACCGCGCAGAAGGTGTCGATGGCCTCGAGGACCTGCTTGGCTCCTCCGACCTCATGGTCGGCCTGATCGTGGTCGACGGTGTAGAAGAGGTGCAGCACCCCCCACCCGCGGCTCGCCTCGACGGGGTCGTTGCTCATCTCACGAGGCTAGACCTGTCCGGAGTCGCCACCTGCTCCGGGACCGGGCCCCACGGTCTCGACGGCTTCCACCGCCGCGAGATGGAACGGATAGTGGCGCGCCATGACCTCGCGCACCTGCGCCTCCGCCTCCCACCCATCGCCGTCGACGAGCAGCCGGAACAGCCGGCGGAGGAACGCGCCCTCGACGAACGCGCGCTGGATCCGGGGCGGCTCGGGATCGACGACCTCCCGCATGATCGGGGGGCACACCGTCACGAGCTCGGACGCGACGTCGGCGAGCACCGGCTCGTGGAAGTCGGCCTCCAGGTCGGCGAGCAGTCCGCACGCGACTTCGTCGACGACCCGCTCGTCACGCCGCGCGACCTCGAGGTACTCGTGCCTGGGAAGGAACCGCACCGACGCGGACGGGAGCACGGGCCGGTAGTCGACCCACTTCTGCTCCACCAACGCCCGGATCACCCGTTCCTCGATACCCCCCATCTTGCTCCCCGAACCTGCCCGACAAGCGTCATTCCGACGTCCAGCCGGGGGCGATGGGGCCGCCGCGGACGCACTGGGGTGTTCGGAGGGAGCGGTGGTCCCGTCGCCCCCGGCACCGAGGTGACCCGGACGCGGATCGGGGCACCCCCGAAGGGATGCCCCGATCCAGTCGTACGTGGAGAGGAGGGACTTAGAAGTCCATCCCTCCCATGCCACCCATGTCGGGCATGCCGCCACCGGGCATGCCGCCGGCAGCTGCGGGGGGCTCGGGCTTGTCGGCGACGACCGCCTCGGTGGTGAGGAAGAGCGCCGCGATCGACGCTGCGTTCTGCAGGGCCGAGCGCGTCACCTTGGCGGCGTCGATGACGCCGGCCTTGATGAGGTCCTCGTACTCCTCGGTCGCGGCGTTGAGGCCGTGGGCACCCTTGAGGCCACGCACCTTCTCGACCACGACGCCACCCTCGAGACCGGCGTTGAGCGCGATCTGCTTGAGCGGCTCCTCGAGCGCGCGGGCGACCATGCGGGCACCCGTGGCCTCGTCACCGTCGAGGGCGTTCGCGGCCTCGAGCACCGTCGCCTGGGCCCGCAGGAGTGCGACGCCGCCACCGGCGACGACACCCTCCTCGACCGCAGCCTTGGTGGTCTGGACCGCGTCCTCGATGCGGTGCTTCTTCTCCTTGAGCTCGACCTCCGTCGCCGCGCCCACCTTGATGATGGCCACGCCACCCGACAGCTTCGCGAGGCGCTCCTGGAGCTTCTCTCGGTCGTAGTCGGAGTCGGTGTTGTCGATCTCGGAGCGGATCTGGTTGATGCGGCCCTGGACGTCGTCCTTGGCGCCGGCACCCTCGACGATGGTCGTCTCGTCCTTGGTGACGACGATCTTGCGTGCCGTCCCGAGCAGGTCGAGGCCGACGTTCTCGAGCTTCAACCCGACCTCCTCGGCGACCACCTGGCCGCCGGTGAGGATCGCGAGGTCCTCGAGCATCGCCTTGCGGCGCTCGCCGAAGCCGGGGGCCTTGACCGCCACCGACTTGAACGTGCCCCGGATCTTGTTGACGACGAGGGTGGCGAGCGCCTCGCCTTCGATGTCCTCGGCGATGATCGCGAGCGGCTTGCCCGACTGCATCACCTTCTCGAGGACCGGCAGCATGTCCTTCACTGCCGAGATCTTCGAGCTCACGAGCAGGATGTACGCGTCGTCGAGGACGGTCTCCATGCGCTCGGGGTCGGTGACGAAGTACGGGGAGATGTAGCCCTTGTCGAAGCGCATGCCCTCGACGAGGTCCAGCTCCATGCCGAACGTCTGGCTCTCCTCGACGGTGATGACACCGTCGGTGCCCACCTTCTCGAGCGCCTCGGCGATCATCGAGCCGACCTCCATGTCGGCGGCCGAGATGGCGGCGACGTTGGCGATCTGCGCCTTGTCGGTCTCCACCATCTGTGAACCGGCCTTGATGGACTCGACGGCCGTGGCGACCGCGGACTCGATGCCCCGCTTCAGGATCATCGGGTTGGCGCCGGCGGCGACGTTGCGGAGACCCTCACGGACCATCGCCCAGGCGAGGACGGTGGCGGTCGTCGTCCCGTCACCGGCGACGTCGTCGGTCTTCTTGGCGACTTCCTTCACCAGCTCGGCGCCGATCTTCTCGATCGGGTCCTCGAGGTCGATCTCCTTGGCGATCGAGACCCCGTCGTTGGTGATCGTGGGAGCGCCCCACTTCTTCTCCAGCACGACGTTGCGGCCCTTGGGCCCGAGCGTGACGCGGACGGCGTCGGCGAGCTTGTTCATGCCCGCTTCGAGAGAACGGCGGGCGTTCTCGGCGTACGAAATCTGCTTCGGCATCGCGGTCTGACTCCCTGGGGTGTGGGTGAGGTACGGACTGGCACGGTGTTGCCTGGATCTGCTGGCACTCGAGTGGTGCGAGTGCCAGATCCAATGTTGGCACTCTCACCCCGCGAGTGCAAATGAGGCTCAGACCCGCTCCATGCGGCGGATCGTGAGGAGCCAGGTGAGGACGGCGGTGAGCCCGACCAGGACCAGGGAGGCCAGGCCGGCGCGGGCGAGGGACCCCGTCTCCGTGGCGCTCCAGACCCGGGTGGCCAGCGTCTCGAAGCCGATGGGCGCGAGGAGCAGGGTGGCCGGGAGCTCCTTCATGGTCGCGAGGAGCACGAGGCCGCCCCCCGCAGCCAGTCCCGGCGCCATCAGCGGGAGCTCGATGGTCCGGAACCGCCGGATCCGGCCGGCACCGAGCGAGCGCGCGGCGTCCTCGACCCGTCGCGGGAGGCCGCCGACGGCGACCTGTGAGGCGCGCATGGCCTGGGCGCCGAAGTGCACCACGTAGGCAAAGACGAGCAGGGCGAAGGACTGGTAGAGCCCGCCGACGACTGGCGTCCCGAGCACCCAGAAGACGAGGGCAAGCGCGATGACGAGACCCGGGAGCGCGAAGCCACTGATCACGAGCGCGTTCACCGCGCCGCCGATCCGCGACCGGTGCCGCACGGTGAGGTACGCGAGCGGCAGGACCACCGCGACGGCGAGGACCGCGGTGACGAGCGACACGCCTGCCGTGCTGAGGACCGGGCCGAGGAGGTCATCGACGTCACCGGAGCCGCCGAGCCGGCTCCCGTCGCCACGCGCGGCCCACTCCGCGAGCACGGCCACCGGCGCGACGACGGCGACGAGCGGCACGGAGGAGACGAGCACGAGGGTCGGGATCCGCCACGCGCCCAGCCGGGTCTGGAGCGACGGCCGGCCCGCAGCGGTCGCCTCGACCTCGGTTCGGCGACGCGACAGCCGACGCTCGGCGATCACGACCGTCAGCGCCACCACTGCGAGCAGCAGGCTGAGGGTCAACGACGTCGTCCGGTCGAACAAGCGCGTCGCTTCGATGCGTAGGGTGAGCGTGTCGTAGCGGACGATCGAGACCGCGCCGAACTCACTGACGCAGTAGAGGAACGTCAGGAGCGTCCCCGCGGCGACGGCCCCGCGCGTCTGCGGCAGCACGATCGTGCGGAAGACCTCGCGCGGGGGGCGTCCGAGGGATCGGGCCGCCTCCTCGAGTGACGGAGGGAGCATGGCGAGGCGGGCGGCGACCGGGAGGAAGACGTAGGGATAGCTCAAGAGGGTGAGCACCCCGAACGCGGCCCAGAAGCCTTCGAGCCGGGGCGGAGCCCCGAACCCGATCGTCCGGTCGAGCAGCCCGCCGGTCGCGAACGCTGCCTGCAGCGCGACCGCGCCGACGAACGACGGGATGACGAGGGGGAGCACCAGCACGACACGCAGCACGCGCCGCGCCGGAAGGTCGGTGCGCACGACGAGCCACGCCAGGGTGGTGCCCAGGAACGCGCATGCACCGGAGACGGTCGTGGCGAGGAGGAGCGTGCGCAGCAACGGCCCGAGCGCATCGTCCGAGCCGAGGACCTCGAGCGCATCGGCGCCGAGGCCGCTGACTCGGATCGTGAGGTACAGCAGCGGACCCGCGAAGAGGACCGCGATGACCCCGGCGACGCCGACGAGCGCCGGGGACGGGCGTCCGTCGACGTCCGCCCGCGCGTCGATCACCGCGTCCCGAGGGGACGGCTCATGCTTGCTCGAGCCCGCTCTCGGCGATCAGCTCACGGGTCTCGAGCAGGTCCCCACCCAGCGTGTCGAGATCGAGTCGGGGCGCCTCGATGGTCGACAGCGGTGGGAGCCCGCCGAGCGGCTCGACCCCCTTGGTCAGGGGATACTCGAACTCGTCCTCCGCGAGGTGCACCTGGGCCGGCTTCGAGAGGAGGTAGCGCACGAAGCGCTCGGCGAGTGCGCGGTCGTCGGTCGAGTCGAGCACTGCGGCCGAGGTCACCAGGATGACCGAGCCGACGTCGCGGTTCGGGAAGACGTGGTTCTCGATCGGGACCGTGGGGTCGGCGTCCTTGGCGAGCGCGGCGTAGTAGTGGTTCACGAGGCCCATCGGCACCTCGCCACGGCCGACGGCCTCGACGATCGCCGAGTTGCTCGCGTAGCCCCTGGCGCCGTTCGCCTCCATGCCTGCGAGCCACTTCGCGGTGACCCTCTCGCCCTCGATCTCGCGCATGGCCGTGACGAAGTCCTGGAACGAGCCGTTGCCCGGGGCGAGCGCGACCTGGTCGCGGTACTTCGCCTTGGTGAGGTCGAGCACCGAGTCAGGGAGGTCCGCCTTCTTCACCAGGTCGGTGTTGACGACGAGCACGCGGACCCGGCCCGAGATGCCGACCCACCGGCCGTCGGAGGCGCGGAACCGCGAGTCGACCTTGCGCAGCACCGACGGATCGATCGTTCGGAGTCGGTCGGCGCCGTCGAGGTAGCCGGTGGCGCCGGGGCTCTGCGAGAGGAAGACGTCGGCCGGCGAGGCCGCTCCCTCCTCGTCGATGACGAGCGCGAGGTCGGCGGAGTCGCCGTAGCGGACCTCGACGTCGATGCCGGTGTCAGCCGCGAACTGGTCGAGGAGCGGCTGGATCAGCTCTTCGCTCCGCCCCGAGTACACCGTGAGGGTGCCCTCCGCGGCCGACGCGGCGCTCGAGCCGACGGCGCCGACGGCGAGGCCCACCGTGGCGAGGGAAGCGACGAGGCCCACCGTGGCGAGGGAAGCGACGAGGGATGGGATCCTGGCGCGAGCTCGGTGCATGTGGGTGTTCTACCAAGTCGCGATACTTAGGTCAAGTTGCCCTAAGTAACCGACCGGCGGCGAGGCCCGGACGGGAACGCCAGGACGGGTCCTGCGACCGAGACGTCGACGCGGTCGCCCCGCTCGAAGGCCGGGCCCGCCGTCATGCGGGCGTGCACGCGAGCGCCGTCGCCGAGCTCGACCGCCACCACCTGGTCGTGGCCGTAGAAGGTGATCCCCACGACCTGCGCATGCCCACCGCCGTCGAGGCGGAGACGCACCCGCTCCGGGCGGACCACGACCTCGACCGCGCCCGGCGGGACGGGCCGCACCAGGGCGAGGACGCCGAACGCCGTCGAGACCGTCGCACCATCGACCTCGCCCTGGACGATGTCGGCGTTGCCCACGAACGACGCGATGAACCGGTCCTCGGGGTGCGCGTACACGCCGGCCGGCGTGTCGACCTGGACGATCCTGCCGTCCCGCATGACCGCGATCCGGTCGGCGATGCTGAGCGCCTCCTCCTGGTCGTGGGTGACCACGACCGCCGTCGCCCCGGCATCGACGAGGATCCGGCGCACGTCGTCGCGCACCTGCGACCGCATCGCGGCGTCGAGGTTCGAGAACGGCTCGTCGAGCAGGACCAACGACGGGTCCGGCGCCAGCGCCCGGGCGAGCGCGACCCGCTGCTGCTGCCCACCCGAGAGCTCGTGAGGCTCGCGATCGGCCATCTCGGTGAGACCCACGAGGTCGAGCATCTCGGCCACGCGCCGGTCCCGGCTCGAGCGGTCGCGGAGTCCGTACCCCACGTTGCGGGCCACCGAGAGGTGGGGGAACAGCGCGTAGTCCTGGAAGACGACGCCGACCCGACGGCGCTCGGGGGCGACGAACCGCTCGCCCGCCACGACGGTGCCGTCGAGCACGATCGAGCCGGCGTCGGGACGCTCGAACCCTGCGACGAGGCGCAGCGTCGTCGTCTTGCCGCACCCGCTCGGACCGAGGAGCGCGAGGAGCTCCCCGCTGCGGACATCGAGGTCGACCGCGTCGACGGCGAGCACGGCGCCGAAGCGCTTCGTGATGCCACGGCACTCGACGACCGGAGGAGACGGGTCCACGAACTCAGGGTAACCTGACCAGATGGCCGAGATGCACGACACGACCGAGGAGTACCTCGAGCAGATCTACGACCTCGAGGAAGAAGGGGTCGTGCCGATGCGGGCTCGCATCGTCGAGCGACTCGGGCTGTCCCCCGCCGCGGTCTCGGAGACGGTCGGGCGCCTCGAGGACCACGGCTTCGTGCACCTGCGGGACGACCGCAGCATCGAGCTGACCGAGAAGGGCCGCAGCCTCGCCACGAGCGTCGTCCGTCGTCACCGGTTGGCCGAGCGCCTCCTGCTCGACGTGATCGGTCTCGAGTGGGAGAAGGTGCACAAGGAAGCCGACCGCTGGGAGCACGCGATCTCGGCCGACGTCGAGGAGAAGCTCGTCGAGCTGCTCGGCGATCCCCAGACGTGCCCGCACGGGAACCCGATCCCCGGTGCCCGCCGTCGGGGTGCGACGAAGCCGTCGATCCCCCTCGCCGACTCCGAGCCGGGTGCCGTCACGGTCGCGCGGATCAGCGAGAAGCTCGAGCTGAGCGACTCCGGCCTCGCCCTCGTGGCCGAGGCCCGACTCATCCCCGGCGCCCAGGCCACCGTTCTCGACGCCGAACCCGGCGGCACCCGTGTGCGAACCTCAGCCGGAGAGCGCCTCGTTCCCACCGAGGTCGCGCAGCAGCTCTACGTCTCGGTGGAATAGCCGGATCGTCGCCCGGCCCGCCCCGGCGATGTGCCTGCGGAGCCGCTTCAGCCGCCCGCGACCGCCGGGACGATGCTCAGCGTCTGGCCGTCGGCGACCGGGGTCGCGAGACCGTCGAGAAACCGGATGTCCTCCTCGGCGAGGAAGACGTTCACGAAGCGCCGGAGCGCCCCCGCCTCGTCGAAGATCCGCTCGCCGAACCCGGGATGCTGCGCATCCAGGGCAGTGAGCACCTCCCCGACGTTGGCCCCGTCGACCACGAGCTCGCCGGCACCTCCGGACAGCGTCCGGAGCTGGGTCGGGATGCGAACCTTCACCGTCATCTCAGCCCTCCCGAGCCGCGGGGTACGCGTCCCAGAACGCGTCGATCGAGGGCGCGATCACCTTCGTCGGCGCCGACCCGGGTGCCAGTGCGTCGAGGGTCTTGAGCCCGTGGCCGGTCACGTAGACAACGACCCGCTCGTCAGGTCGGACGACACCCGACGCGGCGAGCGCTCGGAGCGACGCGATCGTCGTGCCCGCCGCCGTCTCGCCGAAGATCCCCTCGGTGCGGGCCAGCAACCGGATGCCGTCGACGATCTCGTCGTCGGTGACGGACGCGATCCCGCCGCCGGTCTCCCGCACCGTGTCGAGGGCGTAGTAGCCGTCGGCCGGGTTGCCGATCGCGATCGACTTGGCGATCGTGTCCGGCTTGACGGGCCGGATCGTGTCCGACTTCTCGGCGAATGCCGCCGCGACCGGCGAGCACCCGGTGGCCTGCGCACCCGAAACGCGCACCTGCCGTCCGTCGTCGAGGAGCCCGAGGTCGTGCAGCTCGTCGAAGCCACGGCGGATCTTGGTGAGGAGCGAACCGCTCCCCACCGGGACGACGACGTGATCGGGTGTCTCCCATCCGAGCTGCTCCGCGGTCTCGAAGGCGAGGGTCTTGGAGCCTTCGGCGTAGAAGGGCCGGATGTTCACGTTGGCGAACGCCCACGGTCGCTCCGACGCGACCTCGGCGCAGAGCCGGTTGACGTCGTCGTAGCTGCCGTCGACCGCCACCACGTTGCCGCCGAAGACGGCGGTGCTCGCGATCTTCGCGGGCTCGAGGTTGGCGGGGATGAAGACGTAGCTCTCGAGCCCCGCGCGTGCAGCCGCGGCGGCCACCGCGTTCGCGAGGTTGCCGGTCGACGCGCACGCGAGGGTCTTCAGCCCGAACTCGAGCGTCTTCGCCAGCGCGATCGCGACCACCCGATCCTTGAACGAGTTGGTGGGGTTCCGCGTGTCGTCCTTGATCCAGACCTCACCGAGGCCGAGCTCGGCGGCGAGCCGATCGGCCCGCACGAGCGGCGTCCACCCGACCGGCAACGCGGCATCGCCGGGCGAGTCGACCGGAAGCAACTGCGCGTACCGCCAGATCGACTCCGGCCCGGCCGCGATCGACTCCCGGGAGACGCCGGCTCGGACGGCCGCGTCGTCGTAGGCGACCTCGAGCGGGCCGAAGCACCACTCGCAGGTGTAGATCGGGGAAATGGGGAACGTCCTGGCGCACTCTCGGCACCGCAACGCTTCGACGTGAGCCACGGGGCTCCTCCTCGGCTCTGCGGGTGCCACGACTCCCTCGGCGGAGGACCCCGCGACACCTCGATTCGGTGAGGACCCGCACGAGGCGCGCCCTCCTTCTCGACGCGCTCGGAGCGCCTCGAGCGGAGGACCGCTCTCAGCTGCTCATCGGTCAGGCATTGGCACCTGGCACTCCGGATCGCTCCGGTGCGCTGGTTGCCGCGGCGTCAACGGGCCTGTCCCTCAGCCGCTCTCGATGAGCGCGTTCGGAGAGAACGATAGCGCCCCGCGCCGTTCGCCTCCAGTCGGAATCCGCTCCCGATCCCTGCGAGCCTCGCCTCTAGGCTCGCCGCACCATGGCGACGAGCCCCCCACCTCTCGGGAGCCCCGACCCCGGCGCGCTCGCCGAGCGGAAGGCCTCCCTCGACACGAGCATCTCGGTGTGCCTCCCCGCGTGCAACGAGGAGGGCACGGTCGGGAACATCGTCGGGAGCGTCCGGAGGGCCCTCGTCGAGCAGACCCATCTCGTCGACGAGATCGTGGTGATGGACGACGGCTCCGTGGACAACACCGCCGCGTTCGCCCGCGACGAGGGCGCGACGGTGCACCGGGTGGACCAGGTGCTCACCGAGGTCGGGCTCGGGGTCGGCAAGGGCAACGCGCTCTGGCGATCCCTCGCGGTCGCTCAGGGTGACCTCGTGGTGTGGATCGACGCCGACATCTACAACTTCCGCCCCCACTTCGTCACCCGCCTCGTGGAGCCCCTGCTCGAACGGCCCGAGACCCAGCTCGTGAAGGCCTTCTACCGCCGACCGCTGCACGGCGCGCCGACCGGAGGTGGACGCGTCACCGAGCTCATGGCCCGTCCGTTGATCGGGGCCCTCTTTCCCCACCTCGCCCGGATCGTCCAGCCGCTCGGCGGCGAGTACGCGGGTCGCCGCTCGCTCCTCGAGTCGGTGCCGTTCGTCGAGGGATGGGGCGTGGAGATCGGCCTGCTCATCGACGTCGCGGCGGCGGCCGGAATCGACGCGATCGCGCAGTGCGACCTGGGGACGCGCGAGCACCGGAACCGCCCCCTCGAGCAGCTCTCGCCCCAGGCGATGGCGGTGCTCGTGACCTGCCTCCGGCGCGCCGGGTTCCCCGAAGACCGTGTGGGTACGACCCTCTCGACTTTCGACGGCGACCACGCCGCGCGCGAGATCCCGATCCCCGCGCGCGAGCGTCCGCCGATGGTGACGATCCCCGCCTACCGGGCCGCGCGCGGCCTCGACCCGCTCCCATAGATCGACCCCGCTACTCCACGAGGAGGTCACCGTGCCCCGACTGCGTCAGGTCCCACGCTCCGAGGCCGCGCCCTCGGTGCTCCCGCTCTACGACCTGCTGTTCGGCCCGGACCGCGATCCGGTCGCCGATCCCGGCACCGCCACCGGTGCCCCAGGTGACTGGTGGACGGTCTTCGCTCTGGTCCCCGACGTCTTCGACCACGCGGTGGGCGGGTTCGCCCTCTACCAGAGCCCCACCCGATCATTGGACCCGCAGCTGCGCGAGCTCGGCCAGACGCGCGTGGGCTGGGCCCGGGCGAGCCGGTTCGTGTTCTCGCAGCACTGCAAGTCGTGCCGGACCGCGGGGATCAGTGAGGAGAAGATCGCCGCGATCGCGTCGTGGTCCGTCGCGACGTGCTTCACCCCGATCGAGCGCGCGGTGCTCGCGTACACCGACGCCCTCGTGTACGACGGCGGTCGCGTCGCGGACGGCGTCTTCGCCGCGCTGCAGGCCGAGCTCACCGACGAGGAGATCCTCGAGCTCACCTACATCACCGCGCTCTACGACATGCACGCGGTGATGTCGCGGGCGTTGCGCACCGAGTTCGACGATCTCGACGAGCCGATCGTCGAGATCGCGGCACCCGGTGAGGACCAGACGTTCCGGGTCTGAGCTCGCTCAGCCGCGCGCAGCGCGACCCGCCTCGAGCGCGGCCTCCTCGATGAGGAGCTCGGCCTTCGCGAAGGCCTCGCCGGCCTGCCAGACGCGGTCCACGAGGGCGTACGCCGCCGCGCCCACGACGCTCAGCTCATCGAGACCGTCCTCGGTGGCCTGACCGCAGATCACGGCGCGGTGCTCGATCCCGAGCTCACCGGCCCACTCGAGGACGCCGCCGACGACCTTGCCCTCGAAGCTCGTCGCGTCGAGACGGCCCTCGCCGGTGACCACCAGGTCAACCCCCTCGAGCGCGTCCTCCAGGCCGGCCGCCACGGCGACGATCTCGAACCCCGGTTCGAGGCGGGCACCGATCGCCGCGAGCCCGCCCGCGAGCCCGCCCGCCGCCCCACCGCCCTCGAGCCCGGTGACGTCGACGCCGGTCCGCTGCGCGTACGTGGCAGCGACGCTCGCGAGCCGTCGTGTGAGCAGCTCCACCTCGGCGTCGCCCGCCCCCTTCTGGGGCCCGTAGACGCGGGCGCAGTCCAGGAACGCGGTGTCGACATCACACGCGACGGTCACCTCGATCCCTGCGAGCGACCATCCGAGGGCCTCGACCGCGGCCAGACCGCCGTCGGTCGAGGCCGAGCCACCGACGCCGACGAGGATGCGCCGCGCGCCGGCCCGCCGGGCCGCGGCGATGAGCTCGCCGGTGCCACGCGTCGAGGCACGGAGCGGGTCCTTGCGCTCCACGAGGCTCAACCCACTGGCCCGGGCCATCTCCACGACGGCCGTCCCGTCCGGGAGGAGGCCGTACTCGGCGTCGACAGGCGCGCCGAGCGGGCCCGTGACCCTCACGGTGCGCCTCGATCCCCCCCGAGCTGCGAGCAGTGCCTCGAGCGTCCCCTCACCGCCGTCGGCGAGTGGGATCTCGGCCACCGGACCGAACCCCGCCCGCCGAAGGCCACGGGCGATCGCCGCCGCGACCTGTCCGGCCGAGAGCGATCCCCGGAACTTGTCGGGACACGCGATCGCGGAAGGCATGGCGAATAGATTGGCCGCGATGACGCTGCACCTGCTCACCGGGTCCACCCGCACCGTGCCGAGAGGTACCTGAGCGTGCTCGAACGCGTCCCCCTCCTCGAGAAGGACCTCGCCGACTACTCCGCGGTCGTCGGCGACGACGTCATCGAGGAGATCCGTGCGCTCGCCGAGCCGTTGCGCGGCGCTCGCGTCCTGCACGTCAACGCCACGGCGTACGGCGGTGGTGTCGCCGAGCTGCTCGCGACCCACGTACCACTCCAACGCAACCTCGGCCTCGAGGCCGAGTGGCAGGTGATGCACGGCAGCGACGAGTTCTTCGAGGTCACGAAGCAGGTCCACAACGGCCTGCAGGGCGCCGACATCGACTGGACCCCGGCAATGCAACGCACCTACCTCGAGCGGGTGCTCGACAACTCGCTCGCGCTCGAGGACGGCTGGGACTTCGTCGTCGTCCACGACCCGCAGCCGGCGGCGTTGCTCAGCTTCTTGCGCGACTCCGCGTTCGCGCACTCGAACACCCACTGGATCTGGCGGTGTCACATCGACCTCACGGCCGCGAACCCCGGGGTCTGGGAGTTCTTCCGGCCGTTCGTCGAGCAGCACGACGCGTCCGTGTGGACGATGCCCCAGTTCGTCCCCCAGTCGCTGCACATGGATCGGATCGTGCATGCACCTCCGTGCATCGACCCGCTCTCGGTGAAGAACCTCGATCTCCCCGCGCCGTTCTGCATCGAGATCGCGAAGCAGTACGGCATCGACCCCAGCCGCCCGATCGTGTGTCAAGTCAGCCGCTTCGATCCGTGGAAGGACCCGCGAGGGGTCGTGGAGGCGTTCCGGATCGTGCGCGAGCAGATCCCCGACGCCCAGCTCGTCCTCGCCGGATCGATGGCCACCGACGATCCGGAGGGGTTCCGGGTCTGGGAGGAGATCGAGCAGGCGCGCGGCGGTGACAAGGACATCCACCTGTTGTCGAACCTGCACCAGGTCGGCGCAGTCCAGATCAACGCGTTCCAGCGCTTGGCGAGCGTCATGGTCCAGAAGTCGCTCCGGGAGGGCTTCGGCCTGACCGTGAGCGAGGCGCTGTGGAAAGGACGGCCCGTCGTCGGTGGGCGGACCGGCGGCATCACCCTCCAGATCCGCGACGGTGAGGACGGGTATCTCGTCGAGTCGGTGGAGGAGTGCGCCCAGCGCATCATCGACCTCCTCGCCGATCCGGTCGGCGCCGAGGAGATGGGTGCCAAGGGCCGCGAGTACGTCCGCGACAATTTCCTCTCGACCCGCGAACTCGTCGACTGGCTCCACCTGTTCACCGACCTGCGTACCGGCACGCCTCACCGCGGTCAGCGCTCCGGGCACGCCGGAGCCAACCCGGACGCTCGGAGCGCCGGGAGGACATGACTGTCGTCGTCTCGAACCGCGGCCCGTACCGGTTCGTCGCGCGGCCCGATGGAGGGTTCGACACGAGGCTCGGGGCCGGCGGGGTCGCCTCGTCGCTCGGACCGCTCCTGACGTCGGGTGCAGCCGGAGCCGACACCGCATGGATCGCGGCCGCCGTCGACGAGGACGACCGACGCGCCGTCGCCGCGGGAGCGGTCAGCGCCCCCGGCGTCGCGCTCACGCTCCTGGCGTTCGAGCAGCAGCGCTACCGGCAGTACTACGACGTCATCTCGAACGGGGTGCTCTGGTTCCTCCATCACGGCCTGTTCGACCTTCCTCGTCGGCCGAGGTTCGATCGCCGGTTCCGGGAGGCGTGGGACGGCTACATCGAGGTGAACCGGGACTTCGCCGCCGCCGCCGTGGCGGTGGCCGACGACGGTGCCGTGGTCCTCGTGCAGGACTACCAGCTGGCGCTGGTCCCCGGGATGCTCACGACAGCGCGGCCGGACCTCCGGGTCGTCCACTTCACCCACACCCCGTTCTGCGGGCCGAACTCGGTCCGGGTCCTGCCGGACGACGTCGGCCAGGCGATCTGCGGTTCCCTCGCGTCGGTTCCGTGCGGGTTCCACGCGGAACGCTGGGCCCGGTCCTACGCGGCGTCCGTGCGCGAGGTGCTCGGGACGGGGCACGACGCCCCGGCGTTCGTCGCCTCGCTCGGTCCCGACCTCGGGGCGCTCACCGAGGTCGCCGAGTCCGAGGCGGCGCGATCCGCCGGACTCGCCCTCGACGAGATGCTCGGCGACCGCGCCCTGCTCCTCCGCGTCGATCGTGTCGACCCGTCGAAGAACATCGTGCGCGGCTTCGCCGCGTTCGACGTCGCGCTCGACGACTACCCGGACCTACGAGAACGGGTCGTGTTCGTCGCGCGGCTGAACGCGTCCCGCGAGACGATGCCCGAGTACCTCGGGTACCGCAACGAGGTCGAGCAGGCCGCCGCCCGGGTGAACGACCGTTGGTCCACGGCCGACTGGGTGCCCGTCGTCCTCGACACCCGAGACGACTTCCCCAGCACCGTCGCGGCCCTGGCGCGGTACGACGCGTTGCTGGTGAACCCGGTCCGTGACGGGCTCAACCTCGTCGCCAAGGAAGGCCCACTGCTCAACGCACGGGACGGCATCCTCTGCCTGTCGCCCGAGGCCGGTGCGTTCGACGAGCTCGGGGCGGCGGCCGTCGCGACGCACCCGTACGATCTCCAGCAGACCGCAGCTGCGATCCACACCGCGCTGACGATGCCGAGCGCCGAGCGGGCGACCCGCGCCGCGCGGCTGCGCACCCTCGCATCGAAGCGGACGCCGCAGGACTGGCTCGACGATCAGCTCCGCGTAGCGAGCGCGGTGCGCTGAACGCCTACTGGCCGCGCGTCACGATGCAGCTCGAGGCCTCGGCTCCCGCCGGGACCGGGGCGGGATAGACACCCACCGTCGCGCCCGAGCCGAGGGCCGCCGCGAGCGCCTCGGCCTCGGCCTCGAACCCGGCGATGCACGCCACGGTGGTGCCGGCCTGGATCGGCGCGTCCCCGGTGCCGGAGATCGCATACCCGAGCCCCCGGAGCTCGTTCGCGAGGGTCGCCGCGGCCTGGTTGACCCCGGATCCGTTCTGCACGTACACGGTCACCTCGGCCGCCGGGCGACCGGCCGCGACGGTCGTCGTGGTCGAGGACTCCTGGGTGTCGGAGGTCTGCGACGTCACCCCGACGCCACCACCGCCGCCGCCCTTGTCGACCACCTGGAGCAGCACCACGCCGATCACCACCGCGATCCCGATGAGGATCGCGCCGCGCGCCGCCGCGCGGAGGAACAGGTCGGCGGCACTGCGCCGGTGCGCCCGGACCATCATCGCTCGGGTCAACGGGCCTGTGGTCAACGGGGCCGCGGTCAACGGGACCCCGGGTCGGCACGTCGCCCCTCGTAGCGAGCTCGACGCCGGAGGTCGCGATCGCGGCGGAGGCGCCGCACGGTGAGCGGGTCGTACTCGAGGGCTGCAGGCAGATCGGTGAGCTCGGCCAAGCGCGAATAGTAGCGACTGCTCGACATGTCGAGTCGCGCGCGGATCTGGCGTGCCTTCGGTGGCGGCATGCACCACCACGCACGTTCGAACTCGAGGATGGCGCGATCGCGCGCCGACAGCTCCATCTGGGCGACGAGTATGGCCGCAGCGCCCTCGAATTCCGCGGATAGCTCGCCGTGGATCCGCTGATCCGTTGCGCCGTCACGGTGTGCGGTCGCACTCGGTCGAGAGCCGGGTGTCGGACTCGAACCGACGACTTCCGCTTTACAAGAGCGGTGCTCTACCAGCTGAGCTAACCCGGCGTGGGTTTCCAGGCTACCGGTGACGCAGTCGCGCGACCTCGGCGCATGCGATCGCCGCAGCCGCGGCGACGTTCAGCGACTCGATCTTCCCGTACATGGGGATCGACGCGATCACGTCACAGCGCTCCCGTACGAGTCGGGACAGGCCGCTGCCCTCTGCGCCGAACACGAGCACGATCGGAGCGTCCGCCACCGTGAGATCTGCTACCGAGGTGCTGGAGCCCGCATCGATCCCTACGCTCCAGACGTCGGATCGTGCGGTCTCGTCGAGCGCGCCGGCGATGCCCGCGACCGACGCGATGCGCAGGTGCTCGATCGCGCCGGCGGCAGCCTTCACCGCCGCCGGGCTCAGCGGCGCGCTCCGGTGCCGCGGCAGGAGGGCTCCGGTCGCTCCGGCGACCTCCGCCGTCCGAAGGATCGCGCCGAGGTTGCGAGGATCGGTGATCCCGTCGAACCCGACGAGGAACGCGCCGCTCTCGGCGCACAGATCACCGATCGGCGTCGAGGCCACCGGCGCGGCCAGCGCCACCACACCCTGGTGCGTCTCGATCTGCGCCTCCCTGGCGATACGCGCACCGTCCACGATCCGGACCGGAACGTCGGCGCGTGCCGCCAGCTCGACGATCTCGTCGACGACCTCGCTCCGGTCACGATCACGCGCGAGGAGCACGTGGCGGACCGAACGTCGTCCCGAGAGCAGCAGCTCACGGACTGCTCGTCGACCGGGGACGATCTCTCCACCGAGGTCGTCGCCGCCCCGTCGTGAGTCGCGCGTGTCGGCGCGACTCACGTCCGGTGCCAGGTGGTGCCGCCGGCCCCGTCCTCGAGGACGATCCCCCGGCCTGCGAGCTCGTCGCGGATAGCGTCCGCGGCGGCGAAGTCGCGACGCGCCCGGGCGTCGTTGCGTTCGACGATCAGCGTCTCCACATCAGCGTCTGACTCCTCCGCTGCACCGACCTCGACGCCGAGCACATCCGCGAGCTCCACGATCGCGGCGACGAGCGACGCGGCGCGGCCGCCGTCACCCTCCTCGACTTTTAAAACAAAACATGACGGCAAAGTAATCAGTGAAATAGAATACACTTCGACCGGGCCAGTGTATCTTGGCGAACAGATTACAATCTATGGTAAGGAGACAGATAATTTTAAAGCCGATTTGAGGATTTGTGGCCATGAAGGAAAGATTGCTATGAAAGCGACTAT
>JAWOIO010000149.1:0-6565 GCA_046484625.1 Acidimicrobiia bacterium
GACGCCCCGACCGGCGAGGACATCGCGGGTCCGTCCGCCGAGGTAGGGAGCGACGATGACCGAGTCGGCGGGATCGTCCAACGTGTCGATGAGCCGGAGCGCGTCGAGCGGACTGAGCGCCGTTTTCACGATCACCGCCAACTCGCGAGCGATGCCGTCCCACGGCTCGATGCGAAGTGTGATGTCGCGCCGGCGACCAGACGGCCGCCCAGGAGCGCGCACGAAGCGGGTCGTCCACTCCGACGGCAGCTGCGTCGCGAGCACGTCCTCGACGATGCGAAGCGTCGTCGTCTCGGAGGGTCGAGCATTGCTTGCGATGGAAATCACCTCCTCGCGAAACCCATAATCGATATTCAGAAAGCCGAACGTCCCAGAAAACCTGAGACAATGCAAGAAGTGAGACGTATCTATCGGTTTATCTAACGGACCAGCTCACAGGACCCGAAAACGGACGCGACCAATCGACACAAGAAGTTCGCGAAAGCCCTGGTAGATGGCACGAAACGACACCAATCGACACTGATCGATATGGCCGTTCCACGGCTCATAACCCGAAGGTCGAAGCTGAGTCGGCGTTCACTTCGTTCACGCCGCAGACCTTTGCCGGTTGCTGGACGCCGATGTGCGAGACGGTCGATCCAGATGGTCCTGCGGCGAGACCTCAGGTTCAAATCCCGCCCCCGCTACGAAGAAACCCTTGGAGTCCTACATCTCCAGGGGTTTCTCGCGGTCATAGGCCGGGGAAACCCACGACCTTCCCCGAAGGCCGCAACCCGAATCGGATGCTCGCTTCGCTTCGCACCCGTCGCCTGCTGCCTGCGAGCTGGATCTCGGCCGCCGCCGACGGTCGACTCACGGGCAGGGGTTCGAGACCTCAGGTTCACATCCCGCCCCCGCTACGAAGAAACCCTTGGGAGTCCTCCATCACCTGAGGGTTTTCTCGCGTCTTGGGTCGGAGCGATGTGTACTTGGTCTGCATTCGGCGGATGCCAGTGACTGAGTCCGACGAGACTCCGGAGTACTTCATCACCAATGGTCTCCAGTTCTCTCAGGATTCTGCAGGTCCTCGAGGCCTTCCGCTGTGCCGCCATCGTCAGCGGTTCTTCATGTGGCACAAAGGGGGACGCCCATGCCGTCCACATGCCCATCAACTGTCTTCGTCAAAGACCCAAGCCGGGCCGGCTACCAGGGTGCAGCCACTCGCAAGTCAGACGACGGGCCTTTGGGCAACATCGGTTGCTCGATCATGTGGAAACACCTGCAACGTCATACAGAGCAGACGACCGTCACCACACCACTTCGAAAGCTGCCGCGTTGATCCCGCTTCCCATCCCGACCAGCAACACCTGGTCACCATGACCAACGCGACCGGCATCAACTTCCTGTGAAAGGACCGTCGGCACCGACGCCGGGCCGGTGTTGCCAAACTCGGGGTAGATGCGAGGCACACGTTTCGGGTCGTAGTTCAACAGGTCGATGAGCATGTCGGTGTGTACCTTGCTCACCTGATGGATCGCAAAGGTATGAACGGCGTCGGTTGACCAGTCAAAGGCAGCAACCGCTTCGGCCCATCCGTCTTCTGCCAGCTCGAGGCCGCGTAGCAACAGCGCCTGCGAGTCGGTTCGGCCGCCCTCGTAGTTTCCGACACTAAGCCCATGGTGCTGACTCGCCGACACGGTGAGGCCACCCATGAATCGCGGCTGTCCGTCGCCTGGTGCCGCGCGGGAAAGCACCATGGCCACGCCAGCCGATCCCAGCGTCAGGCAGGCAAATTGCTCTCGAAACGAAGTGTCGTCTGCCTCGGGCATTTGCAGGTTTCGGATGGTGTTCTCGACGATCGGCCGTCCGTCTTCGCCTGCCACGATGAGCGCATGCTCGATTTCACCGCGCTCGATGAGCGCAGCCGCGAGAGCTGCGCCCTGCAAGAACCCAAGACATGCGCTGCCGACATCGAAATTGATGCAATCTCGTCCGAGCCCGATCTTGCCTTGGACGATCGAGGCAGTCGAGGGTTCGAGATAGTCACGGCTGACGGACGTGTTGATGAGTGCACCGATCTTTGTGCGGTCAACCGCGCTCTTGCTCAGCGCCTTTTCTGCGGCCAGAGCCGCGGCGTCGCTCGGCTCCATCCCTCGTGACCAGAATCGACGATTCTTGATTCCCGTGAGACCTTCGAGAAGTCCCAGCGGCATCTCGAGGCGCTGCATTGTTGGTTCGATCTGGCTCTCGAGCTCGGACGACGACACCACGACGTCCGCATCCACGTGCGCCAAAGCCGAGATGGCGATGTTTGCGTATCTCGATCTCGGAGCCACCATTGTCTACTCCTTCGATCGCGTACGGTTCGGCTTAGGATTCCCGGTCACTATAGAACTGCGATGAATGAAGCCTCCCAGAGAAGCACGATTGCCGCCCAACGGTCTCGCTGGCTTCGATCCCGCATGGTCCAACCTGGTGACCGCGGTCGACCAATCAGGCCGAGATCGGACCTGGCACGTGCTCGACACTGGGGTCAGCCCTTCTCAGGGGACGTTGCTCTGTGTACACGGGAACCCGAGCTGGTCCTACATGTGGCGCGAAGTCGCTCGGACGATGACCGACTGGCGTGTGATTGCGGTCGATGCGCTCAACATGGGCTACTCGGAACGCACGGGCAGCGTTCGGACACTCGACGACCATATTGCTGACCTCGATGCGGTCACGCGTGCGATGAACGTTGCTGGGCCAGTTGTCACCCTCGCCCACGACTGGGGCGGTCCTGTCTCGATCGGGTGGGCGCACAAGAACCGCACCAAGGTCACGGGCATGGTCCTCATGAATACTGGCGTCGCTCGCCCCCCATCAGTGCGGGTGCCGCCGCTGATATCGATCGCTCGGTCAACGCTGAAGGCAACGTGTGAGACAACGCCGGCCTTCTTGCATGGGGCACTTCAGATGGCCAAGCCGCGCCTCGAGCGCGACGTGTATCGCGGCTACGCAGCACCGTACGGGTCGGCCGATCTGCGCACCGGTATTCGGGATTTCGTGGGCGACATCCCGGTGGAAGAGTCGCACCGGACGTACGCGAGACTCAAGGCGGTGGCGGATGCTCTAGACGAGCTACAGCAGGTCCCTTCGCTTCTCGTTTGGGGCTCAAAGGACCTCATCTTCACCGACGCGTTTCTGGCGGACTTGATGCAGCGTATGCCGCTCGCTGACGTCCATCGGTACGCCGATTCTGGACATCAGGTCATCGAGGAGACAGACGCGGTCGATGTGATTCGGATGTGGATTGAGCGCACCGCGACCGAGCAGCCATCCGCGCCGCCCCAGCCGAGCGCTGACGACGACCGACGCATCTGGTCAGCGATCGAGGCACGCACTGGCGACGAGACAGATGCAATCGTTGAGATGAGCGCTGGCGAGTTGGGAGACATCGCACGGTCGATCAGTTTTGATGAGCTGGCGCAGAACGTAGAAGCGCTGTCGCGGGGCCTCATCGCGTCAGGCATCAGGAAGGGCGATCGTCTGGCGCCTCTTGTCCCGCCTGGCATCGATCTCATGACACTGGTGTACGGCTGTCTTCGGGCTGGCATCGTCGTGGTGGCACCAGACGCGGCCCTTGGGCTCGACGGCATGCGCCGCGCGCTGCGCTCGTCTCGCCCCGATCACATCGTTGGCGATTGGCGCGGTCTCCTCGTGGCAAAGAGCGTCGGCCGATCAGCCAACTTCATTCCGATCGACCCCATGCCCCGACCGCTCGGGAAGCCGACCGCTACCTTGCGCGAACTCCTCGAGGCAGGGCAGGACGCTCAACCTGTGCCGACAGCGGGTCCTGAAGATCACGCGGCCATTGTCTTCACCTCTGGCTCCACCGGCCCATCGAAGGGCGTGGTCTATACACACGGCCAGCTCGAGGCACAACGTGATTCCATACGAGACGCCTTCGCGATCGATGCTGGCGACAAGCTCGTGGCCGCGTTTGCCCCGTTCGCGGTTCTCGCTCCCGCGCTCGGGATCACCTCGGCGATACCGGCGATGGATGTCACCGCTCCCGGCGAGCTGCGAGTTCACGAATTCGCCAGTGCCGCCCGTGCCATCGGTGCAACGATCGCATTCGCATCGCCTGCGGTATTGGAGAACCTGGCCGCAACCGCTGGCGAGGCCAGCGCCCAGGACCACAGGAATCTGGCGAGGATCCGAATGGTGGGCACCGCAGGGGCGCCAGTCTCGCGGCACTTGTTGGCACGGGCAGAACTCGTCTTTCCCAAGGCATCGTTCCACACGCCGTATGGAATGACCGAAGTCCTCCCGGTCACCAGCGCCTTGGCCGCCAGTCTTCCGGCGACCGATTCGGGCCGCGGTGTTTGCGTCGGTAAGCCATTGGCTCAAGTCGATGTCGAGATTCGGCCGATTGGAGCGACGACCACATTGATCGGCAGTTCGCTCGGCCCCGGTGCTCTCGGCGAGGTCTATGTTCGAGCGGCTCACAGCGCTGCGGGCTATGACCGCCTGTGGGGCCGCCAACACCGCGCATTTGTCAATGGCTGGCACCGAAGCGGCGACGTTGGCCACCTCGATGCACGCGGCCAGCTATGGATTGAGGGACGTATCGACGACCTCATCCACGGGGCCGGCGGCACGCTGACGCCGGTACCGATTGAACTCGAAGCCGAGTCTGCAGCCGGCGTAGCCAAGGCAGCGGCGGTCGGCATTGGTCCGATTGGGACCCAACAACTGTGCGTCGTTGTCACTGGAGCCTCTGGAGTCATGAGAGGCAAGGGGGTGATCGCCGGCGCAACCGTCACCGCTGCGGTTCGCGACGCGGTGACCGCGCCGGTCGCAGCGGTCCTCGTCGTTGCGCGCCTTCCCGTTGACCGGAGGCACAACTCGAAGCTCAATCGGAGCAAAATCCGAGGTTGGGCCGAAGCCGTTCTCCGCGGCGACCGGCCCCGGCGGCTATGAGGATCCTGGTAACGGGGGCCAGTGGGCTGTTCGGTCGCACTGTTGCTCGAACGTTGACCCAAAATGGCCATGTGGTGCGGGTGATGCAACGCCGACCGAGTTGTCTCGATTGTGAGGAGATTCTCGGGAGCGTCACCGATGCTCACACCGTCGAACGGGCAACAGTAGGTCAGGATGCAGTCGTGCATCTGGCGGCACTCGTTTCGCCGACTGGCCCGTGGCGTGATTTTCGCGAGGTCAATATTGGCGGGACTCAGAATGTGCTCGACGCGAGCCGAAACGCAGGCGTCGAGCGACTCGTCTACGTCTCGTCGCCGGCAGTCGCTCACGCAGGGCCCGCGCAGGTTGGCGCTGCCGCGCTGCCAGCGGATCCGGCGACGACAAAGAGCCACTACGCGCGTAGCAAGGCAATGGCTGAGCAACTCGTGCTGAACCGCCGCCGAGGCGAGATACTGGTCGCAGCTGTTCGCCCCCACTTGGTTTGGGGTCCCGGAGACGAGCAGCTCGTCAGGCGAATCGTCGAGAGAGCTGCCCAGGGAACCCTGCGGCTCGTCGGATCGGGCGCAGCCTTGATCGACTCGACCTATGTGGACAACGCCGCCGATGCGATTGCCGCCTCGGTTGAGCGAGCCGATGTCATTGATGGCAGAGCGCTCGTTGTATCGAATGGCGAGCCTCGAACCGTTGCGGAACTGATCCGCAGTCTCTGTCACGCAGCGGGGCTGCCAGAACCGACCGGGAGGGTCCCGCGATGGACAGCGAAGGCTGCCGGGTCGACGATCGAAGCCATCTGGGCGATGGCGCGGATTGCGAAAGATCCTCCCATGACGCGGTTTCTCGCCGAGCAGCTGAGTACCGCACATTGGTACGACCAGAGGGAGACACAGCGCCTGCTCGACTGGACCCCCCGGGTATCAATCGCCGAGGGTCTCGAGCGGCTCGCACAGTCGTACTAGCCGAGTCGACAGCAGTGCGCAACGAAGCATCAGTCGCACAGCACCCGGCTCCGACCCGTCGGGTATTGGGACCGCTTGAGGTGGTCTACCGAGTTGGTACATCAACGTCCCGCTTCTACGCGGATGGATGCTCGCTTCTCGACGGTCCGCATTTGGTCCGCGAGACGGTGCGAAACAGAGCGAGGCGGCACGAGACGTTGAGAGGTAGGAACCCTTGGTGCATGGGGTGTGCCGCCTCGAAAACCTGATATCGCAGGATCGGTCGAACGGACTCATAACCGACGGTCGTGGGTTTTCCCGAGGTCAAGTTCGAGGACGTTTCCCCGAAAACGCGAGACGACCTCGACCAGTTAGCGACCGATTATCGGCGAGCGTTCGAACGGGAATTGCCGCAGGTCGTCCTCGCCCGATATCGACGCCAGAACTAATCCAGGATTCGAGACTGCCCACGGGCGTCCGGTCGCAGAGATCGGTGGCATCTCTGACACGTTTCCGCGGAAACGCCCTGTGGATATCGGCTTCGATCCATATCCGCCGCTATCCTCAGGACCTCGCGAGCGCGAAGTGTGGGCATTAGGAATTGTCAACTTGGGGGTGCCTGACATGCGGACCAAGCACGTGGCCTTGCACGTTCCCGATCTTCAGCGCGCCGAGGAGTTCTATCG
>JAWOIO010000221.1:0-3892 GCA_046484625.1 Acidimicrobiia bacterium
GGAGAAGGCCATCGAGCTGGTGCTGGAGCAGCTGGCCAAGGAGCCGCCGCCGCAGCCGAAGCGGCCGGCGTTTCCGGTGCGGGTGCGGCCGTAGAGTGGAAGGGCACGCGAGTCGGTCAGCCCGCAATTCCACGGACGGCAAGAGACGCTCGAAGGAGAACCTCAGGGGCGCGAGTGGTGCACCCGCGAACGCTTGGTGGCGTGTGGCGTCCGTTCTGAGCGAAATGAGGACGCGATCCGGCTCACTGATATGGATTGTGTTGCTGTAACCCCTGGACGAGGAACCCCGTGAAGCGAAGAGGCGCGAACCGTACTCCGCTAGTAGAGGCTCGGGCCTGCGCCAGGTGTAGACGGCGGCCGAGAAGCGCGGAAATCTGACGTTCGGTCGTCAGGATAGCCCCAGCCATCATCCGCGGCGGAGCCGCGTCCAGCCGGGACGTGGGATTGCGGTATCGTCGGGCCCGAGGAAGGAAGATGCCCCGGCGGGTGGCTGCCCGACCGGGGCGGGACACGACCTGCGAGAGAGGAAGGGTCGCACCATCGACCCTGTCGTGTCCACTCCTCGGAAGGGCGGAGAGTGGAGCGAGCCCGGCTGCCGGCCCTCGTCCTGTACCTGGTGTCGTGCGGGATGTGTGGCCGCCTGTTCGCGATCTGCGAGTCGTGCTACCGGGGTCAGCGGTTCTGTGGTCCTCAGTGCCGCCGCCACCAACGACGCGCCAGCTGGGCGAGGGCGAGCAAACGTCACCAGGCGTCGCGTGAGGGACGCTTGGACCACGCCGACCGCCAGAGGGCCTATCGCGCGCGCCTCCGCGAGGAAGTGACTCATCAGGGTTCAGCAGAGGGCCGCGCTTCGCCTAGCGTGTTTCCCGTTCCGATGGACGCGGGTGAAGCGGCGCAAGAGGGCGTCGCATCTCGATCCGCCCGAGGGGGAGCCCTGGTCTGCATCGTGTGCGGACGGGCGGGCCCCTTCGTCGACCCATCGGCGGGAGGGATGCGTGATCGACGTCGAGACCGTCGCAAGAATCCGGCACCTGTTCTACGCCGAGCACTGGCGTGTGGGGACCATCGCGAGCGAGCTGGGGCTGCACCACGAGACGGTGCAGCGAGCGCTGAGCGATGGCCCACGGGCCCCAGCGCCTGTGAGGCCGAGCCTGTTCGATCCGTACGTGGGTCTCGTGCGCGAGACGCTCGAGAAACACCCGCGACTCACCGCGACGCGGGTTTGGCAGATGCTGGTGGAGCGAGGCTGCCCGCTCAGCCCGCGGCAGGTGCGGGACAAGCTGCGGACCTTGCGGCCGAGCCAGCGCGAAGCCTACTTGCGACGACGGGTGTTCCCTGGCGAGGAGGGACAGGTCGACTGGGCGAGCTTCGGCCACGTGATGATCGGCGCGGCACGACGGGCGCTGTCCGCCTTCGTGCTCACTCTGACCCTTTCGCGGTGGTTCTTCCTGCGCTTCTTCCTCGACCAGTCGATGGAGAGCTTCCTGCGCGGTCACGTCCATGCATTCGAGGACCTCCGCGGCGTCCCCCGATACTGCCTCTACGACAATCTCCGCTCGGCCGTGCTCGATCGGCACGGTCAGGCCGTGCGCTTCAACCCACGCCTGCTCGAGCTCGCGTCGCACTACCACTTCGCCCCGAAGGCGTGTCGACCGGCGCGAGGTAACGAGAAGGGAGCGGTCGAGCGTACGATCCGTTACGTCCGCGACTCGTTCTTCGCGGCCCGATCGTTCACTTCGCTCGAAGAGCTCAACCGCCAGGCCCTCGTCTGGCGTGACGAAGTCGCCGGCGCCAGGCGCTGGCCCGGAGACGATCGGCGCAGCGTCGCCCAGGCATACGAGGACGAGCGTGGGCTGCTTCTGGGTCTGCCCACTCACCCCTTCGAGACGGATTCGATTCTCCCCGTGCGCTCGGGCAAGTCCATCTACGTCCGCTTCGACCTCAACGACTACTCGATCCCCCCGGCCGCCGTCGGACGTACCCTCACTCTGAGCGTGTCGGAGACGATGCTTCGCGTCCTCGACGGGACACTCGAGATCGCACGCCACCGGCGCAGCTACGATCGGCACCGCCGGATCGAGAACGCTGGGCACGTCGAGCAGCTTCTCGAGCACAAACGCCGCGCTCTCGGTTCGACTCCCCGGACTCGCCTCACCGCCGCTGTGCCCAGTGCAGAGGCCTTTCTCGAGGCCTGCTTCGAGCGCGGCGAGTCCGTCGCGGCCACCACCGAGAAACTCCTGATGCTGCTCGACGACTACGGGGCCGCCGAGCTGTCGGCTGTCGTCGACGAGGCTCTCGAGAGACAAACGCCACGCCTGAGCTCCGTCGCCTACGTCCTCGCCAGGCGCCATCGGGCGGCTCGACTGCGTGCCGCTGTGCCCGTGGATCTGTCTCGCCGTCCCGACCTTCGCGACCTCTACGTCACACCCCACCCTGCCGCAACCTACGACGAACTCGCCGATCTCGAGAAGGAGAATGCAGATGACGACCGACACGACTGATCCGACGGCGGCCTTGAACAGGGTCGGCCTGATTGCCACCGCACAGGGCTTCGAGGATTTCATCGCTCGCGCCACCAAGGGCCGATGGTCTCCCAGGCAGATCGTCGAGGAGATCGTGCGCCTCGAACAGGGCGAGAGGGTTCGTCGAGGCCTTCAGAGCCGCCTGCGACGCGCACGCATCGGGCGGTTCAAGCCCATCGCCGACTTCGACTGGAACTGGCCCAAGAAGATCGATCGCGAAATCATCGAGCGCGCTCTGAGTCTCGAATTCATCCGCGAGGGCCGAAACCTCGCTCTCATTGGCACCAACGGCCTCGGCAAGACGATGATCGCGAGGAACATCGCTCACCAGGCCATCCTCGCGGGCTTCTCCGTCCTGTGCACGAGCGCCGGTGAGCTCATCGAGGATCTGCGCTCCTGCGGCCCCGAAACGATGCGGCGACGTCTCGGCAGGTACACGAGGCCACATCTGCTCGTCATCGACGAGGTCGGATACCTCGCCTACGACTCCCACGCCGCCGATCTGCTCTACAAGGTCGTCGACCGGCGCTACGAGCGTCCCGGGGCCAGAGACGTCTCCAGCAGATCAATCCTCATCACCACCAACCTCGCCTTCGGAGACTGGAACACGGTCTTCCCGAACGCCACGTCCATCGCCACTCTGCTCGACAAGCTCACTCACCATGCCGACGTCACCCTGCTCCAGGGCGAGAGCTACCGAGTCCACGAGAGTCGGAAGGAGGCCGCAGCGCGCCGCAAGCGCAAGCCATGACACGGTCCGCCCGGCAGGCCTACGTCGACGCCGTCACCGCCAACTACGTCCGCCTGCCGGGCACCCCGTTCCGCGCAAGCCGCACCGATCGGCGCTTCGCCAGCGAGCTTCATCAACGCGGCGTCCCCCTCCATGTCGTCTACGCCGCCTTCGTCCTCGCCGTCGTCAGGCGCGAGATCCGATCCGCCGCGCTGCCTCGCCTCGCTCCGATTCGTACCCTCGCGTACTTCCGCAGCGCCATCGACGAGATCCTCGATCAGCCCCCGGATCCCGAGTACATCCGATACATCGCCTCGAAGATCCGAACCGCAGTCGCCGAGAAGCAACGTCTGCTGAGCGCTACCACAGCGCGCTCCGCAATCCCCTAACTACGCGACACGCCATCTTGCCGACGAACCGTCAGATTTCCGCGGTTTCTGGCCGCCGGCAACACCGTGACGTACTACACGCGAGATCACCTGGGGAGCGTGCGGGAATGGGTGAACGCGGCGGGCGCGATCGTCACGCTACGCCGCGACTACGACCCGTGGGGAAACCTCACGGTGGGAGAGGGGGCGAGCGGCTGGGCGTTCACCGGGCGAGAGAACGACCCCGAAGTGGGACTCCACTACTACAGCGC
>JAWOIO010000109.1:0-80693 GCA_046484625.1 Acidimicrobiia bacterium
GCCCGTGTCGGCCTCGCTGATCGTGCCGTCGAAGTCGAGGAAGACGGCGGTGCGCGTCAGATCGAGATCGTCCGGTCGCTCATCCGGCGCAGCCTAACGAGGCGTCCTGGAGGGTCACGAGGCCCCGCAGGAGTGCCCACCTACGATCGCGCGATGGCCGATGCGGACGATCTCGATCTGACGCGCACCGCCGTCTTCCTCGACTTCGACGGCACGATCAGCGAGGCCGACACGGGCGTCTTCCTCATGGAGCGCTTCGGAGCTCCGGGCTGGCGTGAGATCGACGACGCGTACATCCGCGGCGAGGTCGGAAGCCGGGTCACGCTCCTCGACGAGTGGGATCTGCTGCCGGACGACGAGGCCCTGCTGCGGGCAGCCGCCCGTGAGGTGCCACTCGACCCGGGCGCAGCGCCGCTCGTCGACGCGCTCCGTGAGGCCGGCGCCGAGGTGACGATCGTGTCCGACGGGTTCGGCATCCGCGTCGACGAGGTCGCCGCCGAGCTCGGGGTACGGGTGCTCACGAACCGCATCGACTGGACGACCGGCCGGCTCGAGTTCCCGAACGAGGACCGCTGCTGCGCGTGCTCCTCGTGTGGGACCTGCAAGCAGGCGCCGATCAAGGACGCCGGGCACCGGGGGCTGACGACCGTGCTCGTGGGCGACGGCACCAGCGACCGCAAGGCGGCGCTGCTCGCCGACCGGGTCTACGCGAAGGGTGCCCTGGCGGCATGGTGCGCCGCGAACGAGGTCGCGCACACGCCCTTCGCAACCCTCGCCGACGTCCACCACGACCTGCTCGGCGGCTGAGCGCGGCCAGGGCCAGCACCTGACGCATCCGGGATCACGAACAGCCGGGATCACGAACAGCCGGGATCACGAACAGGAGGACCCGGACGTGGCACGCTGCGGGGGTCCCCCGAGGAGTGCCCGATGATCCCGACATCATGATGGATGACGACCGCCTCGCCGAGGTCACCCGCCGGCTGCGAGCCCGCGCCGACGGCATCCTGGCCGCCGCCTGGTTCATGCCCGAGGCCCGCGACGGCTTCCCCGGGATCGATCTCCCGCCGGCCGCGGCCGGGCTCGCGAGCCGAGCCGCCTGCCTCGGAGCGGTCCGCGGGGAGGCCGTCGCCGCGTTGTTCGCGCCGATCAACCCGGCGCGCGTGGCCGCGGCGCTCGACGCGGCGTGGGAGGTCACCACGCCGGACGAGCTCCTCGAGGCCCGTCTCACCGCGGCGACCGGCTACCTCGCCGACCGGCTCGGCCCCGAGCCCGACGGCATCGACCGGGCGCTCGAGCTGCTGGTCCCCGCGTCGATCGCGACGCCGGCCGAGGGGCACCCGGTCTACGCGGGCCTGCGCGCCATCGGCTTCCCCGGCTCGCCCCTCGGTGACCTGTGGCGGGCCTGCGATCTCGTGCGGGAGCGTCGCGGCGACTCGCACCGCAACGCGTGGGTGTCGGCGGGGTTCGACCCGGTCGAGATCAACGTGCTCACCGAGCTGTGGCGTGGTGTTCCCGTCGGGTCGGTCACGACCAACCAGATGGGCTGGACCAACGACGACTGCCTGGGCGCGCTGCGTCGACTCGCCGCCGCCGGCCTGGTCGACGAGGACGTGCTCACCGACGAGGGCCGGGCCGCCCGCGACGAGATCGAGGCCGTCACCGACCGCCAGGAGCGCGTGCTCGCGGAGGTGCTCGCGGGCGACGCCGATGAGCTGCTCGAGATCCTCACCCCCTGGGCGCGGGCTGCAGTGGCGCCCGTCGAATCTGCGGACGAGGCCGGATAGCGCCGTGGCTGCCCCGACCCTCCGCCTCGAACGCCGCTGCTGGAAGGCGGGGGAGCGGGTCGTCGTCGGGATCGACGAGGTGGGTCGCGGCTCGTGGGCCGGCCCGGTGACGGTCGCGGCTGTCGTGCCCGCCCCCGAGCACCTGAAGGGTGTGCGCGACTCGAAGCAGCTCACGCGTGCGGAGCGCACGGTCGTCGCTGCGGACGTCCGCGACTGGGCCGTCGCGGTCGGGGTCGGCCACGCGTCCCACGACGAGTGCGATGCGCTCGGGATGACTGCGGCGCAGCGCGTCGCCGCTCATCGGGCGCTGGCCCAGCTGGCCGACCAGGGGTACGAGCCCGATCGTGTGATCCTCGACGGCAACCACGACTACCTCGCGATCGGTGACCGTGTCACCACCGTGGTGAAGGGGGACGCATCGGTCCTCGCCGTTGCCGCGGCCTCGTGCGTCGCGAAGGTCGCGCGGGACACGCTCATGATCGAAGAGGCCGCGAGCTTCCCGCCCTACGACTTCGAGTCGAATGTCGGGTACCCGGCTCCGGTGCACAAGGCGGCCCTCGCCGGGTACGGCCCCAGCTCGATCCATCGCCGTTCGTGGATCTTCATGGACTCGTTGTGCTGGCGTGGACTCCCACCGGCTGCGGGTCGGCTCTTCAGCTGATCGCGCCGTACCATGCGAGGCCCCGGTGCCCCGGGGCCCCGACCGAAGAGGAGCAACATGGCCGTCGACCTTCCCGAGGTGCACGCAGCTGCACTCGACCACACCCGCCGAGCCGTCGCCGGCATCGGCGACGAGCAGTGGCACCTCGACACGCCGTGTGCGGAATGGGATGTCCTGGCGCTGCTCCAGCACGTGGTGAGTGGCAACCTCTGGGTCCCCGAGCTCACGGCCGGGCGCACGATCGAGGAGGTCGGCGACGCGCTCGACGGCGACGTCCTCGGCAACGACCCGCTCGCCGCGTACGACGCGTCCGCCGCCGGCGCGGCCGCCGCCTTCCGGGCCGATGGCGCGATGGACGCACCGGTCGCGGTGTCGTACGGGCCGGTCCCCGGGTCGGTCTACTGCGGGCATCGCTTCATCGACGTCCTCATCCACGGGTGGGACCTCGCCTACGCGACCCGCCAGGACACGAACCTCCCCGAGGAGCTGGTCGAGGCCTGCTGGGAGGTCGTCGAGCCCCAGCGCGAGCTGCTGCAGGGCAGCGGCATGTTCGGCGAGGTCCCGATCCCCGAGGGCGGCGATCGCCAGGCGACCCTGCTCGCGGTCCTCGGCCGCAGCGAATGACGCAATAGGCTCGCTCGCCATGGGTCAGGAGATCACCGTCACCTCGCGTCCGGGAGCGTCCCCGGCGATCCGGATGTTCGCGTGCAACCGCTCTCTCACCGGGATGGCGATCGAGTCCTACGCCTCGATCGCCGACGCCGGCGGCAGCCGGGCGCCCGACGTGCTCGCGAAGCGGCTCTTCGACCTCGGTGCGACGCGGGTCACCGTGTACTCGAGCGACGTGACGGTCGAGGCACCCGAGTCGGCGTGGGCCGCGCTCGAGCCGAAGGTGGAGGAGACCATCCACCGCCTCTTCGGCTTCTACGGCGACGACGCCGGCTGGTCCGACGACAACCTGCGGGCGATGGGCGTGGAGCCCCTCCCGCGCCCGGAGCCGTCGGCCTAGCGAGGACCCGCGATCCCGTCTTGCGTACCGAACATATGTTCGGTACAACGGAGAGGTGACCGCAGCACTTCCCCAGTCCGGTCAGCCCCAGCCCGGTCAGGCGCGGCGTGACCCCGAGGCCCGGGCCCGGTTGCGGGCGGTGGCCGAGCAGGCCCGCCCACTGACCCTCGCCCGGAGCCGCACGTTCCCCGTCCCCGGTCCGCTGGGCGAGCTCCTCCCCGGAGGGGGGCTGCGGCGGGGCGCCGTGGTCGGGGTCGGCGGCACACCGGGCGCCGGGGCCACCTCGGTGGCGTTCGCGCTCGCCGCCGCGGCGACGACCGCAGGGGAGTGGGCGGCGGCGATCGACCTCACCGGCACGTTGGGGGCCGAGGCCGCGGCGGCCGCGGGGGTCGCGCTCGAACGGTTCCCGGTGGTGCGCCTGGCCCACGGTCCCGCGTCGCGCTGGGCCACGGTGGTGGCCGCACTCCTCGACGGCGTGGGTCTCGTGCTCGCCGAGGTCCCGCCGCACGCGCGCGCGGGCGACGCCCGCCGGCTCGTGGCGCGGGCGCGGGAACGGGGGAGCGTCCTCGTCGTGCTCGGGGACCGGTGGCCGGGGAGCACCGCGGTGACGCTCGTCGCCGAGGGTGGACCCTGGTCGGAGGCCGAGGGAGAGGAGGACCGGGTCGCGGTGCTCCCCGTCCGCACGGTGCAGGTGCAGGTCGCGGGGCGGGGGGACGCGGCCCGGGTGCGCCACGGTGCGCTCGCGGCCGGTGCCTGAGCGCACACTCGCGCTGTGGTGCCCGGCGTGGTCGGTCACCACCGCCCGTCGGGAGGACCCCGCGCTGGTGGGGGCGCCGGTCGCGGTGGTCGAGCGCGGCGCACGGGGGCAGCTCGTGCGCGCGGTGTCGGCCGAGGCGCGCGACGAGAGCGTGACCGTCGGGCTGCGCCGGCGCGAGGCCGAGGCGCGCTGTGCCGGCTTGGTGGTCGTCGACCGCGACCCGGCCGCGGAGGCGCGGGCGTTCGAGGTCGTCGCGCGCGCGACCGAGCCGATCACTCCCGCGGTGGTCCTCGAACGACCGGGCGTGCTCACGTTCCCCACCCGAGGCCCGTCGCGCTACTTCGGTGGCGACGACGCGCTGGCGACGCGCGTGCTCGCCATTGTCACGGAGGCGGGGGTGGACGACGCGCGCGTCGGCATCGCCGACGGCGGCTTCGCGTCCCGGCTCGCGACCCGGCGTGCGGCGCGCGACCAGAGTGCGGGGACGCTCGTCGTTCCCGCCGGCGGCTCGGCCGAGTTCCTCGCGCCGTGGCCGGTCGCGGTGCTGCGCGGTGTGCTCGGGACCGAGACCGAGGGGGACGCGTTCGTGAGCCTGCTCGTGCGGCTCGGGCTGCGCACGCTCGGCGACTTCGCCGCGCTCCCCGCACCGTCGGTCCTCGCGCGCTTCGGGGCCGGCGGTGCACGCGCGCATCGCCTCGCGTGCGGGCTCGAGGAGCACGCCGCGCCCCCGATGCCACCCCCGCCCGAGCTGGCCGAGACCTGCGAGCTCGACCCGCCCGCGACGCGCGTCGACGAGGTCGCCTTCGCGGCCAAGGGGCTCGCCGACCGGCTCTTCGACCGGCTCGAGCTGCTGGGCCTCTCCTGCTCGCAGGTGGTGGTGGAGGCCGAGACCGAGCACGGCGAGCGCCACGCCCGCTGCTGGCGGCACGAGGGCGGGCTCACCGCGGCATCGCTCGTCACCCGGGTCCGCTGGCAGCTCGACGCGTGGCTCACCGGCAGGTCCCCGGAGGGGCCCCAGGGAGAAGCGGAGGTAGAGGAGGCGACCGCGGGGCTCACCTTCCTGCGGATCGCCCCCGACCGGGTGGTGCCGGCGACCGGTCGACAGCTCGGACTGTGGGGTGGCGACGCGGCGAGCGCCGACCGGGCCGAGCGGGTGCTCGCCCGGATCCAGGGGATGCTCGGTCACGAGGCGGTGGCGACCGCGGTGGTGGTCGGTGGCCGGGCGCCGGTCGAGCGCATCCGATGGGTCCCGTGGGGCGAGCCTCGTGACGCGCCGGGCGCGTCGGGCGCCGACGCCGCGCCCTGGCCCGGTGCCGTCCCCGGGCCGCCCCCGGCGCGGGTGCACCCCGAGCCGGTGCCCGCCGAGCTGCTCGACGCCGACGGTGCCGACGTGCGGGTCTCGGGCCGAGGGGAGGCGACCGCGGAGCCCGCGTGGCTGCGCTGCGCGCTCCTGCCCGGAGGTGGCGGTCGGGTGCTCATGAGCACCGGGCCCTGGGCCCACGACCTGCGCTGGTGGGACCGGCTCACCTGCCGGCGCCGGGTGCTCTGGCACGTGGTGGTGGCAACGCCCGACGAGTCCGGCCCGGTCGCATGCCTGGCCTCGTTGGAGGGCGGTCGGGCCGCCGTCGAGGCCGTCTACGACTGAACGCGCCGTGACGCGCGGCACGACGCACCGGGCTCCGAACGCGTCGATACTGGTGAGATGTCGAAGCCTGCACCGGTCGTAGTCGATGCCGACGCTCCGCTGCGCGTCTCCTCGCGGTCGGGGTCGGTCACGATCACGGCCGAGGACCGGCCCGACGTGCTCGTCGAGCGCGGTCCCGATGCCGTCGCATCACGCGACGGGGGGATCGAGATCAAGGGGAAGTCCGGTTCGGTGTCCGTGCGCTGCCCGAGCGGGTGCGACGTCGTCGTCGGGACCGGGTCCGGGTCGGTCACGCTCCATGGCGTCCTCGGCGACACCCGCGTGACCACCGGCAGTGGGAGTGTCACCGTCGAGCGCGCCGAGCGCATCGACGCCCGGACCGGCTCGGGCAGCGTGTCGATCGACGAGTGCGACGGCGACTGCCGCGCCCAGACCGGGAACGGCACGGTCCGGGTGGGCCGGGCCGCGTCGGTCGAGCTGTCGACAGGTTCGGGATCGATCGATGCCGACGAGGTCGGCGCGGCGCGCGTCCGCGTGGGGAGCGGCTCGGTCTCCGTCGGTCTGCGCGACGGTGGCGAGGCCGCGGTGGACACCGGGTCTGGCAATGTCACCGTGGTGGTGGCCGCAGGATGTTGCCCGACCACCGAGCTGCACACGAAGCGCGGCACCGTGCAGTGCGACTGCGCCCCGGGGACCGACGGTGCCATCCGCGTGCGCACGGGGAGCGGCAACATCACGGTCGAGGAGCGGTGAGCGGCGCTGTCGCTCCGGGCGCCATCGTCTTCACCGACATCGTCGGCTTCACCGAGTTCACTGCGCAGCAGGGCGACACGGAGGCCCTGGCGATGCTCGACCGCCAGGATCGGCTCGTCCGTTCGGCGCTCCCCGATCGCGCCCGCATCGTCAAGGAGCTCGGCGACGGCCTCCTGCTCTGGTTCCCGGAGGCGGGCCCGGCGCTCGCGGTGTGTCTGGGCCTCCTCGACTGCTTCGTCGACGTTCCCGCCGACACCCCGCCGCTCTGGGTGCGGATGGGGATGCACTGGGGCTGTCCGACGCCGCGCGGTGACGACCTCGTCGGGCACGCGGTGAACCTCACCGCTCGCATCGTCGACGTCGCCGGGCCGGGCGAGCTCCTGGTCTCGGAGGAGGCCCGCGTCGCGGCCGACTCCGGCGGCGACGCAGTCGCGTTCGACGAGCTGGGGCCGGTCGTGATGCGCGGGATCCCCGATCCCGTGCCGCTCTACCGCGCGTCGCGGATGGTGCCGTCCAACACCTGACGCCCGGCTATCCGACCAAGCGGTAGAAGCGCCAGAAGTCGTGCTCGATCGGGAGCACCTCGACCTCGGCGTACCCGGCTTCGTGCGCGTAGCGCCGGAACGTGGGGGCGCGCATGATCGTGCCGGTGCCGGCGGCCGGGGGATCGGTCATTGCGCACGGCAGGCAATGGACGGCGCTGAAGCCCCATTGGAACCGCTCCATGTCGTCGACATCGAGGGTGAACTCGTCGGCGACCCGCTCGTCGGCGACCACGACCGCACCGCCGTCGGCACGCAGCGTGCGCATCGCGCGGAGCGCACCCACGGGGTCGCACATGTCGTGGATGGTCTCGAACGCGCACACGAGGTCGAAGGAGTCGGCAAGTCCCGGATCGGCCGCATCCCGTGCCTCGAAGGTCACGCGATCCGCGACACCACGCGCCGCGGCGTTCTCCCGGGCAGTCTCGATCGATGCGTCGTCGAGGTCGAGGCCGACGACCCGGGCGTTGGGGTAGGCCTCGGCGATCGCGATCGTCGACCATCCCGATCCGCATCCGACGTCGGCGACACGTGCGGGCGGATCGGCGCGGAGCCGGTCGTCGACATCGGTGATCGAGGGGAACCAGTCGGTCCCCAGCTGGTTCAGGAACATCGGCCGGTTCAGGAGCGCGATCGCCTCGCGGATGTCGGCACCGTAGGACTCGTACGGGACCCCGCCACCGGTGCGAAACGCGTCCAAGACCTCCGGCATCGCCTTCGCGATCCCCATGAGGGCGCGGCCTGCAGGCGCGAAGTAGGCGAGGCTCGTGTCGTCGAGCAGGACCTCGGCGTGCCCGTCGGGGAGGACGAACCGGCCGTCGTCGCCGAGCTCCAGAAAGCCGGCGACGGCCTGCTGTTGCAGCCACTCCCGCGCGTAGCGCTCGTGGATCCCGGCCGCGCTCGCCAGGCCTGCCGGATCGAGCGGGCCGTCGTCGGCGAGCGCCCGATACAGGCCGAGCCGGTCACCGAGGTAGACGTTGGCGAACCTCCGTGCTCGTGCTGCCCGGACGGGATCATACGAGGCCGAGGCCCGAGCACGCACGAGCCGAGGCATACTGTCGGCCGCAGCGTCGTTGAGAAAGGTCCTGGTGTGCGTGCAGTTCGAACCATCGGCGCAATGCTCGTCGTCGGCGTCCTCGGGGTGAGCGGTCCGGTGGCCGGGGCCACCGCCGAGCCGGCCGTCGCGCCGATCACGGGTGGCACCGGCGAGCCGAGCCTGGTCACCACGAGCTTCGACCTGGCCGCGCTGGGCTACGAGAAGGCCGAGTACTTCCTCGAAGGGGACGCCGCCGCGTACGCGTCCGACACCCCGCTCACCGCAGACGGCCAATGGGAGGTCCAGCCCCTCGACGAGACCGCTCCGTACAACACCCGGATCCTCGTCTACCGGCCGATCGACGCCGCCGACTTCAGCGGCACCGTCTTCGTCGAGTGGCTCAACGTCTCGGCCGGCTTCGACACCAGCCCCGACTGGAACCTCGCGCACAACCAGATCCTCCGCAGCGGCGCGGTGTGGGTGGGGGTCTCGGCGCAGGCGGTCGGCGTGGTCGGTGGCGGCCAGGCCGTCGCAGGTCTGCAGTCGGGCGGACTCAAGGGCGGCGACCCGGCGCGGTACGGAACCCTGGAGCACCCCGGCGACAGCTACTCCTACGACATCTTCTCCCAGGCCGGGACCGCCGTGCGGGGGACCGCACCCGACGACCCCCTCGGCGGCCTGAAGGCGAAGCACGTCATCGCGATCGGTGAGTCGCAGTCGGCGTTCCGCATGGTCACCTACGTGAACGCGGTCCACCCGGTGGCGGAGGTCTACGACGGCTTCCTCGTGCACAGCCGTGGCTCCAACAGTGCCGCGCTGCTCGAGCGGCCGTTCCCGGGCATCTCCGCGCCCGACCGGACCCGGATCCGCCCCGACCTCGACGTGCCCGTGCTGACCTTCCAGACCGAGACCGACCTCGGCTTCGGGCACTTCCCGCCCCGCCAGGCCGACAGCTCGACGTTCCGGCTCTGGGAGGTCGCGGGGACCTCCCACGCCGACGCGTACACGGCCCAGATCGGCTTCGGCGACGCCGGGGACGGCGCGGCCGAGGTCACCCTCCTCGACGTCGCCAACGCCGGTGGCGGTCCGTTGAACTGTGCGGTGCCCATGAACTACGGACCGCAGTACGCGGTGCTCCAGGCCGCGCTGGCGCACCTCGAGGCGTGGGTCGTCGACGGTGTGGCTCCGCCGAGGGCACCACGACTGCGCCTCGAGCCCGGCCTCCCTGCGGTCATCGAGCGCGATCGCAATGGCAACGCACGGGGTGGGATCCGCACGCCGCTCGTCGACGCCCCGAACGCGACGTTGCGCGGTGACGGGAACGACGGCGGGAGGTTCTGCCAGCTCTTCGGCACGACGGTGCCGCTCGCGCCGACGACGATCGCGGCGCTCTACTCGTCACACGATGACTACGTGGCGAAGTTCACCGAAGCGACCGCGGCCGCCGTGAAGGCGGGCTTCCTGCTGGAGCCGGAGGCCGACAACCTGAACGCCGCGGCCGAGGCGTCGACCGTCGGGGGCTGAGGCCCGCCCGAACCCGGGTCAGGCGAGGGCGACGAGGTCGAGCAGGTCGTCGGACCAGTAGTCGAGGTCACCCTCGGGCATCAGCAGCACCCGGTCGGGCGCGAGCCGCTCGACGAACCCCGCGTCGTGGCTCACCAGCACGATGGTCCCGGGCCAGGTCGCGAGCGCGGCACCGATCGCGTCGCGCGACGGCGGGTCGAGGTTGTTCGTCGGCTCGTCGAGCAGGAGCAGGTTGTGCTTGCCCGCGACGAGCTGCGCGAGCGCGAGCTTGGTCTTCTCGCCACCCGACAGCGTGCCTGCGTCCTGGTGCGCGATCTCGCCGCGAAGTCCGAACATGCCGAGCAGGTTCCGCTGCTCCTGGTTCGTCATCGACCCGTGGTCGGCGAAGTGCGACAGCACGGTCTTGCCGGCCGCGATGCCCTCGTGCTCCTGGGCGTAGTAGCCCGCCGAGACGTTGTGCCCGAGCTTCACGGATCCCGAGTCGGCCTCGGTGCGCTCGGCGAGGATGCGCATCAACGACGTCTTCCCTGCGCCGTTGAGCCCCATGATGAGCAGTCGCTCGTCGCGGCCGACATCGAAGGTGACGTCGGCGAACACTGGCGGCCCCCCGTAGCCCTTCTTCAGCCCCTCGACCGTCAGCACTGTGGAGCCTGGCCGCGGAGGCGCGGGGAAGCGCACGTTGATCGCCGCCTCCTTCTTCGGGCCGGTCTTGGCGTCGCGCCGCATGCGTGCGATGCGCGTGTCGAGTGCCTTGGCCTGCTTCGCGCGCTTCTCGGTCTGGCCGCGCATCGTGTCGGCCAGCGTCTTGATGCGCTTGATCTCGGACTGCTCGTGGGCGACGGTGCGGGCCAGCCGCACCTCGTCGGCCGCGCGCTGCTCGAGGTACTGCGAGTACGTGCCGCGGTACTCGGTCATCTGCGCGGCGTCGAGGTGCAAGATGCGGGTGATGGCCTCGTCGAGGAGCTGGAGGTCGTGGCTCACGACGAGGAGCGCGCCACGGTACGAGCGCAGGAAGCCGAGCAACCACTCCTTGGCATCGGTGTCGAGGTGGTTGGTCGGCTCGTCGAGCAGGAGCAGCTCGCTCCCCGCGAACAGGATGCGCGACAGCTCGACGCGGCGACGCTCCCCGCCCGAGAGCGCGGAGAGGGGGAGGTCGAGCCGGTCGTCGGGGAGGCCGAGGCCGTGGGCGATCGTACGGGCCTCGGCGTCGGCGCCGTAGCCCCCTGCGCTTCGGTAGTTCTCCTCGGCCCGGGCGAAGCGGGCGACGTTGCGGTCGGTGGGGTCCTCGTCGACGCGGGCCCGCAGGATCTCGATCCGCTCGGCGGCGGTGTCGAGTCCCCGGCCCGAGAGGACGTGGGCCAGCGCGGTGATCTCGGTGGAGCGGGAACGGGGCTTGGGGTCCTGGGGGAGATAGCCCAGCTCGTCGGAGCGCAGGACCGTGCCCCCGGCGGACGGCGCCTCACCGGCGAGCACCTTGAGCAGGCTCGTCTTCCCCGTGCCGTTGCGGCCGACGAGGCCGACGGTGTCACCGGCGCGCAGCGAGAACGAGGCGTCCGCCAACGTCTGGCGGCCACCGACCTCGACCGAGAGGGAACGGACCTGGAGCACCCTCCATGATCCCACGCGGGCCTGCGGGTTCCCGCACCGCTTTCCGTGACGGATCGCGCCCGCGCACCGGTTCTGGTGACGGATCGCGCCCGCGCACCGGTTCTGGTGACGGATCGCGCCGTCACGGGGGCCGGATCCGACACGAGAAGGGTGGGGAGGGCCGGATCCGTCACGAGAAGGGAGCGGCGAAGCAGTGCTCAGATCAGCGGAGCTCGCAGATCTCGTACGTGAGGATGGTGTTGTCCTCCGAGAGCGTCCCCTTGGCCACCGCCTGGATCGCGTTCAGCCAGGTGTAGCGCTCGTCGCCGGTCTCGTAGAGCGGCGCGGCGTAGATCGGCTTGACGCCCGGGCCCTCGGAGAAGTCGGTCCGGCCGTGGTACCAGGAGTAGACGAGGGCGCCGTCGTGGGTCTCGAAGAGGGCGCGCACATCGAGCGTGCCGACCCCCTCGGCGCTCAGGGTCATCCAGTCGGCGGCGGCGACGCCCTTCAAGCTGCCCCGCAACCGATCGCCCTCGTACGCACCCTCGCGGACCTCGGCGATGATCCGGGTCCCCGACGGGGTGGACGGGAGGACGAATGGCTCGGCCAGCGTGATGCGGGCGGTGGCGAGGGGGACGAGCTCGATGGTCATGGTGGCATCCTGCCAGAGCGTGCCCGGCCGGGCGACCAGATCGCGCGCAGCCGGACGATAGGTTCGCGCCATGCTGCAGACAGGTGACCTGGTCGACGACTTCGAGCTCCCCGACCAGACGGGCGCGGTGCGGCGGCTCAGCACGATGCTTGCCGACGGGCCGGTGGTGCTGTTCTTCTACCCCGCGGCGATGACCAAGGGCTGCACGATGGAGAGCTGCCACTTCCGGGACCTCGCGGCGGAGTTCGCCGCGGCGGGCGCGCAGCGCGTCGGCATCAGCGGCGACACCGTCGACACGCAGAAGGAGTTCTCCGACGCCCACGAGTTCGACTACCCGCTGCTCGCGGACACCGAGGGCACCGTCGCCGAGCTCTTCGGCGTGAAGCGCTCGTTCGGGATCTCGCCGTTGAAGCGGGCCACGTTCGTGATCGACCGGGACCGGACGGTCCTCGCCGCGATCAAGAGCGAGATCCGCATGAACGTCCACGCCGACAAGGCGCTCGAGGTGCTGCGAGCCGCGGCCGCCTGAGCCTCGGTTCGGACCGGGCTTGCCGTAGCGAACATACGTTCGATACGGTGCTCTCCCCGAGCGGAGTGGGCCAGGCGCCATGTACGCGGAGCTGCACTGCCACACGAACTTCTCGTTCCTCGACGGGGCGAGCCACCCCGAGGAGCTGGTCGACGAGGCCGTGCGGCTCGGGCTCGCCGGCCTGGCCGTCACCGACCACGACGGCTGCTACGGGGTGGTGCGCTTCGCCGAGGCCGCCCGCACCGCAGCTCTGCCCACGGTGTTCGGCGCCGAGCTCACACTCGAGCGGCGTGCCGGAGCAGCGAGCACCGGAGCAGCGAGCGTCCCGGAGGCCGATCCACCTGGCGAGCATCTCGTGGTGCTCGCCGACGGAGTGGAGGGGTACGCCCGACTCGCACGCGCGGTGAGTGCCGCGCAGATGGCAGGGGAGAAGGGGGCGCCGCGCTTCACGCTCGCGGGGCTCGCCGAGGGTGCCCGCGCCGGAGTGCACGTCAACGGGAACCGGGCCAGCGTCACGAACGACTCGTGGTTCGTGCTCACGGGGTGTCGCAAGGGCGCGGTACCGAGCGCGCTCATGGCCGACGGGCCCGCCGCGGCCCGCCACGCCCTCGACCGCCTGGTCGCGGCGTTCGGGCGCGAACGGGTGCTGGTGGAGCTGTGGGACCACGGCGACCCGCTCGACCGGCATCGCAACGACGCGCTCGCCCGGGTCGCCGTGCACGCGGGCGTGGAGGTCGTCGCCACCAACAACGTGCACTACGCGACCTCGAAGCAGCGCCCGCTCGCCACCGCGCTCGCCGCGGTGCGGGCCCGGCGCTCGCTCGACGAGCTCGACGGGTGGCTCCCCGCCGCGGGGTTCGCGCACCTGCGCTCGCCGGGGGAGCAGGCCCGACGCTTCGCGCGCTGGCCCGGCGCGGTGCAGCGTTCGGTGGAGGTCGCGCAGGAGTGCGCGTTCGACCTCCGGCTCGCCGCTCCCGAGCTCCCCGACCTCGAGGTGCCGGAGGGGCACACCGACATGTCGTGGCTGCGTGAGCTCACCAGACGCGGCGCCGAGGTGCGCTACCCGCGCTCGCACCCGCAGCACGAGCAGGCGCAACGGCAGATGGCCTATGAGCTCGACGTGATCGAGCAGCTGAACTTCCCCGGCTACTTCCTCGTCCTCGTCGACATCGTCGACTTCTGCCGTCGCTCCGACATCTACTGCCAGGGACGGGGGAGCGCCGCCAACAGCGCGGTCTGCTACGCGCTCGGCGTCACCAAGGCCGACGCGGTCGCGCTCGGGCTGCTGTTCGAGCGCTTCCTCTCGCCCGAGCGCGACGGCCCACCCGACATCGACCTCGACATCGAGCACGAACGCCGCGAGGAGGTCATCCAACACGTCTACGAGAAGTACGGGCGCGACCGCGCCGCGCAGGTCGCGAACGTCATCACCTACCGGCCCCGCTCCGCGATGCGCGAGATGGCCAAGGTCGCCGGGCTCTCGCCCGGGCAGGCCGACGCGCTCAGCAAGCGCATTGACGGCTGGGCCGGTCGGGGTGGGGACGGGGGCGCGTCGGCTCTCCAGGGGGTACGTGACTCCGGCACCGCCCTCCCCGACCTCGTGCTCGACCTCGCCACCCAGGTGCTCGACTACCCCCGCCACCTCGGGATCCACTCCGGCGGCATGGTGATGGCCGACCGGCCACTGGTGGAGTTCTGCCCGGTGGAGTGGGCCCGCATGGAGGACCGGTCGGTGCTCCAGTGGGACAAGGACGACTGCGCGGCTGCGGGGCTCGTGAAGTTCGACCTGCTCGGCCTCGGGATGCTCACGATGCTGCACCTCGCCGTCGACCTGGTGCGCGAGCACGAGGGCATCGACCTCGACCTTGCCACCATCCCCCAGGAGGACGAGGTCTACGACCTGCTCTGCGCGGCCGACACGATCGGCGTGTTCCAGGTGGAGAGCCGGGCCCAGATGGCCACGTTGCCCCGCCTGCGGCCCCGCACCTTCTACGACCTGGTGATCGAGGTCGCGCTCATCCGACCCGGCCCGATCCAGGGCGGCTCCGTGCACCCGTACCTGCGCCGGCGCGCCGGCGAGGAGCCCGTCACCTACCCGCACCCGGTGCTGGAGCCCTGCCTGCGCAAGACCCTCGGCGTGCCGCTGTTCCAGGAGCAGCTCATGCAGATCGCGATCGACGCGGCCGGGTTCACGCCCGGCGAGGCCGACCGGCTGCGTCAGGCGATGGGCTCGAAGCGGTCGAAGGCGCGCATGGCCGCGATGCGGGAGCGGCTCATGGTCGGGATGGCCGAGCGGGGAATTGTCGGCGACACCGCCGAGGAGATCGCCACCAAGCTCGAGGCGTTCGCGCACTTCGGCTTCCCCGAGAGCCACTCGGTGAGCTTCGCCTACCTCGTGTACTCGAGCGCGTGGGTGAAGTACCACCACCCCGACGCGTTCGCGTGCGCGCTGCTCAACGCGCAGCCGATGGGCTTCTACTCGCCGCACACGATCACCCGAGACGCGATCCGCCACGGGGTCGAGGTGCTCGGCCCGTGCGTGCAGGCATCGCGCCGCGAGTGCACGCTCGAGCCGCGCTCACGCGACGCCGGTCCCATCGGCGTGCCTCAGCCCGGCTGGCACGCCGCACCGTCCACCCGTGCCATGCGCGTCGGCCTGCGCTACGTGCGCGGGCTGTCGAGCGCGCTGCTCGACCGCATCGACGCGACCCGTGAGGCGGACGGCAGGTTCGTGGACCTGGAGGACTTCACCCGGCGCACGCACGCACCGGTCGACGCGCTGGAGGCGCTCGCCACCGCGGGCGCGTTCGCGTGCTTCGGCGTCGGTCGACGGGACGCGCTCTGGGCCGCGGGCGCGCTGGGCGAGGTACGGCCCGGTCGCCTCCCCGGCGTGGTCACCGGCGTCGAGGCACCCCGCCTCCCCGGCATGGATCCCATCGAGGAGACCGCCGCCGACCTCTGGTCCACCGGGCTGTCGGCCGGCGCGCACCCCACCGAGTTCGCCCGGGAGCGGCTCGCTGCCCGCGGTGCGGTCACCGCGGCGGGGCTGCGGGACCTCCCGCACCGCACGGTCGTGGAGGTGGGTGGGGTGGTCACGCACCGCCAGCAGCCCGAGACCGCGCACGGCGTGGTGTTCCTCAACCTCGAGGACGAGACGGGGTTGGTGAACGTGATCTGCACGCCCGACGTGTGGAGGCGGTTCCGGAGGGTCGCCCGCGAGTCGCCGGCCCTGTGCGTGCGCGGGCTCCTCGAACGCCACCAGGGCGTCATCAACCTCATCGCCCGCCGCATCGAGCCGCTCGACCTGCGCCCGGCCTCGCTGCTGCGTTCCCGCGACTTCCGCTAGAACTCCTGGCCATGAGCGAACCGATCACCCTGATCCCCATCGGCCGGCTCGTGGGCGGGCGCACCGAGCCGATCGACGACGACTGGGACGCGGTCGAGGCGACGATCATGCTCGACCCCACCCAGCTCGACGCCGACGCCACCGCCGGCCTCGACGCGTTCTCGCACCTCGACGTGGTGTTCGCGTTCCACCGCGTGCCGGACGAAGAGATCCATCGTGGCGCCCGGCACCCGCGCGGTCGGGAGGACTGGCCGTTGGTGGGGATCCTCGCCCAACGGGGGAAGGGGCGTCCGAACCGGATCGGGGTGAGCACGTGCGCGCTCGTCCGCGTCGACGGGTTCACCCTGCACGTGCGAGGGCTCGACGCGATCGACGGCTCGCCCGTGCTCGACGTGAAGGCGCACTTCGAGGAGATGGGACCCCGCGGTGAGGTCCGCCAGCCCGCGTGGAGCCGTGAGGTCATGACGGGGTACTGGTCCGATCGGGAGTCCCCGCACGGGTGAGGCGGGTACCCTGGTCGCCGAGCCATGGAGCCAGAAGCGATGAACGAGCCCCCGAGTAGCGAGCAATGCCGCGCCGCGACCGCGTCCTGCGGCGGTTCCGCGTGCTTCTCCGCGCGGAACCGACCGACGTCCGGGCTGGCTTCGTCGCGCATCTTCTCGCCACCGCGACGGGACTCCTCGCCGGGCTGATCCTCGGGTCGATCACCGGGACGCTCGGTGAGCTCCCCGGGCTGCTCGTCCTCGTCCCCGCGGCTGTCGGCCTGCGGGGCAACGTCTTCGGCGCCCTCGGGAGCCGCCTCGGCACGCTCGTCGCGACGGGGAGCTTCCAGCTCTCCCGCCGTCGCGACACCGAGGTCGGACAGAACCTCGCCGCATCCGTGGCGCTGTCGCTCGGGCTCTCGCTCCTGCTCGCGGTGGTGGCCAAGGGTATGGCCGAGGCGTTCGGCGTCCGCTCGTCGATCGGGGTCGGCGACCTCGTCGTGGTCTCGGTGATCGGGGCGATCATCCCTACGATCGTGGTGATGGCGATCACGGTCGGTGTCGCCGCCCTGGGTGTGCGCCACGAGTGGGACGTCGACAACGTGAGCGTGCCGCTCGTCACCGCGGCCGGCGACCTCGTGACCCTGCCGAGCCTGTTCCTGGCGACGTTCCTCGTGCGCGACATCGCCCGGTGGGTCCCGGTGATCGTCGCGGTGGTGTGCGTCGTGGGTGCGACCCTGGGCCTCGTCGCGGCGCTGCGTACCCACCTGCCCGTCCTCCGCCGCATCGTCGCGGAGTCGGTCCCGTTCCTCCTGGTCGCCGGGATCGTGAGCACGTTCGCCGGGATCACGATCCAGTCCCGGCTCGACACGTTCGACCGGCATCCGGCGCTGCTCATGGTGATCCCGCCGCTGCTCTCGCTGTCGGGGTCACTCGCAGGGATGCTGTCGGCGCGGGTGGCGACCAAGCTGCATCTCGGGATCATCACCCCGTCGCGCGCATCGTCGCGCGCCTCGTTGCGGCGCGTGGCCGACGACCTGACCCTCGTCTTCGCCGTCGCCATCCCGATCTTCCTCGTCCTCGGGCTCGCAGCTGACGTGCTCTCGGCGGTCACCGGCCTGGCGAGCCCCGGGGCGCTCGAGATGGTCGGGCTCGTGCTGATGGCGGGGATCGTCGCGACCGCGCTCGCGTGTGTGGTCGCGTACGCCGCGGCGCTCGCGACGTATCGCCTCGGATGGGATCCCGACAACAACGGGGTCCCACTCGTCTCGTCGGCGTCCGACTTCCTCGGGGCGGCGTCGTTGATGGTGTGTCTGGGTATCCTGGGCCTCTCCTGATGGAGCTCACAGTCTGATGAAGCGCTGATGGACGACAAACCCCCTCGCAACCTCAAGGCGATGTTGTCGGAGGCGAAGGACACCTCGGAGCTCATGGTCGACCTCGCCTACGCCGCGCTGTTCTTCGGCGACGAGCACATGGCGACGGAGGTCCAGGAGCTCGAAGAGCGCCAGCGCGACCTCGTGCACGAGATGCGCGAGGTGTGCGTGCTCGCCGCGCGCGCCCCTCGTGAGGCCGAGCAGATGTCGAGCGTGCTCCACGTCGTCTCGGCGATCGAGCGCATGGCCAACGCTGCGGTCGCGATCTCGCGCATCGTCACGCACCGTCTCGGGATCCCGGCGTCGCTCGTCGCCGATCTCGCCGCGGCCGAAGAGGTGTCGCACCGCGTCCGTATCCGGGACGAGTCGGCGTTGGCCCACCGCTCCCTCGCCGACGTCGAGCTGCCGGTCGAGGTCGGCATGCGCATCGTCGCGATCCGCCGGACCAAGGAGTGGATCATCGATCCTGACGGCGACGAGACACTGCTCCCCGACGACGTGCTGATCCTCCGAGGGCCGTCAGAAGGGATCGGTGAGCTGCGACAGCTCGCGAGCGCCCCCGAGTGGCGACCTCCGACCGTCGTCGAGGATCCGGCGATCACCGACCTCGACCGTGCCGTCGACGTCCTGGTGGAGATGAAGAACATCTCCGAGGTCGCGATCGGGCTTGCCTACTCGGCGCTGCTGTTCAACGACCAGAGCCTCGCCGCCGAGGTCAGCCACCTCGAGGACCGCCTCGACGAGATGCGAGAGCGGCTCGAGGTCTGGGTGCTCCGCTCGGCCGCCGACGAGGTCGACCCGTCCCCGTTGCGCGGTCTCCTGCACCTCGGCGCAGCCGCCGAGGAGCTGGGCGATGCCGCCCAGCAGATGGTGTGGCTCGTCGAGGAGCAAGAGGAGATGCACCCCATCTTGCGGATGGCGTTGGGTGAGTCCGACGAGGTCATCGCCCGGGTGCCCGTGGCGGCGGGCTCGGCGCTCGACGGCGTGGCGCTGGCGCACGCGCGGATCGAGGTCGAGACCGGCTTCTACCTCCTCGCGATCCGGCGTGCGGGCCGGTACGTGTACCGGCCGCGCGGGCACACCCGTGTGCTCGCCGGCGACGAGCTGATCGCCAGCGGGCCCGACGAGGGCCAGGCGCTGCTTGCCGAGCGGTGCGGGTACCGCGTCCTCGAGGACGAGGACACAGGCGAGATCGAGCTCGTCCCCGCGCCCTGAGCGGCGTGCGCGTGCGTCCATGCGTCCCTCGGCTACCTTGCCCGACGTGGCCGACCCAGTGCTGACCGCGGCCACCGGCCTCACCGCCGCCGAGGTCGCTGAGCGCATCGCCCGTGGCGCCACGAACGACGCGGGGGTTCGCACCAGCCGTACCTACATCGAGATCGTCCGCGCGAACGTCTTCACCCGGTTCAACGCCATCCTCGGCGTGATGCTCGGCGTGATCCTTGCGGTCGGGGAGATCCAGGACGCGACGTTCGGGATCATCCTCGTGGCCAACGCGCTCATCGGCATCGTGCAGGAGGTCCGCGCCAAGCGCACCCTCGACCACCTCGCGGTGCTCAACGCGCCGCGCGCGCGGGTGCTCCGCGACGGGTCCGTCCTCGACATCGCCGTCGAGCAGGTGGTGCTCGACGACCTGCTCGATCTCCGGACCGGCGACCAAGTCCCGGCCGACGCCGTGGTGCGCACCGCGGTCGGACTGGAGATCGACGAGTCGCTGCTCACCGGTGAGGCAGATCCGGTGCACAAGGACGTCGACGAGGAGGCGCTCTCGGGGAGCTTCGTCGTGGCCGGGTCGGGCATCGTGCAGGCGACTGCGGTCGGTGCCGACGCGTACGCCACCAAGCTCGCCGCCGAGGCCCGCCGCTTCAAGCTCGTCGAGTCCGAGCTCGTGGCGGGCACGAACACCCTGCTGCGGTGGATCCAGTACGCGCTGTTCCCGGTGTCCGGGCTGCTGCTCTGGCGCCAGCTCGACAACCACAGCGTCGACGAGGCGCTGGTCGGGACGGTCGCCGGCGTCGTCGGCATGGTCCCGGAGGGCCTCGTCCTGCTCACCAGCCTCGCCTTCGGGATCGCAACCGTCACGCTCGCCCGCCGAAACGTGCTCGTGCAGGAGCTCCCGGCGGTGGAGGGCCTCGCACGCGTCGACGTGGTCTGCCTCGACAAGACCGGGACGCTCACCGAGGGCGACGTCGCGTTCGACGACCTCGAGCTGCTCACCGGAAGCGTCGACGACGCGCGCGATGCGCTCGGGGCGCTCGCGGACGACGAGAACCGGAACGCGACCCTGGCGGCGATCGGTGCTGCCTGCCCCGCTCCGGGATGGGACCGCCAGGATGCCGTGCCGTTCTCCTCGGCCCGGAAGTGGAGCGCCGCACAGTTCGACGGGCACGGCTCGTGGGTGGTGGGAGCTCCCGAGATGGTGCTCGCCGACCGTCCCGACGACCCGAGCCGGCGGCGCGCCGACGAGCTGGCGAGCGAGGGTCGGCGCGTCCTCCTGCTGGGACGCTCCGACGCGACGCTGGCCGGCGAGGAGCTCCCGGCCGGACTGGAGGCGGTCGCCCTCGTGCTGCTGGAGGAGAAGGTCCGCCCCGACGCGGCCGACACACTGCGGTACTTCGAGGAGCAGGGGGTCGCGCTCAAGGTCATCTCGGGCGACAACCCGCGCACCGTGGGCGCGGTGGCGCGTCGGGTGGGTCTCGACGGCGCCGATCGTGCCGTCGACGCTCGCGAGCTCCCCGACGACGTCGAGGCGCTGGCCGACATCCTCGAGACCGAGAGCGTGTTCGGACGGGTGACCCCGCAGCAGAAGCGCGCGATGGTGGGTGCGTTGCAGTCACGCGGCCATGTCGTCGCCATGACCGGTGACGGCGTCAACGACGCCCTTGCGCTCAAGGACGCCGACATCGGGGTCGCGATGGGCTCGGGTGCCGCGGCGACCCGAGCCGTGGCCCAGTTGGTGCTCCTCGACGGGAAGTTCGCCACGATGCCTGGGGTCGTCGCCGAGGGTCGTCGGGTCATCGCCAACATCGAGCGGTCGGCGAACCTGTTCGTCACCAAGACCGTCTACGCGATCCTCATCGCGATCGTGGTGGTCATCCTCGGGTGGCGCTACCCCTTCCTCCCGAGGCACCTCACGATCGTCAGCACGTTCACCATCGGGATCCCCGGGTTCGTGCTCGCGCTCGCCCCGAACACGCGGCGCTACATCCCCGGCTTCCTCGAGCGGGTGATGCGCTTCTGCGTCCCCGCCGGTCTCATCGCGGGGACCGCTGCGCTTGCCGCCTACGGCGTCGCCTTCTACGAGGAGAGCCTGCCGCTCAAGGAAGCCCGCACGACGGCGACCCTGGTGCTCGCCGCGGTCGGCCTCTGGGTGCTCGTGCTCCTCGCGCGGCCGTTCAACTGGTGGAAGGCAATCCTCGTCGCCGCGATGGCCGGCAGCATCGCGCTCATCCTCGTCATCGAGCCGCTGCGGGAGTTCTACGCCCTGCACCTGCCCGACACGCGGGTGCTCGGATGGGCCGCGCTCATCGCGGCGGCGGCGATCCTCGCGCTCGAGGTGGTCTGGCGCAGCTCGCGCGGGGTCCGACGCTCGACGACGTGAGCCCGCGCCTCGTTTCGGGCGTCGGGGTCCGGGTGTCAGACCGCAGTGCCGATGAGCTCGCCGACGAGCGCGGTCGCGGCCATCGCGATGCCTCCGCCGAGCAGCACCCGACCCGCAGCGCGTCCGACCTTCGCCCCGCCGAGCTTCCCTCCGACACCTCCGGTGAGTGCGAGGACGACGAGGGAGGCGACCGCGATGAGGGCGATCCGGGTGTCGTCGTTCGCGACGAGGAGCGTGAGCAACGGCACCGCGGCGCCGAGGATGAAGCTGATGGCCGAGACGATGGCCGCCTGCCAGGGCCGGGCGGTGGTCTCCTCGGTCATCCCGAGCTCGTCGCGGAGGTGCGCCCCGAGTGGGTCGACCTCGTGGAGCTGGACCGCGACCTGACGGGCGAGGTCGGGATCCAGGCCCCGTTGCACGTAGATCTGGGCGAGCTCGTTGAGCTCGAGCTCGGGAGAGCGGGCGAGCTCGCGCTTCTCCTTGCTGATGTCGGCGAGCTCGGTGTCGCGCTGGGAGCTCACGGAGACGTACTCACCCGCCGCCATCGACATCGCTCCAGCCGCCAGACCTGCGAGCCCCGCGACCGCGATCGCCGTGCCGGTGCCGTTCGACGCCGCGACGCCGATCATCAGGCTGGCGGTCGAAACGATCCCGTCGTTGGCTCCCAACACCGCCGCGCGCAGCCAGCCGACGCGCGTGTATCGATGGCGTTCACGGTGGAGCAGCATCAGACCCAGTTCTTCCGTTTGAAGTAGAGGTACATAGGAACACAGAGGACCAGCGTGACCCCGCCGACGGCGAGGAAGCCCGAGCCCCACGAGAGGCCGGGGGCGTCGCGGAAGTTCATCCCGAGGACTCCGGTGACGAGCGTGGCGACGAGGAAGATCGCACCCCACGCCGCGATCTTCTGCTGCACGAGGCTCATCCGGTTGGAAGCGAGCGAGAGCTCGGCGTCACGCAGGCTGGTGAGGACGTCGCGTTGGCTCTCGACGAAGTCGCCGACCCGGAGCACGTGGTCGGCGAGGTCCTGGAAGTGGACGAGTGCGCCGTCGTCGATGTACGGGACCTCACGACGCACGATCTCGGCAACGACATCGCGCAACGGGATCGCGGCGCGGCGGAACCGCACGAGTGACTTGCCGAGCGCGAACAGCTGCATGGGGCGCGGCGTGGTCGTTCCCTCGCCCCGCTCGTCGGCGAGGACCGCTTCCTCGGCATCGTCGAGCTGATCGTCGACCTGATCGGTGACGACGAAGTACCGGTCGACGATGGTGTCCAGGAAAGCCCAGAGGAGGAGGCCGACCGGCGCGTCGTCGTACCCGTCGAGCTGGAGCTCGAACACGCGGCGGACGTGACCGGTCGGAAAGGCGCCGGGGTCGGCATCATCGGGTGCCTGGCGCACGGACAAGAACCACGTGGTGCCGAGCACGATGTCGACCTCGCGCGTCCGGAGCCCGTCGTCGTGCAGCGCGCAGTCGTACACGGCGATGTGGGAGTGCGTGTCGTAGTGCGCGAGCTTCGTGCGCTGGCCGGCCTTGGTGAGGTCCTCGCGCACGAACTCGTTGATGTGGAGCACGTCGAAGACGGTGGCGAGCTCGTCGGAGGTGGGGGCTTCGCAGTCGATCCACACCACGCCGGACCTTGCGGTCGAGTCGGCGGCGAGGTCATCGAGCGTCCGGGGCTCTGGCTCGATCGAGCCGGGTGCGTACCGGAGGATCTCGATCACGGTTCCAGCCTAGGACTTGGCACCTCGACCATCGGTCCTGCGGTCGAGCGAGCGACGGCCGCGCCCGTCGGTGGAGATCGTCAGTCGACGACCTCGACGCGCAGCGCGACCCGCAGGCCGGTGAGCCACGTCGGCACGTCTCGGTGGGCCAGGAGCGCGGCGCACGCGTCGAGCAGCGAGACGAAGCCCACCGAGTCCCGGCCGTCGTGGACGAGTAGCACCCGGTGGCCGTGGCGCATCATCGAGTCGATGGCCTCGAGCGCGGTGGCGCAGGGGTCGATGGTGACCGGGTCGGGTGTGGCGAACGCGGCGACCGCAGCCCGGGGGGTGTCGGCGCGGGCGACGGCCCGGACGATGTCGTGCTCGGTCAGGATCGCGCCCCGTGCGCCGACCAGGACGGCAGGGGCGCGGGAGCGGAGCATCGCCTGGGCGGCGTCCTCCAGCGTCGCTCGCTCGTGGAGCACGACGACCGGGAAGAGCCGGACGTCGCAGACCCGGACGGTGGGCGCACCCTCGGGGGTCATCGCTCGGGACCGCCCGTGAGCCCGGCTTCCAGCGCGACCGCGAGGTTCTGCAGGAAGGCCCGGACGCCGGTCTCGACGACCCGATGGACCAGGGCCGGATCGGCGGTGGCCGACTCGGGCACAGGGTCATCGAACGGTGCGTCGGCGGGGCGGTTGAGCGCCTCAGGGCTGCGGTAGCTGGCGCTGAGGACGAGGTCGGAGGCGCTCAGCCCGATCGGCGCGATCTCCAGGTCACCGCTGATCGCCGGGAACCAGGTGCACTCGACGTCGTTCTCCCAGAAGATCGGCACGACGAGCCCCCGAACGCGGGAGCGGACCGCGCCGCGATCGAGGCGCACACCCGGGGCGGCCTCGATCGAGGCACCCGCGTCGTTCGTGGGGTCAGGGGCTCCGACGAGCGCTCGCGACACCCTCGCGGCCTCGCACACGGCCTCGTCGACGATCGGGCCGAGCCACCGGGGATCGCGCAGGAACCACGGCGCGACGCTCTGGAACGGCCGTGCGACGTGGATGAAGTCCCGAACGAACATGCAGTCCACGATCCCGCTCGGGCCCGAGGATCGGCAGGGCCGAAGGTCACAGTGCGGGCGTGGCCTTGGCCCACGCTCAGTCGGGCAGCGGTACCGTCCACAGCACCGCGGTGCCGCCGCCTTCGGCGGCCGCGATCGCGAACGAGCCCCCGCGCGCCTGTGCCCGGGCCGTGAGGTTCCCGAGTCCTCGCCCTCGGCCGCGGGTGAGTCCGGGTCCGCATCCGTCGTCGACGACTCGTACCGAGAGGTCGGCTGCGGCGTGCACGGTCACGTCGACATGCCCGGCCCCGGCGTGGCGGACGACGTTCGAGAGGCACTCGCGGACCACCGCGAGGAGGTCGTCGCCGAGGCCGGGGTCGATCGGGCCACCGTCACGGCCGTCGAGTCGGCCGTCGATGCGGATCGTTGGCTCGATCCCGGCCGGCCGCACGATCTCGTCGATCACGTCGAGCAGGGATGCGGCCAGGAGCGGCCGCTCGGTCGGGCGCCGTTCGAGGTCGAAGATCGTGGTGCGGATCTCGGCGATGACCGAGTCGAGGTCGTCGACGGCGGCGGCGATCCGGTGACCGACGTCGCCGGTGGGGTCGACGAGCCGGACGCTGCCCTGCAATGACATCCCGGTCGCGAACAGGCGTTGGATCACGTTGTCGTGGAGGTCGCGCGCGATCCGCTCGCGCTCCTCGAGGACCGCGAGTGCCTGGAGGCGGTCGTGCAAGCGGGCGTTCTCGATCGCGACTGCCGCGACGGCCGACAGCGCGACGACGAGGTGCTCGTCGTCCTCGGTGAACTCGATCGGGGTTCCCCCGGCATCCAGCTTGTCGCAGAGGTAGAGGTTCCCGAAGACGTCGTCGCCGATCTGGATCGGGACGCCGAGGAACGTGCGCATCGCCGGATGGTGGGGAGGGAACCCAACGCTGTCGACGTGCTCGCTCAGGTCGGCGAGGCGTAGCGGGACCGGGTCGACGATCAGGCGCCCGAGGACGCCGCGCCCTTCGGGAAGGTCCCCGATCGCGGCGATGGTGTCGGGTGAGGCGCCGGTGGTGACGAACTCGCCGAGCCCACCGTCGTCGCCGATGACGCCCAACGCTCCGTAGCGGGCTTCGACGAGCGCCGCGGCCGACTCGATGACGTGCCGGAGCACCTGCGGGAGGCTGACCCCCGACGCGACGGTCGCCAGTGACTCGACCAAGCGGTCGAAGCGGACCCGAACCGCGTCGTCGGGTCGGACGTCCGGGTCGCCAGCCATGCGGCGCACGCTATGCCCTCGTCCTCCGTGTCCGCTGCTCGGCGGCCGCGAGGACCAGCGGGTGTGAGGACCAGCGGGTGTGAGGAGCCGGGTGTGCTAGCGCTGGTCGGCCTGGTCGGCCTGGTCGCGGATCCGGGCCGCGTAGACCGCGGCCTGGGTCCGCCGCTCCATCCCGAGCTTCGTGAGCAGGTTCGAGACGTAGTTCTTCACGGTCTTCTCGGCCAGGTGCACCTTCTCGGCGATCTGACGGTTCGTGAGCCCGTCGGCGATCAGGTCGAGGATCTTGCGCTCCTGGCTCGTGAGCCGGGCGAGGCGCTCGTCGGTCTCCGGCCCCGAGCGGAGCCGCTCGAGCACACGGGCGGTGACCGCCGGGTCGAGCAGCGACTGGCCCAGCGCGACCTGGCGGATGCCGGCCACGAGGTCCTGACCCTTCACCTGCTTGAGCAGGTAGCCGGCGGCACCGGCCATGATCGCCTGGAACAGTGCCTCGTCGTCGGCGAACGACGTGAGGATCAGGCACTGGATCTCGGGGTGGTGGGATCGGATGTCGCGGCACACCTCGACGCCGCTGCCGTCGGGGAGTCGCACGTCGAGCACCGCCACGTCGGGCCGGGTCGGCGGGATCCGCGAGAGCGCCTCCTCGGCCGTCCCGGCCTCGCCGACCACGGTGAGGTCGCCCTCGGCCTCGAGCAGGTCGCGCAGTCCGCGCCGCACGACCTCGTGGTCGTCGACCAGGAACACCCGCACCGGCTCGCCGGTGCTCGCGGGCTCGTCGGGCGCGGATCCGGTGGTCGTGGGCTTGGGCGTCTTGGGCTTGGGCGTCTTGGGCTTGGGCGTCTTGGGCTTGGTGGTCGTGGGCTTGGGCGTCTTGGCCTTGGCTGGCACCGAAGGAGTCTTACCCACGGTCGTCCTGCGATCCAGGGACCAATGACCTTCGGCCCGTGACCCTGGACCCTTGGCGCCCGCGACGGATGCGGCGACGATCGGCACACGACAACGTCGAGGGGAGCCGCGATGCGGGTGTTGGTGGTGGGCACGATGCCCGGGGTGATGGCCGAGACCGCGGAAGCGCTGGGTGCGGCCGGGCATGCGGTCGTGCGATGCCACGAGGATGCCCACGCGTTCCCGTGTGCCGGGCTGGAGCCCGGTGGGAGCTGCCCGATCGAGGACGGGCCTGTCGACGTCGTGGTGGCAGCCCGTGACCACGCGTGGCCACGGCCGTCCCCGTTCGAGGACGGGGCCGTGTGCGCGCTGCGCCGTCACATCCCGATGGTGGTGACGGGTCCGACGACCGCGCTGCACCCCTACGGACCCTTCGGGGCAGTCGAGGTGCCGCCCGATGGTGACCTCGTCGCCACCTGCGAGGAGGTCGTGGCCGCGCCGCTCGAGGAGCACAGCCAGATCGCCTTCGACAACGCCCGGACCGCCCTCGAGCTCGCGGGTGTGGACACCACGGACCTGCGCGCGACCGTACGCCATCGCCTGGCCGAGCACGGTGGTGGGTTGGTGGTCGAGTTGCACCTGCCCGCGGTGCTTCCCGAGTCGCCGAGCGGCCTGCGTTCGAACCTGGTCGCGAAGGTGGTCGGCGCGTTGCGCCTCCACGACCCGTACGCGGCGACGATCGACGCGTCCATCGTCACCTGACCCGAGTACCATCGACCCGATTCCGGGCCCCACCCTCGGGTCCCGCCACCAGGAGGCGCGCACCATGGCGGTCGATGTCGCAGATCTCAACGCGGAGCAGCTCGTCGAGCGCACGCTCTCGTGGCTGGCCGATGTGCTCCCCGACGGTTGGATGCAGGCGATCGACGCCGGGGATCTCGACGCGTGGGGGAAGCTGCGCGCCGACCTCGACTACGACACCTGGTGCAAGCAGCTCGGTGAGGCCGGGTACGCCACGCCGACGTGGCCCGCGGAGTACGGCGCCGGACTGTCGTTGAACCCGGGTCAGGCGAAGCACGTCAACGAGACGCTGAACCGGTACCGCGTGCCGCGCCCGTTCAACATCATCGGCATCGGGATGGGGGGTCCGACCCTCATCGCGTGGGGCACCGAGGAGCAGAAGCAGCGCCATCTCCTTCCCCTCGCCACGAACGAGGAGATCTGGTGCCAGCTGTTCTCGGAGCCGGGCGCCGGATCCGACGTGGCGGGGCTCGCCACCCGTGCCGTCCGCGACGGCGACGAGTGGGTCATCACCGGGCAGAAGGTCTGGACCACGCTCGCGCACCTGTCGCGGTGGGGGATGCTGCTCGCGCGCACCAACCCCGACGTCCCGAAGCACAAGGGCCTCAGCTACTTCGTCCTCGATATGCAGGCACCCGGGGTCGAGGTCCGCCCGCTCGTGCAGATCACGGGCGACGCGGAGTTCAACGAGGTCTTCATGGAGGAGGTCCGCATCCCGGACACGATGCGGGTCGGTCCTGAGGGAGAGGGGTGGCGCGTCGCGATCACCACCCTGATGAACGAGCGCATCGCCCTGTCCGGTGCCGGCTCGCTGTCGGGGGATGCCTCGGGCGGGAGCCCGAGCGAGCGCCTGATCGCGCGGCATGCGCCCACGACCGATCCGCTTGATCGCCAGCGGCTGGCCCAGCTCTACATCGAGGATCGGTTGATCAAGATCACCAACCAGCGCGCCGCCGCGAAGCGCAAGACGAGCGGCGAGGCGGGCCCGGAGGGCTCGATCACCAAGCTGATGCAGGCCGAGTTCAACCAGCGCCTCCAGGACGTGGCCCTCGGCCTCGAGGGCCCGCTGGGCGTCGCGTGGGACGGGAAGCCGCTCGTCGGTGACCGGGCGATGGGCTTCCTGAGCAGCATCGGCGAGAACGCCCGCGACACGGCACGGTCCTTCTTGCGCGCGCAGGCGAACACGATCGAAGGCGGGACCTCGAACGTGATGCGCAACATCCTCGGCGAGCGCGTGCTCGGCCTCCCCAAGGAGCCGGACAGCTCTCGCGAGACGCCCTGGAAGGACGTCCCGAGGTCGGGCTGACCGGGCGCGTGCTGTCGGATCGTAGGTCGTCGCGATGCCAACGGATGCGATCGGCCGGCTGAGCCGGCAGCTGCGTCGCTTCCTCCGGAAGCGGGGGGCGACCGACGCGGAGGTCGACCGGGCCGTCGACGCCGAGAACCTCGCGCTGCTCGTGCTCGATCGCGAGATCATGCCGGGGGCGCGTCGCTACACCATGCACGAGCTGGCCCGGCGCGGCGGTACCGACATCGAGACCGCGCGCGCAGTGTGGCGAGCGATCGGGTTCCCGGACATGCCCGATGACCGCCCGGCGTTCCGCGACACGGACGTCGCGGCGCTTCGAGCGTTCTTGCGGACGTTCGCGAACCCGTGGATCGAGGACTGGTCGCTCGACCGGGCCCTCCGGCAGGCGCGGGTGCTCGGAGCGTCCCTCGCTCGGTCGGCCGATGCGGTGACCGACGAGATCGCGGCCTCGTTCGAGACGGCGTTCGCGCGTGGCGTGTCCGACCCGCAGCTGGCCGAGGGGCTCGCAGAGGTCGTGGACTTCGACGGCGTTGCTCGCCTGGTGGCCCACGTGTTCCGGCTCCAGATGCGCGCGTCCCTGTGGCGCCGGCTGGCCGGTGCGAGCCCGGAGCTCCCGGGGACGGTGACCGGCTCGGTCGGCTTTGTCGACCTGGTCGGCTACACGGCGCTGGTCAACGAGCTCGACGCCGACGAGGTGGCGGCGCTGGTGAGCCGGTTCGGGGAGCTCACGCACGACCGGGTGGTCGCCGGTGGTGGCCGGGTGGTGAAGACGATTGGCGACGAGGTGATGTTCATCGCCGACTCGGTCGAGGCTGCGGCGCACATCGCGGTGGATCTCACGGTGCACTCGCTCCGTGACGACCTCCTCCCCGCGACGCGTGCCGGGATCGCGACCGGGACGATGGTGTCGCGCGACGGGGACTACTACGGGCCGGTCGTGAACCTCGCGGCCCGCCTCACCGAGATGGCGCGTCCCGGCACCGTGCTGGCATCGGCCGAGATCGGTGAGGCGCTCGCCGACGACGAGCACTTCACGATGCGACGTATCGCGGGCCGCAAGGTGCGTGACATCGGGCGGGTCGACGTCTTCCGCCTGGACCCGGCGCGTCCGCCGCCCGACCGTTCGGTAACGTCGAAGCCATGAAGTCTGCGATGCCGCTCGATCGAGCGGGGAACCGCCTGTGTGTGCTCGCGGTGCATGCCCATCCGGACGACGAGGCGTCGAAGGGCAGCGCGACGATCGCGCGCTACCACCAGGAAGGGATCCGCACCGTGCTCGTGTGCTGCACGGGCGGGGAGGCGGGCGACATCCTGAACCCGGCCGTCGACACCCCCGAGGTGCGAGCCAACCTGCGCGAGGTCCGGTTGGCCGAGCTCGAAGCCGCAGCCGAGGTGATCGGCTACGACGAGGTGCACATGCTCGGGTACCACGACTCCGGTATGCCCGACACCGAGCCGAACGCCCGGGCCGACAACTTCGCGAACGCACCGCTCGACGAGGCCGTCGGTCGTCTCGTGGCGCTGATCCGGCGCGAACGCCCCCAGGTGATCGTCAGCTACGCCGACGACCACTCCTTCTACCCGCATCCCGACCACATCCGGGTCCACGAGATCTCGGTCCCGGCGTTCGACGCCGCGGGCGATCCCGAGCGCTATCCGGAGTCGGGTGAGGCATGGCAGCCGGCGAAGATGTACTACACCGGCTTCTCCCGGCGTCGCGTGCAGGCGCTCCACGACGAGTTCGTGCGACGCGGCGACGAGAGTCCCTACGCGCGGTGGTTCGAGGCTGGGTTCCCCGACAAGGACGAGCGGTTCACGACGTTCGTCGACGTGGGGGAGTGGCTGCACGCCCGACGTGCCGGGCTGCTCGCCCATCGAACGCAGGTCGACCCCGAAGGTCACTGGATGCGGTTGCCCGACGACGCGGTTCGGCGCGTGTTCCCCTGGGACGAGTACGTCCTGGCGCGCTCGACCGTCGACTCCATTCCCGAGGGCGACGTCGAGGACGATCTCTTCGCCGGGCTACGAGCCAACGCGTCGGTCGATACACTCCCGCGCTGATCTGGACGGGACGCCGATCGGCCGCGCCCCGCGCACGCTCACCCGCTGACGACAGGGAGATCTCGATGGCGAAGTACCTCACCCAGGAATGGCTCGACGAGGGCCGCGAGCTCGCCAAGGACCAACCGGAACGACCGGGAGCGTCGGCGAAGATGCAGTACGCCCTCTCGGGTGGCCCCGATGGCGAGCTGAAGTACTACTGGGTGCTCGAGGACGGTCGGCTGCTCGAGAGCCAGCTCGGGGAGATCGCGGAGCCCGACTTCACGATGTCGATGAGCTACGACGACTCGGTACTCATCCAGAAGGGCGAGCTCGACGTCAACGCGGCGTTCATGCAAGGCCGGGTGAAGGTCGCCGGCAACATGGGCAAGCTCATGCAGCTGATGCCGCTCACGAACTCACCCGAGTACAGGGCCCTCCAGGACAAGGTCAAGGAGGTCACCGAGTTCTGATCGACCAGCTCGACGCCGTGTTCAGAGGCGCCGGTTCAGAGCTGGAGGCGATGCATCCGGAACGCGCGGCTCGCCACGGCGCCGGCCTTCGCGTAGAAGGGGATCGGCGCGACCCACGCGATCTCGGCCTGCGCGTCGCCCCACGTCGTTGCGATGTCCTCGGCGAGCGCGCCGAGGATCGCGTGGCCGACCCCGTGCTGACGCCGACCCGGGTCGGTCGCCATCGGCCCGATCCAGGCCCGCCGGTTGACCGAGTGCGCACCGAACGCGACCGTCACGCCCGACGCATCACGTGCGGCAAATGTCGTCCCGCGGCGGATTCCCCGCTCGATCTCGTCCACCCAGTGCGGGAACTCACGATCGGCGAGCTCGACCGCGCCGTCGCCGGTCTCGCGCTCGACGGTGATGCCCGGCGGAGGCCCGACCCGGAACGAGGTGGGGAGCGACATGTTGAGGCCGTGGTCGTACGCCTCGAACCCGAGCTGCTGGAAGAACGCGAGTGCGGCGGTGCTCGTGAGGTCCACGCCGGGCCACACGTAGCGGGGTGCGCAGTTCCCGGTGTGGATCTCGCCGACGCCGACTGCTCGGGCGCGGGCTGTGACCTCCTCCACCAGCGTTCGCCCGATGCCATCGCGCCGGCGGGTCGGTGCGACTGCGAGCAGCAGGATCCAGGCCGTGCTAACCGTCGCGAACTGCCGATGCGTCCAGACGACTGCACCATCGGGGCCACCGAGTGACTCGGCGCCGGGGCCGAAGCACGACTCGCGGAGATCGTCGACGCTGAGCGCGTCCAGGGGGAGCGCGACTTCGCAGAGTGCGTGGAGCTGTTCGGGGGTGACCTCGCTCACCGCGCGGATCGCTGGAGGTCGCGCAGCTCGCGGTAGCCGATCACCTGGGCACCGGCCCGGTCGAGGAGGTCGCGCAGGGACGGGTCGTGGCAGAGGAACGCATGATCCTCGACGCGGCCGGCCCAGTCGGGATGCGACGCGCGGAGCTCGTCGGTGTCGATCGCTGGGTGGAAGTAGATCTCGGTCACGCCCGGTCGGAGGTCGAAGAGCGCGCGCTCGGCGTGACGCCGTCCGCCCACCCCTGAATAGAGGACGAAGTGGTCGGGAAAGACGATGCCCTCGGCACGTGCGAGCTCCCGGTAGGGGAAGCCGACCACGCGTTCCCCGCCGGCCGGCCCCATCCGCAGTGGGAGGTCGAACTCGACCGCCAGCTCGAGGTAGGCGTCGAAGAAGTCGGCCCGTAGCTGGAGCGTTCCCATGTGGCTGTCGAGATGGGTCACGTCGAAGCCCCAGAGGATCGCCCGCTCGACCTGGGCGCGCAGCTCGCGTCGGACCTCGTCGAGGTCGGCGTGGTCCCAGGAGTCCTCGAGGGTACGCGGGAAGCCGCCGTCGCCGTCGAGCAGGCTCGGTGCCTGCGTGATCGGTGCCCACCGGTACGTCTCCCACTCCGAGTTCAGCGTGAGATGCACGCCGACGTCGTCGCCGCGGTAGCCCGCAGCGGCGTCGCGTGCCCACGGGCAGGGCACCATCAACGACGCGCTCGACGCGGCTCCGTTGCGCAGCGAGTCGTAGATGGCGACGTTGGCCGACCGGCTCGAGCCGAGATCGTCGCAGTTGATGATGACCAGCTTCGCGTCGGCCGAGTGGCCCAGTCGCTCGACGACGGCGGTCATCCGTACAGCTTGTTGTCGACGCTGGTCACGGTGGCTCCTCGGAGGTCGCAGATCAGTGGGCGGCAGGTGGGTGGGTGGCAGGTCCGTGGGTGGCAGGTCCGCGGATAGTGGTGCTGCGCGACCTCGGCGCGGATGGTACCGCCCTCTACGCTGACCCGATGCGCCGCCGTCTTGCAGTTGCCGGGCTCGCGGTGCTGATCGTGACGGTCGCGACGGCGTGCAGCAGCGGGGGGTCCGGTTCGTCCACCGGTCCGACCACGACGCGGGCGACATCCGCCCCGGATTCGAGCAGCGGGTGCGAGTTCATCGTCGCCTCGACCGGGCGCCGGTTCCGCAAGGCGCCGGCCGACCTGCAGTACCTCCAGACGGCAACGGCCGAGCCGACCGAGTGCTACGACAAGATCACCTTCACGTTCGACCGCGGCGACGGTCCTGACCTGCCTCCGGGCTACATCGTCGAGTACCGGGACCCGCCGTTCATCGAGGGCATCCGATCGTCGAGCGAGGGCTTCCCCGCGGCGAAGGCGATCCTCTACGTCGAGTTCCGGCCCGCGTCCACCTCGGATCGCCGGTTCGCCGGTAGCCCGAGGCAGACGTACAAGGGGAACCTGCGCCTCCCGTTCCCGGCACTCGGCTCGTTCAGCGAGGGCGGCATGGGGCACACGGTGATCGTCGAATGGCTCGACAAGGCGCCGCCCTCGCTGCCGGAGGGGCTGGCGCCGGTCGAGGTGACGACCACCACGGCTCCTGCGGATGCGGACCCGGCCGACCCGTCCCCGACCGTACCGGCCGACCCGTCCACAACGGTCCCGCCGGTCGAGTTCGTCCCCAACGATCCCGCCGTCACCCGTGTCGTCTGGCTCATCGGGTTGGACCGGAAGCGACCCTTCACCGTGGACTCGGCGAACCAGCCGTCGCGCGTGAGCGTCCTGATCATGCGCTGAGGTCTCAGGCGACGAGCACGATCTTGCCGAGCTTGGCGCCGGCGGAGAAGCGGGCGTAGGCGGCTGCGGCCTTCGCCATGGGCACGGTCGCCTCGATCGGGACGCGGACGGCGCCGCGCTCGAGGAGCGGGAGCACCGAACGCTCGAAGCCGCGCGCGACGGCAGCCTTGTCCTCGAGCGACCGGGCGCGCAGGGTCGACCCGTGGATCCGTCCCCGGCGGCTCATCAAGGCGAGGAGGTCGAGCTCGGCGCGGGCGCCACCGCCCACTCCGATGATCGAGATGCGCCCCCCGGTGGCGAGGTGCTCCACGTCGCCGGCGAGGTTCGGACCCCCCACGAGCTCGAGTACGACGTCGAAGGGTCCACGCGGCCCGTGCTCGTCGGGCGCGCAGACCTCGACCACGCCGCAGGCTTCGCCGATCTCGGCGACGTGGTCCCGGAGCTCGGGGGCGCGCACCGTGGCGACCACGTGCGCGCCGGCGCGGGCGGCGAGCTGGACGCCCGCGATCCCGACGCCGCCTGCGGCGCCGTGCACCAGCACGCGCTCTCCGAGGGTCAGTCCGCACTGCGTGAAGAGCGCGTCGTGCGCAGTCGAGAAGACCTCCGGCGCCCCGCCCGCCTCGGCCCAGCCCAGGTCGGGTGGGACCGCGATCGCGTGTCGCTCCGGCACCACCGCGAGCTCGGCCTGTCCACCGCCGCCGGTGACTGCCATGACCCGGTCGCCGACGGCGAACCGGTCCACCCCGTCGCCCGTCGCCACCACCGAACCGGCGAGCTCGAGTCCGGGGATCGCGGCCGGCGCTCCGGGGGGTGCGGGGTACAGCCCGATGCGCTGGAGCATGTCGGCGCCGTTCAGCCCGGCCGCGCGCACCTCCACGAGCAGCTCGCCGGTGCCGGGAACCGGGTCCGGGTGCTCGCGCCACTCGAGCGCGCCATCGACGATCGTGACTGCATGCATGGGCCCATTCGACCACGTGCAGCCGGCGGCCGGAGACCGGGGCGGGAGCGGTACCGTCGCCGGGTGCCCGTCGACTCGATCGGCTTCCTGGACGACGACGGCAACGAGGTCGTCCTCGACGTCGAGGAGGCGGAGTCGCTGTGGGCGCTCGTGGGAGGCCTCGACGGCGCGACGGTGTCGGCCTGCCCTGGGTGTCGGAGCCGTGTCCTCGCGTGCGTCGCAGTGGTGGACCTGCTCGAGTCGGCGCCACCACATCCCCGGGCGCGTGACCTCGCTGATCTGGCCGACGACGCGCCGACTCTCCACCTCTACGTCGAGGACCTCACCGCGGAGTGCCGACACCGCGCCTGGCGGGACCCAGGGGCCCAGGAGTGGCGCGACGCGCTCGACGAGCTCCTCGGCGAGCCCCGCGGACTCCGCTGACCCGACACGGCGGGCGTGGGGCCGCGTCAGCGATCGATACGAGGTCGCTTGAACTCGTTGATGTGGGTCACCGGGAGCAGCGCGAGCACCCGCGCGAGGTCGTCGACGTCCTCACGCTGCATCAGCCGGACGAAGGCGGCGTCGTCGCCCTCGATGAACGTCGGGACGCCCCACACCCCCCAGCGCTCGACGCCTTCGATGTGCTCCGCCTCGAGGGTCTTCAGCGGCCGCCCGCTCGCGACCTCGTCGGCAAGGGCGGCGGGGTCACCGCCGGCGCCGGCGATCGCGTCGTGCAGCACCCCCGCGTCGTCGATCTTGCGCCCGTGGTCGTGGCGGGCGGCGAACAGCGCGAGGTGCACGGCGGGGAAGACCTCGGGGAACGCGTCGCGCGCCGCGATCCCGTACAGGAGCGCGAGGACCCCGCTGCCCCACTCCGCGGGATCGCGCTCCCACATCGGCGGCTCGTCCTCCCCGACGTGAGCCTGGTCGAGGGAGAACGCGAGGTAGCGCGGTTGGAGGTCGAGCCGCTCGGCGCCCGCCATCAGGGTCGCGTTGCCGTTGTAGGCGAACGGGCATCGGTAGTCGAAGGTGACGGTGATGGTCCGGGTCATCGGGCTCCTCAGGTGGCGATCCGGCGCGCGGCAGGTGCGAGCGCCAAGCCGAGCGCGGCGCCTGCGACCACGTCGGACGGATGGTGGAGGCGGACGTAGACGCGGCTGCACGCGACGAGGCCGGCAAGGGTGAACCAGGCGGGCGCGCTGCGACGGCCGTGCGAGAGCACTGCCGCGCACATGAACGCGGTGGCGGCGTGGCCCGACGGGAACGACGACGTGACGGGCCGACGCATCTTGAAGGGGAGCGGTTCGTCGTGGGAGTAGTGGTCCTGGGGGCGGACTCGCCGGAACAGTGACTTCACCAGCCCGTTCGTGATCGCGGACTCGATGCCCAGCGCGGTGCTGAAGCGCAACGCGACGCGAGGGTCACGACGCGCGACCGCTCGCCCGATCCCCACGACGTGCCACAGCATGCCGTGGTCGGCCGCGCTCGAGAGCCCGTAGAACAGCCGGTCGAGCGCCGGCGAGCGTCGCGGCTCGAGCCACTTCTCGATCGCCTCGTCGAATTCGCGCGCCCGATCGGTCAACGCCATGACCCGATGCTACCGGTGAGTCTCCGGTGCTCCCAGGTCCACGATCGGCCCGTAGGTGTCGGGTCGGCGCGTCGTGAGGAACGGGAAGAGCGTGAGCCAGTCGCGACGGGCATCGAGATCGAGGTCGACGACGAGCACGCACGGCTCGTCACGGGGCGCCTGTGCGAGCACCCGCCCGTACGGGTCGCACACGAACGACGACCCGTAGAACTCCAGCGGGCCTTCGGTGCCCACGCGGTTCACCACGATCATGTGCAGACCGTTCGCGATCGCGTTGCCGGTGATCACGCGCTCCCACAGCGGTTCGGTGTCGAAGTCCGGGTGACCGGGCTCGGACCCGATCGCGGTGGGGTAGACGAGCACATCGGCACCGGCGAGGGAGTACGCCCGGGCGACCTCCGGGAACCACTGGTCCCAGCATGTGGGGAACCCGAAGGTCGCGTGCTCGACCGGGACCGGCGGGTAGCCGTCGTCGCCGGGCAGGAACCAACGGTCTTCGTAGTAGCCCTCGGTGACCGGGAGGTGCGTCTTGCGCGTGTGTGCGAGCAGCGCACCGTGGGGGTCGACGCAGATCGCGGTGTTGTACCCGAGGGTGGAGCCGTCGGCGTGCTCGTAGAGGGACGCGTGGACCGCGACGCCATGCCCGGCGGCGAGGCGGGTCACGAAGGCATGCGTCGGACCCCCGACGAGCGGCTCGGGCGCGATCGCGACGCCCAGCACGTCGTGGCCGGGGCCACCCGGGTCGACCGCGAAGTAGGGCGAGAGCGTCAGCTCCATGAGGCAGACGATGCGGGCGCCGGCGTCGGCCGCGGCGCGTACGCCCTCGGCCAGCGCGGCGGCGTGCTGCTCGGGATCGGGATGCCAGCGATGCTGCACGAGCCCGATCCGGAGCGGAGCCCGGGCGGGTGGGTCGACCCGGGCGGGGGACGGTGCCAGCCCCTCGGCGACGATGACGTGCATCGGCCCATTGTGACGCTCGACGCGCCGCGCTGCGTCGAGCGCCAGGTTGCGTCGAGCGGGGTGGTCAGGCGGTGCGGAGCGCGGGCTCGGGCGCGACCGCGTCGGCGAGGGCGCCGCGCAGCTCGACCGCGCGGTCGGGGTTGCCCCCGTGTGCCGGACAGTAGGCCTTGAAGGAGCAGAAGTCGCAGAGCCGGCTGGGCTTGGCGCGGAAGTTCTCGCGCTCGCAGGCGCCCTCGATCGCGGTCCACAGTGCGCTCGTGCGGCGCTCGACGCCCCGGCAGGTCTGCTCGGTGGGGGTCGCGATGATCGCTTCGGGCTTGGACAGGTAGAGGAGCTGGACCCTGGCGGGGCGACGCCCCAGCATCTGCTCGCAGAGCAGCGCGTAGATGTGGACGCCACCAAGGCTCTTGGCCTCGAAGAACTCGGACGGCACGCGCCCGGTCTTGTAGTCGGTGACGACCAGCTCGCCGTCGCCGTCGAGCTCGAGGCGGTCGATGATGCCGCGGACGCGCACGGCCCCGAGGTCGGCCTGCAGCTTGAGCTCGAGCCCGATCGGGTGGATGGCCGTGGGGTCCTCGAGCTCGAAGTAGCGCCGGACGAGGGTCTCGGCGTCGGCGTGGAAGGCGGCCCAGCCGTCGTCGTCGAGGTCGAGGAGCGCGAACTCCGGGTCGCTCGCGAGCTCGGCCCGGGCCCGGTCGAGGTCGGCGAGCGCGGCGTCGACCGAGCGGTCGTGGGGTGGTCGGCACATCAGCAGCTCGAGGGCCCGGTGCACGAGCGTGCCCTTCGAGGCGGCGGCGGACGGCGGCTCGGGGAGCCGGTCGAGATAGGAGAAGCGGAACGCGAGCGGGCACTCCTTGAAGCTGGAGATGGAGCTGGGGGAGAGCGACTTCGGAATCTCGAGGGCCATGTGGGGCACGGTACCGGAGGCGTGTGACATCGACGAGGACCTGCGTCCGCAAGGGGTCGGGTACCGTGCCCGGGCACGGAGCCGCGACGGGGAACGGAAGGTGGACGCTCGATGAAGGTCGAAGGTGGCATCCCGACGACGGGGATCGAGGAGATCGCGGCCGCGGCCCGGAACCTCGAGGAGGTGGGCTACGACGGCGGGATCACCGCCGAGATGAGCCACGACCCCTTCCTCCCGCTGGTGATCGCCGCGGAGCACACCGAGACGCTCGAGCTCGGCACCGGGATCGCGGTCGCGTTCGCCCGCAACCCGATGACGCTGGCGAACATCGGCTACGACCTCCAGGTCTTCAGCAAGGGTCGGTTCACCCTGGGCCTCGGGAGCCAGATCAAGCCGCACATCGAGAAGCGCTTCTCGATGCCGTGGTCGCACCCCGCGGCGCGCATGCGCGAGCTGATCCTCGCGATGCGGGCGATCTGGGCGTGCTGGAACGACGGCACACCGCTCGACTTCCGGGGCGAGTTCTACCGCCACACCCTGATGACGCCGTTCTTCGTGCCCGGCCCGAACCCCTACGGCGACCCCCGCATCTCGCTCGCGGCCGTCGGTGAGCGCATGACGGAGGTCGCGGGCGAGGTCGCCGACGGCGTGATCCTCCACGCGTTCACCACCCGCCGCTATGTGGAGGAGGTCACCCTCCCGGCGCTGCAACGCGGCTTCGAGCGCTCGGGTCGCAGCCGCGACGACTTTGAGATCTCGGGCCCGCTGTTCATCGTGGCGGGCAACAACGAGGAGGAGTTCGTGAAGGCCAGAGCCGGGACGAAGCAGCAGATCGCGTTCTACGGCTCGACTCCGGCGTACCGGGGCGTGCTCGAGCTGCACGGGTGGGGCGACCTGCAGACCGAGCTCAACCGTCTGTCGAAGCAGGGGGAGTGGGTCGCGATGGGCGAGCTCATCACCGACGACATCCTCGAGGAGTTCGCCGTCGTCGCCGAGCCCGAGGCGGTGCCCGTCGCCATGCTCGCCCGCTACGGGGGCATCGTCGACCGGCTCGCCTTCTACGCCCCATACGAGAGCGACCCCGAGCGATGGAAGCAGGTGCTCGCCGGGTTCAAGGCGTGACGATGGAGCTGGAGGTGATCGTCGAGATCCCGCGTGGCTCGCGCAACAAGTACGAGATGGACCACGACACCGCGGCGATCTGGCTCGATCGGACGCTCTTCACCGCGACCCAGTATCCGGCCGACTACGGCTTCGTCCCCGACTCGCTGGCCGAGGACGGCGACCCGCTCGACGTGCTCGTCCTGCTCGACGCCCCGACGTTCCCGGGCTGCCACGTGATGGTGCGCCCGATCGGCGTGTTCCGGATGCACGACGAGGCCGGCGGGGACGACAAGGTGCTCTGCGTGCCCGCCAAGGACCCGCGTTACACGCGCTACGTCGACCTCGACGACGTGCGCAGCGCCACACCGTTCCTCCTCGACGAGATCGAGCACTTCTTCCACGTGTACAAGGACGTCGAACCCGGCAAGATGACCGAGCCCGGTCGATGGGAGAGCGCCGAGACCGCGGCGCGGGTCATCGAGGAAGCCCGGACGCGGTTCGTGGGGTCCTGAGCAGGGATCCCCAGCCCGGCGGGGCCAGAGCGAGGAGGAGTGGGATGACGGAACGGCGCCTCGGTGACGTCGCGACGAAGGTCCTGTTCGAGAACGACCGGGTCAAGGTCTGGGAGCTCGTCCTCGCGCCGGGCGAGTCGTCCGACACCCACGAGCACCACCACGACTACCTGCTCGTCCAGCTCGAGGGCGACAAGATCACCGGCGACTTCGAGCCCGACACCAACGGTGAGTTCCCGCCGGGGCTGGTGGAGGGCGACGTCGCGCCGGGCAACGTGTTCTACACGACGAAGGGTGGTATCGAGACCGCCCGCAACACGGGGACCACGCCGTACCGCGAGATCCTCATCGAGCTGAAGGACTGACCCTGTCGCCGCCGGAGGTCCCTTCGGGTGAGGCCACGCCCCCTTCGCTTCGGGACACGCGGGCACTCCGGGGCATGCGGGTCCTCGAGGTCGCAACGCTCTACTCGGCGCCGCAGATCGGAGCGCTGCTCGGGGACCTCGGCGCCGACGTCGTCAAGGTCGAGCCGCCCGGTGGCGACCCCATGCGACACATGGGCCAGCAGCGCGACGGACGCGCCGTCGCGTGGGAGCTGGTCGCCAGGAACAAGCGGTCGGTCGTGCTCGACCTCGACCAGACGCACGGCGGATCCGAGGCCGATCGCGCGACGTTCGACGCCCTCGTGCGCGCGGCCGACGTGCTGGTCGAGAACCTCACCCCGGCCGTCCGGACGAGGTGGGAGTGCACGTACGAGCAGCTCGCCGCGCGCAACCCGCGTCTCGTCGTGGTGAGCGTCAGCTGCTACGGGCTGACCGGGCCGTATGCCGATCGACCGGGGGCCGGGACGCTCGCGGAGGCCTTCGCGGGGCTCACCCACATGACCGGTGAGCCCGACGGCCCTCCGATGCTCTCGTCGGTCGCGATCGGCGACACGGTCACGGCGTTCTGGGGCGTGATCGGCGCCCTCGCCGCGTGCTGGGGGCGCGACGCGGGGCGAAGCAGTGACGCGGAGCCACGCGGGCGACTCGTCGACGTCAGCATGGTGGAGCCCATGCTGCACGTGATGGCAGGCACGATCGCGGGATGGGATCGTGAGGGGGCACCGCCCATCCGGAGCGGGAGTCGAGTCCCGGGTGGGGTCCCGCGCAACGTCTACCGAACTGCCGACGAACAGTACGTCGCCGTGTCGGGGACGACCGATGCCCAGGTGGCGCGTGTGCTCGGGATCCTCGGGCGAGCCGACGCGGCGTCCCGCGACCGCTTCGGCACCGCGGCGGCCCGCCGGACTTCCGGTGACGAGCTCGACGCGCTGGTCGCGGCGTGGGTCGGGGCGCGCCCGCGCGACGCCGTCGTCGCGGCGTTCGTCGAGGCGCGGGTAGCGATCTCGCCCGTCAACGACGCGCGCGATGTCCTCGGCGATCCCCAGGTTCGTGCCCGCGGCGCGGTGGTCGAGCCGGGGCCGGCCCCCGACCTCGACGCGCACCACGACGAGGTGCTCGCGGACTGGAGCGCCGGATCAGGGAGCGCCGGATCAGGGAGCGCCGGATCAGGGACGGAGACCGACCCCCGGGAGTGATCCGTCCACGTCGGTGAAGCCGTACGTCGTGGCGAGCGTCCCGGTGGGGATCGCCCGGCCGGTCTGAGTCAGCACCGATGGATCGGTCGCGAGGGCGACCACACCCCGGCCGACGAAGCGTGGCGTCTCCGCGTCGGCGAGGTCGAACGTCCCCTCGCCGGGAAGGTCGAGGACGGACCGGCCGTCTTCGGTCGAGCGGGCTCCGAGCTCCACGATCTCCGTGCGCACGAGTCCGGGCCACAGCGACACCACGGTGACCCCGTGGGGTTCGAGCTCGTGCGCCATGTCGGCCGTCATCTTGTCGAGCGCCGCCTTCCCGACGCCGTACACGACGTTGTGCGCGTACTGCACGGCGCCGGAGGAGGAGACGTTGACGATGAGCCCCCTCGCGGCGAGCAGCATCGGCGCCGCCAGCACGGAGGCCACGTAGTGGGATCGGACCCCGATGTCGAGGACCTGGTCCCAGGCCTCGACGGGCAGCTCCCAGAAGGGCTGCCCGAGCCAGGGTGCGAGGTCGATCGCGGAGTAGACGTTGTTGACGAGCACGTCGAGGCGCCCGTGATCCCGAGCGACACGGGTGAAGAGCTCCCGCACGGCGTCGTCGTCGTGGTGGTCGCACGGCACCCCGATCGCGTGTCCTCCGCCGGCCTCGATCTCGGCGACCGTGTCCCCGATCGTGCCGGGGACGGGGCCGGTATCGACGCTGCGCGCGGTGAGCACCACCGTCGCGCCCGCGAGGCCGAGCTCGATCGCGATCCCCTTGCCGATCCCGCGACTCGCACCGGTGACGACGGCGACTGCTCCATCCAGCGGTCGATCGGCTCCAGCACGGTCCATCGGGAAGATCCTGTCAGGTCCGGCCCGCCGATGGCGCGGCGGGCCGCGGATCGCCACACTGTCCGGGTGGGGAGCGAAGAAGCTGCGGTCGGTGCGAGCAACGCCGCGTTCTACGCGGCGTTCGAAGCGGGTGACCTCGACGCGATGGCGGCCGTGTGGGAGCACTCGGACCGGTCGACGGTGACCCATCCGGGGTGGCCCACGTTGCGCGGCTGGGCCCGGGTGCTCGGCTCGTTCGAGGCGATCTTCGCAGGGACACCGTTCATCCAGTTCGTGCTCACCGACGAGCACGTCCAGGTCGTCGGCGACGCCGCGTGGGTCACCGTCGACGAGAACATCCTCCAGGCGACCGGGTCACCCGACGGTGGAGGGGCCGATACCGAGGAGCTCTCGGGATCGTCGGTCGCGGCGCTGAACGTGTTCGCACGCGACGGTGGGGCGTGGCGCATGGTCGCCCACCACGGTTCGCCGGTGAGCATGACGGAGCCGGGCTGATGTGCTTCTCGGCCGAGGCCGACTTCGTCGCCGGTGCCGCCATCAGCGTGGTGGGAGTTGCGACGTTGACGGAGGCGCGCGCGCCGAAGGAGCTGCCGCTCGCGATCCTGCCGCTCGCGTTCGGACTGCACCAGGTCACCGAGGGCTTCGTCTGGCTCGGGCTGGAGGGCGAGACCTCGGCATCGGTGGGTCGCGCCGCGATGTACCTCTACCTCGCGTTCGCGTGGGCGGTCCTCCCACTGTTGGCGCCCCTCGCGATCCTGCTCGTCGAGCCGTTGCGTCGTCGCCGTCGAGTGCTCACGCCGCTGGTGGTGCTGGGCGGGGTGGTGGGTGTGCTGCTCGCGTACCGCCTCGTGGTCGAGGACGTCAGCGCTCGCATCAACGGGCATGTCGTGGAGTACTTCGGGGGTGGTGGTGCCGGGGGCGCGCTGACGGCCGGCTACGTCGTCGCGACGTGCGGCGCGTTCCTGCTCTCGAGCCGCCCCTACGTCCGCTGGTTCGGGGTGGCGAACGCGGTGGCAGTGGCGATCGTGGTGATCGTTCACTCCCAGGCGCTCACCTCGGTGTGGTGCGTGTGGGCCGCGATCGTGAGCTTCCTCGTGTACCTGCAGCTCCGGAGCTGGCGACGCGCCGAGCGCACCCGTGTGGAGCAGCGCGAGCCGAGCGGAGCGCCGCGCGACGCGTCCCGCGTCAGGCCGTGACCTCGCCGACCCGCCCGGCGCGCTCGGCCGCGTGGTCCTGGATCGCCTTGTCGATCGCCCCGGAGGCGGCATCCACGAACCGGCCCTCGGAGCCCACGATCCAGTCGTAGGACGACTGCACCGGCGCGAGCTGGCCCTGGAAGTGCGGCATCACGTACCGGGCGAACAGCTCGTAGCTCGCGCGCGTCGCCGCGGGATCGGCCCATTCGTGGCCGAAGATCAAGAACGTCCCGAAGCCCCCCGACTGCTCGACGAGCCGCTCGATCTGGCGGATCGCGTCATCGGGTGTCCCGATGATCGCGAAGCCGCTCTGGTCGCAGTAGTCGAGAATGGTCTCGACGTCCTCACCGTCGCCGACCGGGCTCGCCGGGAGGATGTGCCGGAAGTAGCGGGAGAACTCCACGATGCCGAACTCCACGTCGCGACGCGCCTGCTCCTTGGTGGTGGCGAGGTGCATCGGTCCGACGAGTCGCCACGTCGCGCGGTCGGCGCGCTGGTCGAACTCGGTGGCACGTTCCTCCATGACGTCCCAGTGAGCCGCCAGGATGTCGAACCCCATCTCGGTGGTCGCACCGATCGAGAGCAGGCCGAGGCCGTACTTCCCGGCCGCGCGCGGACCGGCCGGTGAGATCGACGCGGCGACGGCCATCTCGATCCCGTCGGGCGAGTACGGCGCGAGCTGGAGCCGGGCGTCGTTGATCTCGAACCAGTCGGTCTTCGCGGTGACCGTCTCGCCGCGGAGCAGACGCACGACGACGTCGAGTGCCTCCTCCATCCGAGGGCGTTGCGTGTCGGCGGGGATGCCGAGCATGTGCGCGTCGGAGGTGAGCTGGCCCGGGCCACAGCCCAACATGGCGCGCCCGCGCGTGAGGTGATCGAGGAGGACGAAGCGGTCGGCGAGCAGCAGCGGGTGGTGATAGGGGAGGGAGTTCACGCCGCTGCCGAGTCGCAGGTGGCGCGTGCGCTCGGCTGCCGTCGCGATGAACACCTCGGGTGACGCGATCAGCTCGACGCCACCCGAGTGGTGTTCGCCGATCCACGCCTCGTCGAACCCGAGCCGGTCGAGGTGGACGAGGAGGTCGAGGTCGCGCTCGAGTGCGAGCGTGGGGTTCTGGCCGACCGCGTGGAACGGCGCGAGGAAGATGCCGAAGCGCATCAGCCGGTCCGGGTCAGCTCGGGAGCTGGGAGTGGATCCACGCGTCGAGGGCCGGGCCGCTCTCGAAGCTCGAGATGAGCGCGTAGCGGGTCGTCGTGCCGGGGTTGCACACCACGTGCCAGAGGCGCTGGGTGTCGACGACGAACCGTGCGCCCCGGTGCATCGGGACGTGCACCTCGGTGCTCTGGTCGGGGAGTCCGTCGGGACCCTGTTCCATGAGGACCATGTAGCTGTCGGGGTTGTGGGTGAGCTCGATCCACGAGCGCACCACCCAACCGTCGCCGTCGGGGTTGAACCGGTTGTTGTCGTCGCGGTGGAAGCTGCGCAACGACTCCTCGTAGGACTGCGGCTCGAGCCTGATCACCCGCACACGCCCGAAGTTGGCGCCGACGGCCTCGACCTCACGCACGAGCGTGGGACACCGCTCGGCGTTCTTGGTCCACTGGCCGCTCTTGTCGGGGCGCTCCTCACCCGGCTTCCAGAAGCCCTGGCAGTCGAGCTCGCCGTCGGCGGTGGCGATCGGCGCGAAGTTGGTGTCGCCGCCGCTCTTCCAGTCCATGTACTCGAGGTCGAGGAACTCGTGCTCGGGGACCGGGGGGTCGAGGTCCCGGAGCACCGCGTACCCGCGTTCGGCGAGCACGTCGAGCCGCTGGTGCGGGGTGTCGAGGGGGATCTCGGACGACCAGTGGGGGAGCTTCAGGTAGTTGGTGACCTGGACCATGGCGTTCAGTGTACGGACCGGTGCCGGGATGTCATCAGGCGAGGATCGAGATGTGACGAAGGTCCCGATCCCGGTGCCGCGACCGTGCCCCATGGCTCGAGCACCCTCGTTGCCCCGCGGCGATCGCGCCGACCCGCACGGGCGGCAGACGACGGGCCTAGGCTCCCGCACCGTGCGAGCGGTCGTGGCGCGGAACCGGCATCTCGTCGTCGAGGACGTCCCCGAACCCGAACCGCAGGCGGGTGAGGTGCTCGTCGCCGTCCGGGCCTGCGGGATCTGCGGCTCCGACCTGCACACCCTCGAGCACTCGGAGCACCTGGTCGAGGTGGGGGCTGCGCTCGGTGTGGACACCGGCTTCGACCCGCGCCACGACTACGTCCTCGGCCACGAGTGGTGTGCCGAGGTGCTCGAAGCGGGACCGGCAGCGGGTGGCTCGGTTGCCCCGGGCGACCTCGTGGTCTCGGTCCCCTACCTCCTGCGGGGCGAGGCGATGTTGCCCCTCGGGTTCACCAACGAGGTGCCCGGCGGGTTCGCGGAGCGGATGCTGCTCACCGAGGCGCTGTGCGTCCCGGTCCCGAACGGTCTCGACCACCGGCGGGCGGCGCTCACGGAGCCGATGGCAGTCGGGCTCCACACGCTGGAACGGGCGGGTCTGGCCGACGGCGACGCCGCGGTCGTGATCGGCTGCGGACCGATCGGGCTCGCGATCATCGCCTGGCTCGTCGCACGCGGCGTCGAGCCGATCGTCGCCGGGGACCTCTCGCCGGTGCGGCGTGTCCTCGCCGCGCAGATCGGCGCGCACGAGGTCGTCGATCCGCGCGAGGAGCCGGTGGTCGATGCATGGCGGCGCGTCGACGGGCTCCGCCCGCTCGTCGTGTTCGAGGCCGTCGGGGTGCCGGGGATGCTCGACCAGGCCGTGTTCGACGCGCCCGCGCGCAGCCGCATCGTCGTGGCCGGTGTCTGTATGCAGCCCGACACGTTCCGGCCGCTGCTCGCCGTCGTGAAGGAGCTGGACCTCCACTTCGTGTACGCGTACAGCCCCGAGGAGTTCACCGCGGCCCTGCGCGCGATCGCGGAGGGCGAGGTGGACGTCAGCCCGTTGATCACCGGTCATGTCGGCTTCGAGGGTGTGGCCGACGCCTTCACCCAGCTGCGGCGGGTGGAGGAGCACGTGAAGATCCTCGTGGAGCCCGACGGCCCGGCCCGAGCTACGGAGATCAGGCCATGAGCGCGCGGTCGTCGCAGTCCCGTCCCGGTCGGCTCGACGACAAGGTGGCGATCGTCACCGGGTCGACCCGGGGCATCGGTCGCGCGACCGCGGTGCGTTTCGCCGAGGAGGGCGCGAAGGTGAGGATGCCGGCCTCACCGTTCTCGGCACGCTGGTTGTTGCAGAGCAACGCTGGACGTGCCGAGAAGCCGGGTCGGCCGGGGGACGCCCGGCTTCGACTTCCGGAGCCCCGGCAAGCCAGACTCGTCGCCGCACACTGACCCAGGTCGAAACGGCTGGAGCGCCATGAACATCGTCGTCTGCGTCAAGCAGATCCCTGACCCCGCCAACCCGGGCGAGCTCGACCCCGACACGCACACGCTGAAGCGTGAGGGCAAGCTCATCCTCGACGAGTCCGACAGCTACGGGGTGGAGATGGCCCTTCAGCTGGCCGACACCGCCGGTGGCGGCGAGGTCACGCTCGTCTCGATGGCGCCGGGCAGCGAGGTGTCCGGCCTCCGGACCGCGCTCGCGATGGGCGCCGCCCAGGCGATCCTCGTGTCCGACGACGCGCTGCAGGGCAGCGACGCGCTGTCGACGGCCAAGGTGCTCGCGAAGGCGATCGAGCGTGCCGGCGAGGTCGACCTCGTGCTCACCGCGACAGAGTCCACCGACGGCTACAGCGGGACCATCCCGGCCCAGGTCGCCGAGCTGCTCGGCTGGCCGTCGCTGACCTTCGCGAAGCACGTGGAGATCGCGGACGGCAAGGCCAAGATCCAGCGCCAGACCGAGGCCGGCTTCGACGAGGTCGAGGCCTCGCTCCCCGCAGTGGTGAGCGTGACCGCCGGTGTGGTCGAGCCGCGCTACCCCTCGTTCAAGGGGATCATGGCCGCGAAGAACAAGCCGGTCGACGAGGTCAAGGTCGCCGACCTCGGCCTCGCCGACGACCAGGTCGGCTGGGCCGGCGCCCGCCAGAAGATCACCGAGGTGCGCGACGCGCCGGCGCGTGAGGCCGGAGAGAAGATCGAGGACGACGGCACCGCGCACGAGCGGGTCGTCGCGTTCCTCGAGCAGCTCAAGGTCATCTAGTCCGCATTGACCATTCCGGCACATCGAACCACCGGAACCTGAGAGACAGGATCGAGATGGGCATCCCCAAGATCGTGGTGTACGCCGAGGCCGAGGGCGACAAGCCGGCTACCAGCACCCTCGAGCTGCTCACCAAGGCGCGTGAGCTCGCCGACGCAGTGGAGTGCGTGTACGTGGGCACCAACGCCGACGCGCTCGCGGGTGCACTCGGTGAGCACGGCGCGACGAAGGTTCACGCGGTGGACCCGGGCGACGTGCTCCACGGGATCGTCGGCGCGGCTGCCCTCGCGGGCCTCGTGGCGTCCGACGCCCCCGACGCGGTGCTGTTCGCGCAGTCCTACGACGGGCGTGACGCGATCTCCCGCCTCTCGGTCAAGCTCGACCGTCCGGTCCTCACGAACGGGACCGACCTGAAGGTCGAGGGCGACTCGATGGTCGTCGGGACAGCGATCTTCGGCGGCAACACGCTCGTCGACACGACGTTCGAGTCCGAGAAGCCCTTCCTCGCCGCGATCCGCCCGAAGTCGTTCGCGGCCGAGCCGAGCGGGGGCGCCGCGGCCGAGGTCGTGGCCCTCGACGCCGGCGATGCCGGTCGTGCCGGTGAGGCCAAGGTGCTCGAGCGACACGTCGAGGAGCGCGAAGGCCCGAAGCTCGAGGAGGCGCCCATCGTCGTCTCGGGGGGTCGCGGCATCGGGAGCGCCGAGGCCTTCGGCCCGATCGTCGACGAGCTCGCGAAGCTGCTCAACGGCGCGTCGGGTGCGTCGCGGGCGATCGTCGACGCCGGATGGGTGCCGTACTCCAAGCAGGTCGGGCAGACCGGCAAGACCGTGAAGCCCAAGCTCTACATCGCGCTCGGGATCTCCGGTGCCACCCAGCACCTCGTGGGCATGAAGGGGTCCGACACGATCCTTGCGATCAACAAGGATGGCGAGGCGCCGATCTTCTCGGTCGCCGACCTCGGCATCGTCGGCGACGTGCACAAGGTCGTCCCGAAGCTGATCGAGGCCCTGCAAGCCCGCTGACCGGCAACCGACCATGGGCCTCGAGATCCGCGACCTGGCCGCCGAGGACCTCCCTGCGGCCGGAGGCGTCGCGGGGCGAGCGCTCGCGGACAGCCCGACGCTGCGGTGGGCGCTCGGCCCGGACCCGCTCGCGCGGGTCGGCGGCAGCCTCGACGTCTTCGTCGGGTTCGTGGCCGCGATGCCACCACCGCAGCTGGGCGCCTTCCTCGGGAACCACGTCGTCGGGGTCGCAGCGGCGGCGGCGCCCGGAACCTGCATCGGCGCGATCGCGACCGACGAGATGCGGACGCCGCCGCAGGTGATCGGACCGAACGGCGACGAGTCGCGGAACCTCCTCGTGTGGTCGCTGTTCTGCGGGCACGACCTCGAGGAGCGGCACTGGCACGTCGGCCCCGTCTCGGTCGAGCCGGGCCTCCAGGGCGCGGGAATCGGCGGACAGCTCCTCACGGCGCTGTGCGACCGGATGGACGCCGACGGCGAGGTGGCGTGGCTCGAGACGGACAAGCCCGAGAACGTCGTGTTCTATCGGCGGCACGGCTTCGAGGTCGTCCAGGAGGTGCTCGCGCCCGATCCGGCGGTGTATCAGGCGTCCGGCGATCAGGCTTCCGGCGATCAGGCGTCCGGCGACGGGCCGTTCACGACCTGGTTCATGCGGCGGGATCCCCGGTAGCGCTGGCGCGCGCGGCGTCCCACATCGATCGCCAGCTCCCGCCGGCGACGAGCACGTGGTCGAAGAGCAGGACGTGCTGCTCGAGACACGCTCGCGCCAGCGCGAGGAAGCCCTCGACGTCGGCCTCGATCGCGAGCTCGCGCTCGTCGAACAGGAACGAGACCAACACCACGGAGACCGCGTCGAGCTCCCGGGCCAGATCGACGAGCTGCCCGGCGTCGACCGGTCGGTCGCCCGCGTCGGGTCGGAGCGCGAGCCCGGTGAGCCGACGGTCGTGGTCGAGGCAGATCACCACTTCTCCGGGCGGTGGGAGCTGGTCGTCGAGCACGGCCTGGACGAGCGTGACGACGTCGCTCGGGCGCCGGAGCTGCTTCGGGACGGTCGTGCGGGTGCAGTCGCGAGAGGTCGTCATCGTGGGCTCCTCGGGAGTCGCAAGGAACGAACAGGTGTTCGATCCGGTGCGCACCAGACCCGGTGACGCGTCCGCGTGACGGAGCCGGCCCCGTCTCGTCAGCCGAGCGAGGCGCCGTCCACCCACGAGCCGTGGAAGCCGAAGGGCACCCGGCGGGGTAGGTGCACGGTCGCGACAGGAGCGGCGGTGAAGTCCGTGGCGTCGATGATCCGTACGTCGCTCGCGTCGCGCGCCGCGTCGTAGACGACCGACAGGACCCAGCCCTCGTCCTCACCGGAGTCGGGTGCGGCGGGGACGAACACCGGCTCGCCGGCTGCCCCGGCGCCGACGTCGTGCCGCTCCACGGTGCCGCGGACCAGGTCGTGCTTCCGGAGCGACCCGAGGCCGACCCAGTGCTCACCGATCCCGGCTTCGGTCGCGTACCCGTACCGGTGCACGCGTCCGACCTGGCGGTCGTCGACCCGGGGGAACTCCTGGGATGCGTCGTCGAGCAGCTCGGTCGCGACGTGTCCCGCACGCGCGTCGATCGTCCATCGCTCCAGGCGCGTACCGGTGCTCGCACCCGGTCCATAGAGCTCGGACGCGAACATGTCGGGGTACCTGACGAGGTCGAGCACGACGTTGCCATCGGCGTCGTCGTACGCGTTGAGCGGGTGGTAGACGTAGCACCGTTCGATCTCGGTCCACACGACATCGGCGTTCCCGCCGAGCCGGGGCATCACCCCGACGCGGGCGCCGTGCTCCGGGCGCCAGACGAACGGGAACGGGCGGATCCCGAACGTCGAGACGTCGAAGACGACTGGGAGGTCGAGCCACACGACGCTCGACGCCGTGATCGCGAAGTCGTGCATCATCACCGGCCCTGGGAGGTCGATCTCCTCGGAGCGGGTGAGCGCGCCCTTCGCGTCGATCACGTGGTAGCGCAGGTAGGGGGGAGCCAGGAAGTCGTAGCCGAAGAAGTGCATCTCGCCGGTGGAGGGGTCGATCTTCGGGTGCGCGGTGAACGCCGACGTCAGCCGGCCGTCGAAGTCGCAGGCGCCCACCGTGGAGAGGTCGGGGCGCACCTCGGTGGGCAGGCTCGACTCCACGAGGGCGTAGATCCTCCCGGCGTGCGCGACGACGTGGGTGTTGGCCTTGGCGCCGATGCCGTTGACCGCCGGGGGCGCGTCGGGAGGGGGAGGCTCACCGAGTGCCGCACATGCCTCCGTGGTCCGTACCCAGCGGTTCCGGTAGCGGGCCGCGCTGCCGGCGAGCTCGATCCCGTGCAGCATCCCGTCGCCGAGGAACCAGTGGTACGCGGCGGGGTCGGGGTCGAGTACCGGGTTGGGCCCGTTGCGCAGCAGCAGGCCGGCCAGCCCGGGTGGGATCGCCCCGGTGACGTCGAGGTCGGCATCGTCGCGCTCGTCGCGGACCGGTGCGAAGTTGCCGACCAGGTACGGGTTGGTCTCGAGGGTGTCCATTCCAACCTCTCTGTGTCGATCACGTGGCTCTCTGTGTCGATCACGGGGTTCCGTGGCGTGGGAGGATCGGGTGATGACAACGCTACCGGCTCCGGTCGAGCCACTGGCCTGGCTGCTCGGCACCTGGCGTGGCGAGGGGCGGGGCGAGTACCCGACGATCGACGACTTCGACTACGTCGAGGAGACGACGTTCGCGTGTCCGGGGAAGCCGTTCGTCGCCTACACGCAGCGCACTCGCACACCCGACGGCGAGCCGCTCCACGCGGAGACGGGCTACTTCCGCCCCGTCGGCGACGGGATCGTGGAGGCCGTCGTCGCGGAGCCGATCGGCGTCGTCGAGGTGTACGAGGGGCGCGTCGTGGGGCAGCGCCTCGAGCTCGTGAGCACGCTCGTCGCGTGCACCCCCACCGCCAAGGACGTCTCCGGCGTGCGACGGCTGCTCCGACTCGACGACGACATCCTCCATGTCCGCCTCGAGATGCAGGCCGTCGGCATCCCGATGCAGCTGCACCTCGAGGCGGGTCTGCGACGCGACTGAAGCGATCGGCTCACTCCCGACTGTGCGCGGCGGGGCGGGCGATCCATCCGCCGCCGATGACGTCGACGAGCTCCCACGAGCCGTCGTGGACGAGGTGGTGGTGCAGCGAGCAGAGCAGCGTGAGCGCCGACACCTCGGTGCACCCGCCGTCGATCCAGTGGACGACGTGGTGGGCATCGCACCAGTCGGCCGAGCGGTCGCAACCCTCGGCCGTGCAGCCTCCGTCGCGCACGACGAGCGCACGGCGCTGCGCCGGGGTGACCAGGCGGGTGCGACGGCCGAGATCGAGGATCTCCGAGCGGCCCCGCATGATCACGCGCCCCACCGACGCGTCGCAGGTGAGCCGGCGCAAGGTCGACCGGGCCACCGGGCCGAGCCCCTCGACGTCGTTGCGCAACGTCGTGAGGTCGCGCACGGGCTCCGCGGCGAGGGTGTCGAGGTCGACGACGACGTCGACGTGCACCCGGCGTCTCCCGCCCTGCTCGCAGAGCGCGACGAGCGCGTCCGCGCGCCGCTGTGCGAGCGACCGCGCCGGCGTCGGCCCGTCGGCCGAGTCGGGGGGATCGAGATGGGCGTCGAGCGCGGCCAAGAAGGTCGCGCCCGCGTCGGGGTCGAGCTCGCCGTCGATGATCACGGTGCCCCGGAAGGTGGACGAGCAGTGGAGCCGACGGGCCTCGTGGCATGCGGCAGCGTCGGCGGTGGCCAGGCGGTCGTCGGCGAGGACGCGCCAGTGGCGAGCGGCGTGCCGGAACGACTCGGGTGGCAGCGCCCGGGCGGCGTCGAGGAGGGAGTCCTCGTGCTCGGCGAACACCCCCTCGCGATGACGTGCGGCACGCGCGAGCACCTCGATGTGCTCCACGGTGACGTCTCCCGCATCGAGCGCCTTGGCCGTGCGCTCGTGGGCGTGGAGCAACCGTGCGGAGCGGAGGAGCGAAGCCGCACGGTGCTTCGTGAGTGACGCGCGGTGGGTCAGCCAGGCGACCGCGCTCGGCGCACCCTCCTCGGCCCACGCGCCCGACGCGTCCCAGCCGGCGAGCCGGTCCAGGACCTCGGCCTGGAGCCGCTCCGAGGCCTCGAGCAGCTCGAGCAGGTCCGCCGACCGGGCCGCCCCCGACCAGCCGGCGCGGTCGGCACCCGCGACCCCGTCGACAACGGCACGCATGTCGCGCGCGGTGGACGGAGGGGTAGCGGTCGGAGGTGCCGCTCGGTCGAGGACGGTCGTGCGCATGCCCGCATCCAACCAGGGGGGTGTGACAGTCCCCCGGGCGCGGGCCTGCAGTGAGACTCGTCGTCGGCCGTCTCGTGCGGACGATACGGTGCGACGGGGAGGACGGATCTGGTGCAGATCACCGACGTGCTCGCCCTCGTCGGTGGACTTTCCTGCGCGGCGATCGGCGGCGAGCTGTTCGTACGTGGTGCGGTCGGTCTCGCGGCATGGGCGCGGGTGCCCGCGCGAGTCGTGGCGACGACGGTCGCCGCCTTCGCGACGTCGAGCCCGGAGTTCGCGGTGTCCACGAGCGCGGCCATCGCCGGGAAGCCGGCGATCGGCTTCGGGGACGCGCTCGGGAGCAACGTCACGAACATCGGGCTCGTCCTCGGCGTCGCGCTCCTCCTGCTCGACCTGGGAGTCGAACGCAACGAGTCCCGACTCGATGTCACCGTGGCAACGATCTCCCCCGTGCTGACGCTCGCGCTGGCGCTCGACGGCACGGTCTCCCGCATCGACGGCGGCATCCTGCTGGTCGTGTTCTCCGCCTGGATCCTCCAGACCGTGCGAACCGCGCGCCGTGAGCGCCAGGGCAGCGCACGAGCGGAAGCGGATGTGGCACGGCGGAGCCCCCGGCCCTGGGTGCTCGCTGCCGCCGGGCTCGGTGCACTCGTCGTCGCCGGCCGTCTCGTCGCGGACGGCGCTCGCGCCGCAGGGGTAGGTCTCGGCCTCGACGAATTCGTCGTGGGGGCCACCCTGGTCGCGATCGGCACCAGTCTCCCGGAGCTCGCCACGACGCTCTCCGCGACGCGCCATGGGCACCACGAGGTGGGGCTCGGGACGATCCTCGGGAGCAACATCTTCAACGGCCTCTGGATCGTCGGCATCGCGGCGTGCATCGCTCCGATCACGGTCGCCGCGTCCGAGGTGGCAGTGGGCCTGGGCTTCGGCATCGTGACGATCGCAGCGCTCTTCCCGGGCCGCCGCCAGCGCCTCCGCAGGCGGCGTGGGTTCGTGCTGCTCGGGCTGTACGGGGCCTATCTCGCGACGCTCCTCGCCCTCGGCCCGTGATCGTCCCCGGCATCGACGAGGGCGTCGGCGACGGGTCGGGGCGGCCTCATCCGGGGGCGGGCGTCCGCAACCGGGCGATGGCCCACAGCGCGACACCGCCGGCGAGCATGAGACCCAGCCGGACGAAGAGACCCGACCCGCCATCGGCAAGGGTGTAGACGAGCAGCGCCGCAGACGCGGTCGCGCCGACGACGGGGATCATGCTGGGGACCCGGAACGGCTGGTCGGCCGGCCGGTCGATCGTGTGCGGGCTGCGCGTGCGTGCCACCAGCACGGTCACGTTGACCGTCGCGAACACGGCGAGCAGCAGCGTCACCGTGGTGTCGGCGAGCTCGCGCAGGTCTCCGGTGGCCGCCAACGTCGCAGCCGCCGCAGCCACGAGGACGATGGCCACTGTCGGGGTTCTCCGCCCGCCCACGCGACCGAGGAGCGCAGGGACCGAGCCCTTCTCCGCGAGCCCGTAGACCTGACGTGACGCGGTGGTGAGCGCGAGCAGCGCGGTGTTGGTGACGGCGACGATCGCGATCACGGCGAAGACCCTGGCGGGCACGGGGATGGGGCCGGCGTCGAGCGCATCGAGCAAGGGCGCCGACGAGCGGCTGAGCCCGGTCGACGGGACCAACATCGAGACCGACGCGGTCACCCCGAGATAGAGGAGGCCCACGATCACCAGTCCGACGGTCAGCGCGCGCGGGAACGCGCGTCGGGGGTCGCGGACCTCTTCGGAGAGGTGCACCACGTCTTCGAAGCCGAGGTAGGCGAAGAACGCGAGCGCGGTGGCGGCGAGCAGTGCCGACGGCCCCAACCCGTCCGCTCCCGCCTCGACGAGCCGAGCCGGCTCCGACTGACCGTCGAGGAGCCCGATCGCGCCCGCCACCAGGACCAGCAGGAGCCCTCCGACCTCGATGATCGTGAGCAGCACGTTGGCCCGAGCCGACTCGGAGATCCCGACCCACACCAGTAGCGAGAGCAGCATGATCGTCCCGATGGCGACGGGAGCGACGGGAAGGTCGACGAAGGCTTCGAGGTACTGGCCCCCGACCGCCCGCGAGACGACTGCCGCCGTGGAGATCGCCGAGGCGGCGACGACATAGCCCACCAGGAACGTGAGGAGCGGCCGTCGGAACGCGATGTCGACGTAGTGCGCGGAGCCGGCAGCGTGGGGATGGCGGCTCACGAGCTCGGCATACGAGAGCGCGGTCATCGACGCGAGGGCGAACGCGGCGAGGAAGGGCAGCCAGACGAGCCCACCGACGTCGCCGGCCACCTCGCCGACCAGGATGTAGATCCCGGCACCGAGGATGTCGCCCACGACGAGGATCGTGAGCAGTCCGGTGCCGAGTGCCCGATGGAGGGGTCGGCCGCGTTCGGGCGAGATCATCGCTGTCGCGGCGTCAGTCGGCGAGATCGATCACGACCGGGGTGTGGTCCGAGGGCTGTTGGCCCTTGCGTGCATTGCGGTCGACGATCGCCCAGGTGACTCGGTCGACCACCGGCTTCGTCGCGAGCACGAGGTCGATGCGCATGCCGCGGTGCTGGTGGAAGTCGCCCCGGCGGTAGTCCCAGTAGCTGAAGAGCCGGTCCTGGTCGTAGACCGCGCGGAACGCGTCGGCGAGGCCCCAGTCCTCCAGGGCCGCGATCGCGGCGCGCTCGCGCGGCGTGACATGGGTGGAGCCCTCGAAGGCCTGGACGGACCAGACGTCGCGGTCCTCGGGTGCGACGTTGAAGTCACCGAGCACGGCCAGAGGGTCGGTGGGCTTCGCCGTCGCGTCGAGCCACTCCCGGAGCCGCTCGAGCCAGAGCAGCTTGCGTTCGTAGAACTCGGTGTCGACCTCCCGCCCGTTCGGCACATAGACGCTCACGCACTTGATGCCACCGCAGGTGGCCGACAGGAGCCTCGCCTCGCCCTCGTAGGGATCGTCGAGGTCGCCGAAGCCCGAGGTGACGTCCGTCAGCCCCGCCTTCGACAGGATGGCGACGCCGTTCCACCGGCCCTGGCCGTGGTGCGCGGCCTCGTAGCCCATCGCCTCGAACGTGAGCTGGGGGAAGGCGGCGTCGGCGAGCTTGGTCTCCTGGAGGCACAGCACGTCGGGCTCGGCGTACGCGAGCCACTCCTCCACCCGGGGGAGGCGCGCCTTGAGCGAGTTGACGTTCCAGGTGGCGATGCGCACCCGGCGAACCTATCCGGCGGCGCCTGCGCCTCCCGGCTCGACGTGCTCGAGGTACCGGGGGTTGGCGACCAGGAGCTTCGCCCGGACGAGGTCGACGACCACGGCGACCACCTCGTCGCGGTGATCGTCGAGCGATCCGTCGCGGACCCTCGCCGCGAGCTCGGCGACGAGGGTGCGGGGTGGCGCGTCGTCGCTCCCGACGAGCGCGGCGATGCGTCGGAGCACCGGCGCATCGACCGCGGGACCGAGCAGGAGCTCGCGCTCGACGATGCCGAGTGCGTTCACGGCCACTCGAGCGTGGAAGGCCGTGCGGCCCTCGGTCGCGGTCATCACATCGGCCTCGAGGAACTCCCGGACGGCCTCGAGCAGCTCGGCCGCGGTCGGGCGGTCCTGGAGGCCGGTCCCCGGCTCGACCGGCTGCGGGAGGGAGGATGCCGGGCCGGTCACCGACGCTTCGGCGATGAGGCCCAGGACGTCCCACTCGGTCTCGGCGATGCGCCGGCCGAGCGTTGCGAGCTCGACCGAGCGCACGATGCCGCTCAGGTGCGTGAACGCCTGCCCGCCGCAGATCACGCCCCACTTGAGCGTCCCGAAGGTCTCCCAGTACCGCAGGTGGTCGGGATCGACCGGCTCGCCGCCGGCAGCCACGTACGCGTCGAGGAGCCCCTCGACAGTGCCGAACCCGCCGACCGGACGGTCCACGTTCCCGAAGCGCCAGGAGCGCACGCAGCACCATCCGAGGTCCTCGACCGGGTCGCCGAGGTGCGCCAGCTCCCAGTCGAGCACCGCGCGCAGGCCGTCGGGGCCGACGACGAGGTTGCCGTTGCGGAAGTCGCCGTGGACGAGCCGCGGCTCGACCTCCGGCGGGGCGTGGTCGGCGAGCCAGCGCAGCGCGAGCTCGAAGGCCGGATGGGGCTCACCGATCGAGTCGAGGACGCCCCGGTACTGCTCGATCTGCTCCCGCGCGCCGAGCACGGGGAGCGCGGGGAGCGTCCCGACGTCGAGTGCGTGGACGCGTGCCGCGGCCTCACCGCACTGCCTGGTGAGCACCGCGCGGGCATCGGCGTACGCGTCGTCGCGGAGGATCCGACGTGGGATGGTCTCGCCCTTGATGCGTTCCATCACCAAGCCGGAGCCGAGCCCGTCGGCGGGCTCGACGACGAAGCGGACCGTCGGGACGGCAACCCCGCCGGCGCCGGCGGCACGGAGCAGCTCGAACTCGGTCTCCCGCGCCGATTGGCCCACCGAGGCGCCCGGGTCGCGGCGCAGGACGAGCGCGAGCGTGGTGTCGTCACTCGACGCCGCGTCGAACGCCCAGGTCTCGCGGGACGCGCCCCCGGACAGGCGCACGAGATCGCGGATCTCGACCGTCGTACCGAGGTGACGGCCGACGGCCGCGGCGAGCGCGGCGGTGTCGGGCGGGTTCACCGGTTCTCCGCTGGGACACGCTCCGACGGCATCGCGCGGACGCTAGCGCCGGTCCGACGGAGCCCACGGACCCAGACGCGGTCGACGGAATTGTCCGGAGTATCGTCACGCACATGAAGCGATCCAAGCGTCTTTCTCGAGCGTTGGTCGGTGCCGGACTGCTGGCGCTCGCGGTGCTCGTGCCCGCAACGGCCATCGCGGCGCCGAACGGCACCGCTGGCTTCCTGGGGGGATCCGAGCAGATCACCCAGTTCGATGTGCAGCTCACCATCGAGCCGAGCGGCGACCTCCTCGTGCAGGAGACGATCGACTACGACTTCGGCGTCCTCTCGAGGCGCGGCATCTTCCGCGACATCCCGGTGCGCTTCGACTACCCGAAGAAGGCCGACACCGACCGGGTGTACCCGCTCGACGTGGTGTCGGTACGCACGTCGGAGGGCACGCCGGGCCAGTACACGTTGGAGGAGTTCACGCAGAACGGGATCGGCTACGACCGGATCAAGATCGGTGACCCGGACCAGACGATCACGGGCGAGCACCGCTACGAGATCACCTACCGGGTGCAGGGCGCACTGAACGGCTTCGACGAGCACGACGAGCTGGTGTGGAACGCGGTCGGGACGCAGTGGCCCGTGATCATCAACGACGTCACCGTCGAGCTGGTCGCGCCGGCCGGCATCACCGCGATCAACTGCGCCCAGGGCTCGTTCGGGTCGAACCTGCCGTGCGAGACCGCGTCGTTCGACCTCGACCTCGCGAGCTTTGCCCAGACCCAGCTGTTCCCGTTCCAGGGGCTGACCATCACGATCGGGTTGCCGAAGGGCGCCGTCCCGGAGCCCGAGCCGATCCTCGAGGAGCGCTGGACACCCGGCCGGGCGTTCGCCCTCAACGGCGGGACCGTCGGGGGTGCGGCCGTGATCGGGCTCGTCGGGTTCGGGGCGTTCTTCGCGGCGTTCGGCCGCAAGGCCCGCGACCGTCGGTTCAAGGGCGGCGCGGTCGACCAGACCTTCGGCGCCGAAGGCGGTGCCGACGAGCTGACGCCGGTCTTCGCCGAGAAGACCGAGACTCCGGTGGAGTTCGAGCCGCCCGACGACCTGCGGCCCGGGCAGGTCGGCACGCTCGTCGACTTCAAGGCCCACCCGCTCGACGTGACCGCCACGATCGTGGATCTCGCGGTGCGCAAGTACCTCGTCATCGAAGAGGTCGAGACGACCTCGCGATGGCTCAAGAACGACTGGAAGCTCACGAAGCTCGACAAGTCCGACGCCAAGCTCCTCGACTACGAGAAGGAGCTGCTCGCCGGACTGTTCAAGAGCGGCGACACCGTCGAGCTGGGCGACCTGAAGCAGAAGTTCGCGGCCCGCATGGCCAAGGTGCAGAAGGCGCTCTCCGACGACGCGAAGGCCCAGGGCTGGTTCACGCGCGACCCGAACACGGCCCAGCTCTCCACCGGGTGCCTGGGCATCCTCGTGCTGCTCCTCGGGATCGGCGTCACGGTCGCGCTGGCCATGTGGACGAGCCTCGGCCTCCTCGGGATCCCGCTGGTCCTGCTCGGTCTGTTCTGGACGTTCAGCGCTCGCTGGGCCCCGGCCCGCACCGCGAAGGGGAGCGCGCTGCTCCGGCGCACGAACGGCTTCCGGCGCTTCATCGAGGAGTCGGAGAAGGAGCGGGCGCGCTTCGCGGAGCGCAAGAACCTCTTCTCGGAGTACCTGCCCTACGCGGTGGTGTTCGGCGCCACCGAGAAGTGGGCGAAGGCGTTCGCCGGCCTCGACGGTGAGCCGCCCGACACCAGCTACTGGTACCGGTCGAACGTGCCCTTCCAGTACGTCGCGTTCTCGCACGCGATGGACGGGTTCGCGACGACCACCGCGGGGACGCTGACCTCGACGCCACCGTCGACCTCGGGCTCGAGTGGCTTCTCCGGTGGTGGCGGTGGCTCCTCCGGCGGTGGTGGCGGAGGCGGAGGCGGGGGCTCCTGGTGAGCCGCCACCCGGTCGCGGCCGCGTCCGGGGGTGCTCGGGGGGAGGAAGGCCGGCCCGACCTCGACTATGTGGTATCCGTTCAGATACCATCGGACCATGGACGCTGGCACGCTGCTCCGTGAGGCCCGCGCCCGGGCCCGACTGTCCCAGCGCGAGCTGGCCCGCCGCGCGGGTACCTCCCACGCCACCCTCTCGTTCTACGAGTCGGGCCGGAAGATGCCGTCGTACGCGACGGTCGCCCGGATCGTGCGGGCCGCCGGGTTCGTTCTCGAGTCCGACCTCGCCCCCGTCGCCGGCGGTGCCGACCGCGCCGCGCGCGGCCGCGAGCTCCTCGAGGTGCTCGAGCTCGCCGAGCTGTTCCCGGCCCGCCACGAGCACACGCTGCCCTATCCCGCCTTCGGCCGCCTCGGATGAGCCTCGCCGCGAAGATCGTCGCCGTGCACGAGGCGCTCGACCGCTCCGGGATCCCCCACGCGTTCGGTGGCGCCCTCGCGCTCGCCTGGTGCACCCAGCGGGCCCGGGGCACGATCGACATCGACCTCAACGTCTTCGTCGAGCCGGCCGGCGCGGCTGACGTCCTCCGCTCACTGCCGCGCGAGGTGCGCCGCTCCGGGACCGACGCTGCAACGCTGGAACGGGACGGGCAGATCCGCCTGTGGTGGGACGAGACCCCACTCGACGTGTTCCTGAACACCACCCCGTACCACGACGACCTGGCCCGCCGGACCCATCGCGAGCCGTTCGCCGGTGCCGAGGTGCCGTTCCTCGGCTGCACCGACCTCGCGGTGTTCAAGGCCTTCTTCGACCGGACCAAGGACTGGGCCGACCTCGAGGAGATGGTCGGCGCGGGCACCCTCGACCGCGAGGCCGCGCTCGGGATCCTCGTCGAGTACCTCGGCCCCGACGACCCACGGATCGTCCGCCTTCGCGAGCTCCCGGCCGCGGCTCTGGGGACTCCCTAGGCGGCCGCGCCGACCGGCTTCCCGTCGACCATCTGGTCGAGGTACTCGGACAGGCCGTACCCGACCTTGCCGTCGCAGCGCCACTCGGTCATCCCCTCGGAGATCCGGGTGACGAGCTGGTCCCCCTCGGGTGTCGTGCGTCGGTTGCGCAGGGGGATGAGCGACTGCACCGTTCCCTCGATGACGTGCTCGACGTCGCCGACCTGCGCGACCGCGCGGATGCGCTCGTGGTACAGGTCGTCGGTCGCCCACTCGGTCTCGATGGTCGCCCCGGTGAGGTACGAGTACGCGCCGTCCTCGAGCCAGACGCCACCGATGCGCTGCGATCCGTCGCGCGCGGTCACGATCGAGACGACGAAGCCGCCGTCGTCGCCGAAGTTGCCCGTCAACCAGCGGTACCACCACGGCGACTGCCAGAACCGGGGCCCCCAGGAGTGGTCGCGCAGCCCGTAGCCGTCGACGACCCACTCCTCGTCGCCCACCCGGACGGTGCCGCGCCCACCGACATGCTGCTCGTAGTGACCGCGCGCGAAGCCCTCGCCCGGCTTCTCGGCGATCGGACTGCCGTCGTCGTTGACGGGCTCGCCCCCGAGCATGGGGGAGATGCCGCGGTAGTCGAGGTCGACCGCGCACTCCTCCCACGGGTTCTGGGTGAACGCGGTGCGCGGGTCGGCCATCTCGAGCGGTCGCTCGAGCACGCAGATCTTCCCGTGGTAGGAGGCCCGAAGGGACTCGAACGGCTCGACGACCTCGAAGCGCATGCCGCCGGCGTCGAAGGCGTCGTTGTGCGTGATCTCGGGCCGGTGGTACGTGAACGCGACGCGCCCGTCGGGGAGATAGAGGCAGGTGGTCATCTCCGCGTAGCCCTCGTTGGCGCGGTTGCCCAGGCGGAGGAAGCCACCGAGGCGCTCCGCCGGGTCGTACACGTTGAAGTACATGCTCTCGTTGAAGTTCGAGGCTTCTTCGAGTGGGTGCATGTACTCGTCGGCCGGGTCGAGGCGAAGGCGCATGCCGAGACCCTAGCGACCCCGACCGTCCGGCTGAACGGCACTAGGTTCTGACGCCGACGTCAGGTGTCGCCGAACGATGAGGGGTGTTGCGTGGCCGGTCCGTTGGCAGGGGTGAAGGTCGTCGAGCTCGTCGGGATCGGGCCGGGGCCGTTCGCCGCGATGCTGCTCGCCGACATGGGTGCCGACGTGGTGCGCGTGCACCGGGCCCAGTCGGTCGAGCGGGGCTTCGACCCCGGCGGCGTGCCGATCATGGATCGCAACCGCCGCTCGATCGGCGTCGACCTGAAGCACCCCGAGGGGGTCGAGACCGTGCTCGGGCTCGTCGAGCGCGCCGACGCGCTGCTGGAGGGGTTCCGGCCCGGCGTGACCGAGCGCCTCGGCGTGGGCCCCGACGACTGCCTCGCGCGCAACCCGAAGCTGGTCTACGGCCGGATGACCGGGTGGGGCCAGGGCGGACCGCTCGCCGATGCGGCCGGCCACGACATCAACTACATCGCGCTCGCCGGCGCGCTCGCGCACTTCGGTCGCGAGGGCCAGAAGCCCACGCCGCCGCTCAACCTCATCGGCGACTTCGGCGGCGGCGGGATGTTCCTGGCGTTCGGTCTCGTGTGCGGGATCCTCGAGGCACGCACGTCGGGGAAGGGACAGGTCGTCGACGCGGCCATGGTCGACGGCGCCGCCATCCTCATGGCGTTCGTGTGGGGGATGCAGGCGTTCGGCGCGTTCAACGAGGAGCGGGGCACGAACCTGCTCGACACCGGAGCTCCGCACTACGACACGTACGAGACGGCCGACGGCCAGTACATCGCGCTCGGCGCGCTCGAGGCGCAGTTCTACGCGGAGTTCCTCGAGAAGACCGGTCTCGCGTCCGAGGACCTGCCCACCGTCGCCGACCAGGCGAACTGGCCCGTCCTGCGGGAGCGGTTCACCGCGCTGTTCAAGTCGAAGACCCGCGCCGAGTGGTGCGACCTCCTGGAGGGGAGCGATGCGTGCTTCGCGCCGGTGCTCCCGATGAGCGAGGCGGCCCGACACCCCCACATCACCGCGCGGGGGACGCTCGTCGAGTTCGAGGGTCTCACCCAGCCCGCGCCCGCGCCCCGCTTCTCGCGCACGAAGCCCGAGCTTTGGCGTGCGGCCCCGACGCCCGGCGAGCACACCGACGAGGTGCTGACCGAATGGGGCTTCGGTGCCGACGATGTCGCGCAGCTCCGCGAAGCGGGAGCGATCCGCTGATGCGCGAGCTCGGGAAGAGCACGACGACCGACGAGGTCCTCGATGGTGTCGACCTGAGCGGTCGGCGCGTGGTGATCACCGGAGCGGCGAGCGGGTTGGGGCGCGAGACCGCCCGAGCCATGGCAGCCCACGGCGCTTCGGTCACGGTGCTGGCCCGCAGCGCGGAGCGCGCGGCGGGCGCGGTGGCCGAGATCGAGGCGCTGGTCCCCGGCGCCGAGGTGGAGCCGGGGGTGGTCGACCTGGCGGATCTCTCCACGGTCCGCTCGTTTGCCGACGACTACCTGGCATCCCGCGACGCGGTGGACGTGCTCATCAACAACGCCGGGGTGATGGCCTGTCCGTTCGGCCGGACCGTCGACGGATTCGAGACCCAGTTCGGGACGAACCACCTCGGTCACTTTCTGCTGACCGCGCGCCTGGCGCCGGCGTTGCTCCGAGGTACCTCACCGCGAGTCGTGACGCTGACGTCGGCCGGCCACTCGCGCAGCGACGTCGATCTCGAGGACCCGAACTTCGACACGACCGAGTACTCGCCCTGGGTCGCGTACGGCCGATCCAAGACGGCGAACGCCCTGTTCGCCCGCGAGCTCGCTCGACGCGCCGGGCCGCGTGGGCTGCTGTCGTTCTCGGTGCACCCGGGCGGCATCCTCACCGACCTCGGTCGGCACCTCACCGAGGAGCTCATGAACGAGATGGCCACGTTCGCCAAGGCACGCGCGGCTGCGGCAGGCGACGCAGGTGAGGACGCTTCGGGTGACGATGCGGCGGCATTCGGATTCGAGTGGAAGACGATCGAAGCAGGCGCGGCCACCCAGGTGTGGGCGGCGACTGCTCCGGAGCTCGCCGAACACAACGGCGCGTATCTGGCCGACTGCGGGCTGGGAGTGCTCGGCGGGGACCCCGGGGTGAATGGGTTCCTCCCGTATCTCCTCGACGACGACCACGCCGAGACGCTCTGGGACCTGAGCGAGGAGCTGGTCGGCACACCCTTCGTGCTCTAGCCAGCCCTCCTCGGTGCAGGAGTTCGTCAACGCGTTGCGCGCCCGAGTTGAGCGCGTCGACGGAACTCAGGCTCCTCGCGCGACCCCGGTGAACAGTTCCGGTGCCGCATCACGGAGCCGGTCGAGCCGCTCGTCCAGCGTCGCGGTGTCGGGCGCAGTCACGGTGACGTGGCCGACCTTGCGTCCGGGACGAGCGGCCTTGTCGTAGTCGTGCAGGTGTGTCCCGGTGACGCCCAGCACGGCATCGCGGTCGGGCATCGCGCCGATGCAGTTCACCATCGCCGACGGCCCGCGCGTGTCGGCGGAGCCCAGGGGCCAGCTCAGCACCGCACGCAGGTGCTGCTCGAACTGACTCGTCTCCGCGCCCTCGATCGTCCAGTGCCCGGAGTTGTGGACGCGGGGCGCGAGCTCGTTCGCCAGGAGTCGCCCTTCGTGCTCGAACAGCTCGACGGCGAGGACCCCGACGTAGTCCAGGTCGTCGAGCAGCCGGTGCGCGATCCGCTCACCCTCGGCCTGGAGGTCCGCGGTGGTCGAAGGTGCGGGCGCGCGACTCACGCGAAGGATGCCGTCGACATGGGTGTTCTGCACGAGCGGGTAGCAGGCGGTCGCGCCGTCGGTTCCACGCGCCGCGAGCACCGACAGCTCGCGGTCGAACGGGACGAGCGCCTCGAAGATCAGCGGCGCGCCTCCGAGCGCCTCCCATGCCGCGTCGACGTCACTCGGTGCACGCAGCACGTGCTGGCCCTTGCCGTCGTACCCGCCGCGCCGCGTCTTGAGCACGCCCGGCAGGCCGACGGCCTTGATCGCGGCGTCGAGTCCGGCGCGGTCGTCGACGGCAGCGAAGTCGGCAGCGTCGATGCCGAGCGCGCGACACGTCTCCTTCTCGGTGACGCGGTCCTGGGAGACCTCGAGCGCGCGGGGTGACGGGTGCACGGGAGCCGTCTCGGCCGCATGGCGAGCAGCGTCGGCAGGAACGCCCTCCCACTCGTACGTGACCACCGTCGCACCCTCGACGACCCGGTCGATGGCCGATCGGTCATCGAGTCCGCCCGTCACCACCGGTCCGACCGCGGCGGCGGGCGGCGCAGACCCGGGATCGAGGAACCGGAAGCGCAGCGCGAGCGGGATCCCGGCGACACCGAGCATGCGCCCGAGCTGACCGCCACCGAGCACCGCCACGTGCCCCCGGACCTGAATCCGGTCCGGCGGCAGGTCGGGACGGGCATCCGGCGCGCTCACGTCGTGTGGTCTACCGCACCTGGAGCACGGGGAACGATCCTCGGATCCACCACGGGGACCGGTAGTCTGCGAGGTGCGACAGCGTCGTCGCCCCATCCCCCAGCCTCCGCACCCGTCGGTGCCCCGTTCCGGGCATCGAGACGCGGTCGGAGGTTCGAAATCGGGTCGCTGACGACGCATCCTCGTCGTCCTCGACTCGTCCGACCCCGGTCGGACCCAGCGCCGAGGAGATCGAGTGTCGCAGGCCCACTTCGCCCGCCGTGAGCGGCTCGAGCTCGACGCGTGCGGGATCGGCTTCGTCGCGCACGAGGCGGGAGACAGCTCCCGGACGATCGTGGACCTCGCGCTCACCGGGCTCGCCTGCGTGCGGCACCGAGGGGCGATCGCGGCCGACGGAGTGTCCGGCGACGGTGCCGGGCTGCTCGTCCCGCTCCCACGCGCGTTCTTCGCCCGGGTGGGCGGGGAAGCACTGGGTCGCGACCTCGACGCCGACCGCCTCGGGGTGCTGTTCGCCTTCCTCGACCTCGACGATGCCGTTGCGCGCCAGGCCGCCCAGGACGCGGTCGCCCACGCGTGTGACGAGGAAGGCCTCGAGCTGGTCGGCTGGCGCGACGTCCCCATCGACGAATCCCAGATCGGCGCCGCGGCCCGGGCCGATCTCCCCGCGATGGTGCAGGCGCTGGTGCACCGCCCTGACGGGATCTCGCTCGACGAGGCCGAGCGGGCGGCGTTCCGGGTCAGGCGGCGAGCCGACGCGCTGTGCCGACTCGCGGGCGTACGCCACTACTTCGCGAGCTGCTCGTTCAGCCTCGTGACGTACAAGGCGCTGGTGATCAGCGACCGGCTCGCACCGTTCTTCCCCGACCTCGTCGCCGACGACTTCGTGGCTCCCCACGCGGTGTTCCACAGCCGGTTCTCCACGAACACCGCACCGGCGTGGGAGCGGGCGCAGCCGTTCCGCCATCTCTGCCACAACGGTGAGATCAACACGATCCAGGGCAACGAGCACCGCATGGTCGCCCGTGGCGTCCTCGGGACCGAGGACGTCGGGCTCGGTCCCGACGCCCTGTTTCGTCCCGTCCTCGACCCATACGACTCCGACTCGGGCAAGCTCGACTCCGCGTTCGAGCTGCTGATGCGGGGTGGTCGCGACGTCCGCCACGTCGCCACGATGATGATCCCGGAGGCCTGGGAGGGTCGACGCGACCTCGACCCCGACATCCGCGACTACTTCCGGTACCACGCGGCGCTCGCCGAGCCGTGGGATGGGCCTGCCGGTGTGGTGTTCACCGACGGGCGCCGAGTGGGTGCCGCGCTCGACCGCAACGGGCTGCGCCCCCTGCGGTGGCAGCGCACCGAGGACGGGCTGGTGGTGTGCTGCTCGGAGGCCGGCGCGGTCCCGGTCGGTGGGCGCGGACTCGTGACCCGCGGTCGACTCGGCCCCGGCGAGATGCTGTGCGTCGACCCCGACGCGCAAGCACCGGGTGCGGGCGCGTGGCAGGACGACGACACCGTGAAGACCTGGCTCGCGGGCCGGGCTCCCTACGGGGAGTGGGCCCGTGACGGGCTGCAGCCGTTCTCGACCGGCGCGGCGGTCGACATGCCGCCCGAGGCCGAGGACCTCGTCGTCGAGCAGGCCGCGTTCGGCTGCAACCGGGAGGAGGTCGCGATGGTGCTCAAGCCCATGGCGACCGACGCCAAGGAGCCCACGTTCTCGATGGGGGACGACACGCCGTTCGCGGCCGTCGCGACCCGGGCCCGCCCGGTGTTCGGGTTCCTCAAGCAGCGGTTCGCCCAGGTGAGCAACCCCCCGATCGACCACCTCCGCGAGCGGCTGGTGATGTCGTTGCGAACGTGTCTCGGCCCGCGGGCCGAGCTCCTGAGCGAGACGCCCGAGGCGGCACGTCTGCTCGAGCTCCGGTCGTTCTTCCTGTACCCCGATGCGATCGACGCCCTGCTCGACCCCCAGCGGTCGTCGTTCCCGTCCGCGCACCTCGACGCCACGTTCCCGGTCGCCGAAGGAGCGAGCGCGCTCGCTCCCGGCATCGACGCGCTGGCGACGGCCGGGCTCGACGCGGTGCATGGCGGTGCGTCGATCCTCGTCGTCTCCGACCGCGGCACGAGCCCCGAGCGCGCACCGATCCCGTCGCTGCTTGCTGTCGGAGCCCTGCACCACGCGCTCGTCGGTGCCCGCGTCCGCCAGAACGCGTCGATCGTCATCGACTCCGGCGATTCCCGCGACACGCACTCGGTCGCGTGTCTGCTCGGCTATGGGGCCGACGCCATCTGTCCGCGGGTCGCCCTCCTGACGGTCGCGGCGATGGCCGACGACGGTCAGCTCGGCGAGCTGCACTCGTCGGAGGCGCAGGCGAAGTTCCAGGCCGGCATCGAGGACGGGGTGCTCAAGATCCTCTCGAAGATGGGGATCTCGACGGTCGACGGATACCGCGGCGCGCAGATCTACGAAGCGCTCGGACTGGGGAACGAGGTGGTCGCCCGCTGTCTGCGCGGGACGACGTCGACCGTCGGTGGCGTCGGCTTCGCCCAGCTCGGCAGCGATGTGCTGGCGCGCCACGAGGTCGCGTACGGGGACGCACCCGCGCTCGACGAGCCCGGCATCATCCGGTTCCGCAAGCGTGGCGGTGAGTACCACTCGAACAACCCGGATGTCATCGCCGCGCTCCACGCGTCCATCGGCCTCACCGTCGAGAACGACGACTCCGAGAACGGGCAGCCCGCGCGCCGGACGAAGCGTGGCGACGGCGCCGGGAAGTACTCCGAGGTGCCGGCAGCGCCTTTCGAAGAACAGGGCACGGTCATCTTCTTCGGTGGCGAGCGGGCCGAGCCCCTCCCGGCCCCGGACCCGCTCGACGTACGGGCAGCACACCTGCTCAAGGGGGCGGTGGACCAGGGACGCGTCGAGCTCTACGACCGGTTCCGGCAGCTGGTCGAGTCGCGTCCGGTCACCGAGCTGCGCGACCTGCTCGAGCTCGCGCCCGACCGGGCACCGGTTCCGATCGAGGAGGTCGAGCCGGTCCACGCGATCACGCAGCGGTTCTCTACGGGCGCGATGTCGCACGGTGCGTTGTCGGCCGAGGCGCACGAGACGCTCGCGATCGCGATGAACATGATCGGCGGCAAGAGCAACTGCGGTGAGGGAGGCGAAGACCCGGCGCGCTATCTCACGCGCGGGAGTGCTCGCGACCGGAACTCGCGCATCAAGCAGATCGCCTCGGGGCGCTTCGGCGTCACCCCGCAGTACTGCGCGTTCGCCGACGAGCTCAACATCAAGATGGCGCAGGGGTCGAAGCCGGGGGAGGGCGGACAGCTCCCGGGGCACAAGGTGAGTGGCGAGATCGCGCGACTGCGCTTCACGCAACCCGGCGTGGGGCTGATCTCGCCGCCTCCGCACCACGACATCTACTCGATCGAGGATCTCGCGCAGCTGATCTTCGACCTGAAGCAGGTCAACCCGCTGGCCGAGGTATCCGTGAAGCTCGTCGCCGAGGACAACGTCGGCACGATCGCGGCCGGGGTCACCAAGGCGTTGGCCGAGGTGGTCCAGATCTCGGGCGCGAACGGTGGGACCGGCGCGTCCCCGTTGTCGTCGATCAAGAACGCCGGGCTCCCGTGGGAGCTCGGACTCGCCGACGCCCAGGCGACCCTCGTTGCGCAAGGGCTCCGTGAGCGGGTGCGGCTCCGGGTCGACGGCGGGTTCAAGACCGGACGCGACGTCCTCGTCGCTGCGCTCCTGGGCGCCGACGAGTACAGCTTCGGGACCGCTGCGATGCTCGCGGAGGGCTGCATCATGGTGCGGGCCTGTCACCGCGACACGTGCCCGACCGGGATCGCGACGCAGCGCCCCGGGCTTCGGGCGAAGTTCGCCGGGACGCCCGAAGGCGTCGCGACGTACATGCTGTACATCGCTGGGGAGGTCCGAGAGCACCTTGCGTCACTCGGGTTCCGCACGCTCGACGAGGCGATCGGTCGGGTCGAGTGCCTCCGCCAGCGCACCACCGGCGACGAGCGGGCCGACTCGCTCACGCTCGCCCCGCTGCTCCGGGCGCCCGAGGACGGTGCGGCGTCCCGCCGCTTCGTCGCGCACCTCCCGGTGCAGCGTCCCCGGTCCGAGGCTGACGCCCGACTGCTCGACGACGCGTTCCCTGCGATGTGGGAGGGCACCGACGTCGAGCTCGAGTACGAGATCACCAATGCGGATCGGACGGTCGGCGCGTCGCTCGGCGGCGCCATCGGGCTCGAGTTCGGCGCCGGTGCACCGCCCGGGTCGGTCTCGGCGCGCTTCCGCGGCTCGGCGGGTCAGAGCTTCGGCGCGTTCTTGAGCAACGGTGTGTCGCTCGAGCTCGTGGGCGAGGCCCAGGACTACGTCGGCAAGGGCATGGGCGGTGGCCGGATCGTCGTGCGTCCACCCGCGGACGACGCTGGGGATCCCGTCCTGGCCGGCAACACCCTGCTCTACGGGGCGACCGGCGGGGAGCTCTTCGTCGCCGGCCGCGTCGGCGAACGGTTCTGCGTCCGGAACAGCGGCGCCACCGCAGTCGTCGAGGGTGCGGGCGATCACGCGTGCGAGTACATGACCGGAGGCACGGTTGTCGTCCTCGGGTCGTTCGGGTACAACCTCGGTGCCGGGATGACGGGTGGTCAGGCGTTCGTGTACGACCCCGACAATCTCCTCGTCCATCGGCTCAACCGCCAGCTCGTCGACGCATCGCTGGTCGACGATGCCCAGGCAGCCGAGCTGCGATTCTGGGTCGAACTGCACCACGCGCTGGCGGACTCGTCCGTGGCGGCCGCGATGCTCGACGAGTGGGATGACGCCGTCGGGTGGTTCTGGAGGGTGGCGCCCGTCGGTGAGGTCGCACGTATCGAGCGCGCGAACGAAGGCGTGCTCGGCACCCCTCGCTGACCCGCTCGACTACGTCCCCACCTGGAGCACCGGGCGCGGATCGAACGACAGCACCTTCGCCACGAGCGCGTCGATGGTGCCCCCCCTCGCGTCCTGGTACTCGCGGACCGCGCGGTTGTACGAGCGAACGAGGGGCGGAGGGATCACCGCGAGATCGAACGCACCCAGGGCTTCCGTCACGACCGGGTTCGCATTGAGGCGGGCCGAGGCGGCGACGTTCGCACGCGCTCGACGCGCGAGTGCCTCGAGCTCGTTGGCGATGCCCGCCTCGGCGCCGGGGTCGGTGTGCCGGGGTCCGCGCAGCGCGAGTCGACTCCACCGCGCCAATGCCGCGGTGAGGTCCTTCGTGACCGCCCGCTCGCCCGCGCCCGCGTCGTTCAGGGCCTGGGTCACGACGCCGAGCGCCTCGTAGCGCACGACCAACGGAGCGCGGAGCGGGGTCCAGGCGGCGTCGACCCGATCGCGGCCGTCCGAGAGGTCGGGCTCGACGAGGAAGTAGGCCGCGGCGGCAGACGCAACGACCACGAGCAGCAGCAGGGGAATGATCCAGCGGAGGCGGCGCATCGGCACCGAGACAGTACCGGCCGTCGATCCGCCCTCCCGTCACCCGTGGCTGTCACCGGTGGCCGGTGTCGGCGTCGACGCGGCATGGTGAGACTCCCGATCGCGAGGGTCGTCGCCGCGTGCATCGTCGCCTCGGCGATCGGGTGGTGGGCGGGTGCCGACCACCGGGCGGCGGGCGCGCCGTGGGCCGTTGTCGAGGTGGTCGACGGCGACACGGTCGTGGTGATGCGATCCGGCGAGTCGGCGACGGTGCGCCTGCTCGGCGTGGACACGCCCGAGACCCACCATCCCACGAAGGGCGTCCAGTGCTTCGGGCCGGAGGCCGCGGGCTTCACGCGTCGGCGCCTGCTCGGCAGGCTCGTGCGCCTGGAAGGGGACGTCGAGCACGTTGACCTCTACGGGCGGACGCTCGCCTACGTGTACCTCGGTGGCGAACGGTTCAACGACGTGCTGCTCCGGCGGGGCTTCGCGCGCCTGCTCGTGATCGCCCCGAACCGGGCGCACGGCCGGGAGATGCTCGACTCGGAGCTCGCGGCGCGTGACGCCCGGCGGGGTCTCTGGCGGGCGTGCCCGGACGACTGACGGCGTTCCTCCACGCAGGCTCCGGTCAGGTCATCGCCGCGAGCACCTCGTCGAACACGTCGATCGTGGTCTCAGGGTGCAGGAACACCGCCCGACCGACGAGCTCGCCGCGCCACCGCGTCGGGAGCACGAAGGCGACCTGGTCGGCGAGCAGACGGCGGGACCAGTCGTGGTAGTCGGCTTCCCCCCACCCCGGCCGCCGGAAGAGCACGACCGAGAGCTCGGGCTCGGTGACGAGCGCGACGTGCGGTGCGTCCTGGACGCGCGCGGCGGCGACCCGGGTGAGTGCGAGCACCCGCTCCACGGCATCTGCGTACGCGTCGGTGCCGTGCACCGCGAGGGAGAACCACAGGGGCAGCCCGCGGGCGCGGCGGCTGAGGTGATAGGCGTAGTCCGACGGGTTCCAGGCGCCGTCGCCGTCGATGAGCTCACGCATCGGGTCCAGGTACGACGCTTCCTGGGCGTGTGCCGTGCGCGCGAGCTCGGGATCCCGGTAGAGCAACGCGCACGAGTCGAACGGTGCGAACAGCCACTTGTGCGGATCCACGAGGAACGAGTCGGCGGCCTCGACACCCGCGAACCGGGCCCGTGTGCTCGGCGCGAAGAGCGCGGCGCCTCCGTAGGCGCCGTCGACGTGGAACCACAGGTCGTGTGCGCGCGCCGCGTCGCCGATGCCGGCCAGGTCGTCGATGATCCCGGCGTTCGTGGTGCCGGCGGTGGCGGCGACCGCGAACACGGACGCGGGGTCGGGGTCGGTCGCGAGGACGGCAGAGAGCGCGTCCCCGGACAGGCGGTCGTCGCTCCCCGCGGGAACGACGAGGGGGTCGCAGTCGATGATCCGCAGGGTGCTCAGGATCGAGGAATGCGCGGCCTCGCCGACTGCGACGCGCCAGCGACCTGCCGGGCGGCCCTTCCGTCGTGTCGCGGCGTCACGCGCCGCGTAGAGGGCTGAGAGGTTCCCGGCCGAACCGCCCGAGACGAAGCAGCCCCCCGCATCGGGGGGCATCCCCGCGAGATCGGCGAGGACGCGCAACGCCTGGTTCTCGGCGTAGACGGCGCCGGCCGCCTCGAGCCACGAGGTCGCGCACATCGATGACGCCGCGACCACGGTGTCGAAGACGAGCGAGGCCTTCGTCGGTGCTGCCGGGATGAACGCGAGGAACCGTGGGCTGTCGGTGGAGAGGCACGCGGGCGCGAGCACGTCGGTGAAGATCTCCAGGACGTCTTCGGGAGCGCGCCCCTCACGGGTGATCGCGCCGTGCGCACGAGCGTCGATCTCGGCGAAAGGAACGGGATGGTCGAGCGGGGCGGGGTCGAGCCGGAGCCGTTCGAGCGCGTAGTCGAGGCAGGCTTGGGTCGTGCGCTCGGCGAGGTCGTCGAAGTGATGCATGCGCCGACGGTAGCGAGGTTCTCGTGCGGGCGGCGCGGCCCCGTGGCCCGGACGCGCTAGGAGGGTGAGACGCCCACGACCCTGCGGTGGCGACCGACGAGCTCGAGGACGGCCTCGCCATAGCGCTCGACCTTGACCGGGCCGATCCCCGAGATGTCGAGCAGCTGGTCGCGCGACCCGGGGAGCGCGGTGGCGATGGCACGGAGCGTCGCGTCGTTGAAGACGACGTACGCCGGGACGCTGGAAGCCTTGGCGAGCACACGCCGCCACTCCTTCAGCGCATCGAGGAGCGGGCCGTCGGGCTCGGGCCCGTCGGTGTCGCCGGGCCCGGCGGCGCGGGCTCGGCCGAGCCGGGACCGGGCCCGCTCGGGTCCGCTCGAGGCCGAAGCGGCGCGCGACGGGGCGGGCTCGTCGTCGAAGACGGCCTCGATGGGAGCGAGCCAGGGGCTCGGCGCCCGGTTCATGGCGCGGGTCCCGAACGCGCGGCGACGGGCCCAGGTGAGGATCACCCGGTGCTCGGCCCGGGTGAGCGCGACGTACAGGAGGCGCCGCTCCTCGGCCTTCGCGGCCGGGGTGTCGGCATGGGAGATCGGGACGAGGCCGCGTTCGAGGCCGGTGACGAACACGGTGTGGAACTCGAGGCCCTTCGCCCGATGGAACGTGGACAGCTCGACCGCATCGGTGCCGTTCCCGGGCTCCTCGCCCTGCAGCGATGCCGTGAGCCACGCCATGAACCCGTCGACGGAGGCGCGATCGGGCTCCATGGTCAGGTACTCCTGGGCGAGGTGCGCGACCGCTCCGGCGTGCTCCTCGGGCGCGGCGTCGGGAGCAGCGCTCCCGTCCTCGGTGTCCGGGGGCCCGTCGTCGGTGAGCTCGTTGAGGTGGTCGGCGAAGGTCGCGCCCGGGGCGGCGCGCTCGGCTGCACGGAGCCGGTCGAGGGCCACGCGCACCTCGGGTCGATCGAGGAACCGTCCGTCGGCGCGCACGCGCGTCGGGATCCCGGCCGCGGCCAGTGCGGCCTCGAACGCGGCGGACTGCGCGTTCGTGCGGTAGAGGATCGCGAAGGCCGACCAGCCGAGGGAGGGCGTGCGAAGGTCACGGACCGTCCGGGCGACCGCGCGGGCTTCTTCTTCGTCGTCGTCGTAGGCGACGACCGTCGGCTCGGGTCCGGACGCGCTCAGCGCGCGGCGGGTGGGCCGCGGTCGGCCGCCGTCGGCCAGGAGCGCCTCACCTGCCGCGACGATCTGCGGGGTGGATCGGTGGTTGTGGTCGAGGCGCACGACGGCCGCGCCGGGGAATCGCTTCGTGAACTCGGTGAGGCCGGTGGGATCCGCACCCGTGAACGAGAAGATCGCCTGGTCGGGGTCGCCGACGACGGTGAGGTCGCGCCGGTCGCCCAGCCAGCAGCGGATCACTCGGAGCTGGGCCGGGCTGACGTCCTGGAACTCGTCGACGAAGAGGTGCCGGAACTTCCAGCGCTGCTCGCCCGCGAACTCCTCGTCCTGCTCGCACGCGTCGCCGCACCACCAGAGGAGATCGTCGAAGTCGACGAGTCGCTTCGTGCGCTTGGACTCCTCGTAGCGCGCATACAGCGTCGCGATCTCGGCGCTCGCGCGCTCGGTGGTGCGTCCGGCTCGCGCGGCTGCAGGGACATAGGCGTCGGGCGCGACGAGTCGGGCCTTGGCCCACTCGATCTCGGTCGCGAGCTCGCGTGCCGCGACGATCGCGGCCGGCCCTCGCCCGCCCACGAGCGGCAGGAGGAGCCGAACCTTGCGCTCGAGCAACGCGGGCATGGCGCGACCGCGCGCGAGGTTGCGCCCCCGGAGCTGGGCCAGCGCGACCGCGTGGATCGTGCCGGCGGTGACGCCGGTGCTCCGGCCCGGACGGACGCCGAGACGGTCGAGACGGCTGACGAGCTCGCCGGCGGCCTTGCGGGTGAACGTGAGGGCGAGGACCCTCGGTGCCTCGGCCCGACCGGTCGCGACCCGCCACGCGATGCGGCGGGTGAGGACCCGGGTCTTGCCGGCCCCCGGCCCTGCGAGGACGGCGAGCGGGAGGGCATCGCTCGTGACGGCGGCCCGCTGGTGCTCGTCGAGGTCGTCGAGGTAGCGGTCGGGCGCGCCCGGCGTCGGGGCGCCAGGGGTCACGGTGTGCGGCGCGGGGGAGCCCTCGTCGACCATGGGTGCGACCGTACCGACGGGGTACGACATCGACGCGGATGCCCCCGACGCCGGAAGGACGACGGCCGGAAAAGGGTGGGCCCCGAGTAGCCATCACGCCGAAGCGCTCCGACTCCTCGGGGCCCGTGCTCCTTCGTCTCGCACCTCTCAGGGGGCGCCCAGGCCCTCGCGGGCTCGGTCGCCGCCGCATCCTCGGTCCGGCTGGAACGGTGCCGGCCCTCGTCGGTTGCGATCCCGGTGCCCGTACCCCGAAGGGTTCGTGCACCGACCGTCGGCGTGACGACTCGTCTTCCGGTCGCTCCCCGCTGGATCCCGTTGCCGGTCCCCGTTGGGAGTTGCTCCCGGTCCCGTGCCGTCGCATCGTCGGCAGGTGCGACCTTACGCCGACGCGGGCCGAGGTCAAGGGGGAATTTCGGGAGACGTTCCCGCACGGCGCCGGGCGCGCGTCCGGCCAGCTCGGAGGCCGGGGTACCGTCGCCGGCGTGCGGGTGACGCGAGCGCGGTTCGAGGAGCTCGTCGGCGAGGCGCTCGACTCCATCCCCGACGAGCTCGCGGCCGAGATGCAGAACGTCGCGGTGATGGTGGAGGAGTGGCCGACGGCGACCCAGCTCGAGGGACGCGGCGGCACCCTCTTCGGGCTCTACGAAGGGGTACCGCTCACGCGACGCGACCCGATCACCTACGCGGGCGTGAGCCCGGACCGGATCACCATCTTCTCCGGGCCGCTGTGCGCGCGGGCTACGACCGAGGCCGACCTCGCGGCGCAGGTCCGGGTGACGGTCCTGCACGAGGTCGGGCACCACTTCGGGATCGACGACGACCGGCTCCACGAGCTGGGCTGGGCCTGACCGGGCCCACGTTCTAACATCCCCGTATGCCGTACCCTGCGAGCAACATCAACGAGGGCGAGCAGGTCGCCCTCGATCTCCGTCCGCACTGGTGGTACTTCTCGCGTCACATCCTGACGGGCATCCCGCTCGTCGTCGCGATCATCCTCGCGGTCCGGATCGACGAGAAGATCCTCTACTACCTCGTCGCCGCGGTGTCGGTCGGGTGGGCGCTCTGGCTGCTCATCAAGTTCATCGCGTGGACGCGCACCTACTTCGTCGTCACCGACCAGCGGGTCGTGTACCGCACGGGCGTGATCTCGCGTCACGGGGTGGAGATCCCGCTGGAGCGGATCAACAACCTCAACTTCCACCAGCGGATCTTCGAGCGCCTCATCGGTGCCGGCGACCTCGAGGTGCAGTCGGCCGGTGAGGAGGGGACGACCCGCTTCGCGAACGTCCGGCACCCCGATGGTGTCCAGCAGGAGATCTACCGTCAGATGGAAGGCGACGCGAAGCGCGACGCCGGGCGGGGCGCGTCCGAGATCGGCAAGGCCGTCGCTGACGCGGTGAAGACCGGTGGGGGCGCGAGCATCCCCGAGCAGATCGACCAGCTCGCGGCGCTCCGCGACAAGGGCACGATCACCGCCGAGGAATTCGACAAGAAGAAGGCCGAGCTGCTCGACAAGATGTAGCTCGCCCGGGTCTGCACCGGAGTTGCCGGGCTCTCAGGGCTCGCGTCGCTCCACGAGCACTCGCACTGCGCCGGGCGGGACCTCGATCTCGGACCCCGCGCTCGCACCCGTCCACAGCTCGGTCGTCCCCACGACCTCCGGAGGGCAGGGGACGCGCGCGGTCGCGTCGGACCAGTTGAAGCACGCGTGCACCCGGCGCTCCCCGCGAGTGGCAACCCAGTGCGTAGGGATTCCCGTGCCGATCGAGTAGGCGTGCTCGAGCACGTCGGGCGCGTCGGCGTGCTCGAAGAGGTCCACGGGGCGGAAGGTCGTGGGCCGGCCCGGCGTCCGGTCGTCGACGAGCGCGAGGAGACCGGGGTGCTCCAGCACCGCGCGCTCCGCAGCGGTCACGGCCGTCAGGTCGTCGGCGAGGAGGAACGGCCCGCCGGTCACGAGCGCGAGGGTCGCCATCACCCGCGCGACCTCGAGCGGGTATCCGGCGGTGTCGGCGCCGTCGGAGCCCCACGCCATCACGACCTCGGGATCGGCCTCGTACCACCGGCCGTGGTGCGCCCAACGGGCGGCGACGTTGCGCGCCTGGACGCGCACGCCCCGCGCGCCGGTCCACCCACCTTCGGTCCCGGGATCGACGGGGTGTCCGACCTCCTGGAGCACGCGCGGCATGGCGAGGTCGTGGCCGACCCGGTTCCCGTGGCAGTGCCCGACGGCCGGCAGCATCGGCATGCCGCAGCCGAGCACGTAGACGTCGTCGCCGAGACCGTCGACCAGCGCGGCGAGACCGCGCTGGAGGGCTTCGATGCCGGTGACCCGCGGGTCGTGGCGCCGGCCCGCGACGGCGCCGAGGTAGCAGAAGTCGACCTTGACCATCTCGAAGCCCCACGCCCGCACCTGCGCGCCGAGGTCGCGGATCCATGCGCACGCGTCGGGATGGGACGCGTCGAGCGCCCACTTGCCGTGCGCGGGCTCCAGCCAGGGCTCGGCGTCGTCCCCGGTGCCCGGCTCGCCCGTGCTCGGCTCAGGGGGCCGGACGCACCAGTCGGGATGGTCCTCGGCCACCCCCGGTGCGCCCGGCTGGACCCGGAACGGAGCGATCCAGAGGCCGGGACGACACCCGAGCTCGCGCAGCTGCTCGACCAGCACGCCGAGGTCGGTGGGGAACCGGTCGTTCGGGGTCCAGGCTCCGTAGGTGACCTGCCAACCGTCGTCGATCTGGACGAGGTCGAAGTCGGGATGGTCCCCGTAGCGCTCGTGGAGGAGCCGCGCGTTGGCGAGGATGTCGTCCGCCGACACGAACAGCCCGTAGTGGTACCAGCTCTCCCACCCGTGCACCGGTCGCCCGGTCCATCGTCGTACCGACAGGGTCGTGGCCGCGAGTGCGCCGAGGTCTTCGACGACGGCGAACGCATCGGTACCGGCCGAGAGGGCGACCGGCTCGCCGGCGAACGTCTCACCCGTGTCGAGCGGCAGCCCGAGGCCGGGAGGCGGCGGGGTGCGGTAGCCCCAGGTGCCGGGCACGTGGTCCTGCGCGGGCGGCGCGCCCTGGTCAACGGTGAACCGGCCGTGGTCCCACGCGAGCCGGGTGCACGATCGATCGGCCCGGAGTGCCTGTGCGCCCAGCGTGCGCCCGTCGCTCGCGACGAGCGCCGTGTTCCAGTACGACGCGCCGCGCTCCGGGCCGCGCACGCCGGAGTAGGCCCAGGAGTCGTAGCCGTCGACGAGGCGTCGGTGGACCTCGACGTCGGTCGGTCCCGCGCACGGCGTGATCCGGTCGACGACGACCGGCTCGGTCGCCGTGTAGGTCGAGGTCACGACGACCGGCCCGTCCTCGGTGGGCACGTGGAGCGCAACCCGCAGCCCGCCGCCCGCGGGACGCCACTCCGCTCGCGCGCCCGGGCGTCCGTGCTCCACCCGCGGGTCGATGTTCCAGGTCCCGGTCGCGTCGCGGCTCGACTCCTCGGTTGTGGTGGCCCCGCGAACGTGCACCCCCACTCGGGCGTCGCACGGCCCGAGCGCGAGGCCCACGCCCGGCCAGCGGAGCGTGTAGGTCCCGGGGCCGAGCTCGACCTCGACGTCGGCTCCTCGCACGACCCTGCTCATCCGGTCGCGTCCGGATCGGCGACTGCGCCCGCGCCGGTGACGGCCCGCACCCGGAACGCGGGAACCGCTCCACCCGAGGGCGGTCGGTACGCGGCCACCGTCGCGGCCAGCACGTCGTCGGCGATGTCGGCGGGGGACAGGGCGACCACGCAGCCACCGAACCCGGCCCCGGTGAGGCGGGCGCCGATGGCACCCGCCGCGACGAACGTCTCGACGAGGAGGTCGAGCTCGGGGGTCGACACCTCGAAGTCGTCGCGCAGGCTGGCGTGGCTGGCGAGGAGCAGAGGGCCGAGCGCGTCGTGGTCCCCGTTGCGCAGCGCGTCGGCGAAGGCGCGCACGCGCGCGTTCTCGCTGACGACATGGCGGGCCCGGGGGTCGTCGCGCACCTGGTCGGGTCGTGCGTCGCGCAGGGCCGCGACCCCGAGGCGGGTGGCCGCCGCCTCCGTGGCCGCGCGTCGTTCGGCGTACGCACTCCCGACGAGGGTCCGGGCCACGCCCGAGTGCATCACGAGTACCGCGAGCTCGGCGGGGATGGGGATCGCCTCGACGTGCAGGTCGCGGCAGTCGATGAGGAGCGCGTGGCCGGCAACGCCGTGCACCGACGTGAGCTGGTCCATGAGACCGCCCGGGACGCCGGTCGCCCGGACCTCGGCGTCGAGCGCGGCCCGGGCGACGTCGTCGGGACCGAGCGCGAGGCCCGCCGCGTCGGCGAGTGCGACGATCAGCGCGACCGACAGCGCGGAGCTCGACGACAGCCCCGAGCCCGCCGGGACCGTCGACGAGACGGCGAGCGCGGTGTCCGGGATCGTGGCGCCACGTTCGATGAGCGCCCGGACCGCTCCGGCGACGAAGCCGCCCCAGCGGGGCTGGACCTCGCGGGGATCGTCGGTCCCGTCGGCCGCGATGTCCACGGCACCGTCCACCTCGAGCGATCGGGCGTGGATCCGACCCGCCGGTCCCGGGGCGATGCCGAGCCAGCAGTCGCGGTCGATGGCCATCGGGAGGACGAGCCCCTCGGCGTAGTCGGTGTGGTCGCCGATGAGGTTGACGCGCCCGGGTGCCCGCCACCACCTCGGGGTCGGGGAACCGGCGGGAAGCATCGAGCGCAACGCCGCGGCGCGCCCCGAACCGGTCATGAGCGGATCCTATGGGCGCGACGGGCGGCGCAGTCGTGCTAGAGAATTGGTCATGCAGAGAATTCGGACCTCCTGGGAGCTCGGCAAGATCTCGTGGTCGGTGCTTCGCTCCGACAAGACCCTGGCGGCGTTCCCCGTGCTCGCCGCGATCGGCTCGCTCATCGTCTTCGGCGTGTTCGGCGGGCTGACCGCCCTCACGGGCGTCAACACCACCGACGGTCAGGAGGGCCTCGAGGCGATCGGGTACGTGTTCGTCGCCGTCGGCTACGTCGCCCTGGCCTTCGTCACCACCTACTTCCAGGCCGGGCTCGTCTCGGGCGCGAACGAGGTGCTCGACGGCCGCAACGCGAGCGTTCGGGCGTCGCTCGACGCGGCGAACTCGAAGCTGCACCGGATCCTGCCGTGGGCGATCCTCTCGGCGACGGTCTCGATCATCATCTCGGCGATCGAGGAGCGCGCCGGCTTCGTCGGGCAGATCATCTCGTCGCTCCTCGGCGCCGCATGGGCTGTCGTCACGTTCCTCACGATCCCGGTGATCATGCTCGAGGACCTCGGTCCGTGGAACGCGCTCAAGCGCTCCGGCACGCTGCTGAAGCAGACCTGGGGCGAGAACCTCGCCGCGCAGTTCGGCTTCGGGATCCTGGGCGTCGTCGCGGCGCTCCCGGCGATCGCGGTCATCGCGGGCGGGATCGCGACCGGCAGCGTGGTGGTGGCGATCGTGCTCGGCACCATCGGCGTCGTGTGGCTGATCGCAGTGTCCGTCGTCATCTCGGCGATGAGCGGCATCTACCGCACCGCGCTCTACCGGTTCACGGTCGACGGCGCCGCTCCGCCCGCGTTCGCGGACGCCGACCTCGGCCACGCCTTCGGGCACCGCAGAGGCCGCGGCGGGGCGGTCTAGCCGTCGCGTCCGCCCGCCGCGCGCAGTGCGGCCGCGGCATCCTCGGGCGCGACCGGGTTGAAGTACATGCCGCTCCCGAGCTCGCCGGCCGCCACATAGCGGGGGACCCCGGGCGATCGCCACGGTGGGGCGAGGTGCACGTGCAGATGCGCATCGCCGTCTCCGGGCAGCTGGTGGATCCAGAGCATGTACGGGAAGGGTCCGGCCTCGGGGTCGAAGAGCGCGTCGTAGCGACCGAGCACGTCGACGAGCGTCCGGGCCAACCCGTCGCGTGCGGTGTCGTCGAGCGCGGGGAGCCCGTCGACGTGTGCACGCGGCGCGAGGAGCAGGCCGTAGGGCCACGGGCTCGCGAACGGCACCCACCCGACCCAGGTGTCGCTGTCGTGGACCATCCGGGTCGCCGCCTCGCCTTCCCGGATGACCTCTGAGCAGACGGGACAGCCGTGCTCGGCGGCGACCGCGAGCTCACGGGTCGGGACCGGCGGGACCGATGCGAACGCGTAGATCTGCCCGTGCGGGTGGTCGATCGTGGCGCCGACGTCGCGGCCCCGGTTCTCGAAGACGAGGACGTACTCGACCTCGGGGCGCGCGAGGAGCGCGACGCTGCGCTCCGCCCATGCGTCGATCACGCGGCGGACGCCGGCCTCGCCGAGCGATGCCATCGACGCGTCGTGGTCGGGCGTGTAGAGGACCACTTCCGCTGCGCCGCTCGACCTCCCCCCCGACGCCACGCGTGCTCCCGCACGCGGCGC